>JBKPGE010000132.1:0-23833 GCA_046729215.1 Actinomycetota bacterium | reverse complement strand
GCGATCGTCGCCGCGCTGGTGATCCGCGAGGCGCCGGTGATCGAGAAGGAGCTCCAGGGCGACGCGATCCCCTGGACGCTCCGCGATCACCGGCTCTGGACGCTGTGTGCCGGTAGCGGCCTCTACCTCTTCGGACAGCTGCCGCTGATGTCCTTCACGGTGCTGTTCCTCCACGATGTCTACGGCGTCTCCGACGCCCGTGCGGCAGTCGTGCTCGCCGTCTTTCAGGTCGGCGCGGTGTTTTCGCGGATCGCCGCCGGGCGACTCTCGGACCGGCTCAGGAGTCGGCTTCGGCCGCTTCGGTGGATCGGGCTCGCCAGTGCGGGCGGGCTTTTGCTGACGGCGCTCGTCGCCAGCAGCAGCCTCATCGTGGTCGTGGCTGTGATCGTCGTCGCCGGAACGATCTCGATGGCCTGGAACGGCCTGTCGCTAACCGCCGCTGCCGAGCTCGCAGGGAGAGCAAGGAGCGGTGCTGCGATCGGGTTCCAGCAATCGACGCTCTCCCTGATCGGCGTCGGCGTGCCGATCGCGTTTGCGTCAGTCGTCGAAGCGGCGTCGTGGCAGGCGGCATTCGCTCTCGCGTCGCTCGGTCCGCTGGCGGGTTGGTGGCTCCTGGGGCGGCTGCCGGAGCGCGTCGAACAACGCGCCCCGGCGGCGACCTTTTCTAGATCCAGCTGAACTCCTGCTGCATGATCGGGATCGCGAAGTAGATCGCGAAGGCGATGGCCGCGCCCCACATGAGCGGGTGCACCTGGTTCCACTGCCCCTGGAAGGTGCGGACGAGGACGTAAACGATGAACCCGGCCGCGATGCCGTCGGTGATCGAGAACGAGAACGGCATGAACATGATCACGATCGCCGCGGAGAGGCCGAGCGCGACGTCGTGGAAGTCGATTCCCGCCAAGGCGCGGCGCGGGGGGCCCTCTTCGCTGGGTTCTGCCTCCTCCTCGGCCTCCGTCAGCACGCTGATCATTAGCCAGCCGACGATGATCAGGGCAGGCGCGGTCGCCTGAGGCGGCACCATCCCAATGAGTGGCGCGAGGAACATGAACGGAAAAAACAGTGCCCCGGTGATCACGCTGACCCAGCCTGTGCGACCGCCGACGCCGACTCCGGACGCCGACTCGATGTAGGTCGTCGCGGATGACGCCGAGACGAAGCCGCCCGCTGCCGCGGCAGCGGAGTCGACGAGGAGCGGCTTCCGGATCTCCGGCAACTCGCCGCGCTGGTCGAGGTAGCCGGCCTGGCGCCCGACGCCGACGAGTGTCCCCATCGTGTCGAAGAAATCGGCCAGGAAGAGCGAGAACGCGAAGGCGACGGCAGCGACGAACGGGATCGCCGTGAAGGCGCCGAAGCTGATGTCGCCGACCAGGCTGAAGTCCGGGGCCTCGAAGATGTCGTTGGGCCACCGCGCGTAGCCGAGGTTCTCCGGGTAGACGTCGAAGGCGTAGTTCAAGATCGTCGCGAAGACGGTCGTCGCGATGATTCCGATCAGCAGATCGCCGGGGAAGCCGATCGCTCGAAGCGCGATTGTGACGACCAGGCCGACGAGAGTGATCAGGACCGGCCAGGTGGTGAAGGTCGCGAGGTCGACCGGCGTCGGCGAGGCGCGGCCGATGACCAGCCCCGAGTTGTAGAGCCCGATGAACGCGATGAAGAGGCCGATGCCAATTGCGATCGCCTTCTTCAGCTCCAGTGGGATCGCCCGCATGATCGACTCGCGGAGTCCAATGAGGACGGCGATGACTGCCGCAAGCCCCTCGACGACGATCAGGCCCATGGCCTCCGGGAAGCTGAGTCCTGCCTCCGCGACGAGGGTGAAGGCGACGACCGCGTTCAGGCCGAGTCCCGGCGCGATGGCGTAGGCGCGGTTCGAGTAGAGCCCCATCAAGATCGTCATCACGCCCGCGACGAGGCATGTCGACGTGAGGACGGCTTCGAAGGGAAGACCCTTGCTTTCGAGGTCGGGGACGCCCCGAAAGCTCAGGATCGAGGGGTTCACGAAGATGATGTAGGACATGACGATGAAGGTCGTCATTCCTGCGATCGTGTCCCGCGCCAGGGTTGTTCGGTTCTGGTCGAACCGGAACCAGCGCTCGAGGCCCGAAGGCGGGCGGGACGCGGCGAGCTCGGTCATTGAGACGCTCCTTTCCGCAAATCGGTGCTGAGCGCGACTGTAGACCGGCGGCTGGACGAGGTTTTCCACATCGGCGATGGGGTCGGAGCCAACCGCGTCGGGGGGACGCCGGAGGAGGATCGCGCCTGCGAGCTCGCGGTCTCCTGGATGGAAGACGCTGGTCTCGAGGTCGAGGTCGATGGACGCGGGAACGTCGTCGGGCGGCTGCGGGGCGCGCGGCCGGAACTGCCGGAGGTCTGGACAGGGTCGCATCTGGACTCCGTACCTTCGGGCGGTCGCTTCGACGGAGCGCTCGGCGTGGTGGCTGGGCTCGAGGCCGTTGTTGCGATTGGGCCTTCGGAGCGGACGCTCGGCGTCGCCGTCTTCCGCGACGAGGAGACGGGGTGCCATGGGAGTCGCTGGCGCGTTCGGCATGCTCCGCTTCCCGGTGCATACGTCGAGCTACACGTGGAGCAGGGCCCTCGACTGGCGAACGCCGGGGCTCCGCTGGGCGTCGTAACGAGCATCGCCGGGATCGTCCGCTGCTCGCGCGAGTTCGACGGCCGCGCCGATCACGCCGGGACGACGCCGATGGACGTTCGGAGCGACGCGCTCGTGGCAGCGGCTCAGTACGTGCTCCGGGTTCAGGAGGTCGCCGCTGGGATGGAGGGTGCCGTCGCGACGGTCGGTGAGCTCCAGGTCGAGCCGGGCGCCGCGAACGTGATCCCGGAGCGGGTTCGGCTGATGGTCGACGCGCGGGCGCCTGACCAGCAGCGGCTCGACCGCCTCGTCGCCGAGCTAGGGCTCGAAGACGCGCATTACGTGATCCCGCCGGTTCAGCTGTCTCCCGCTGTTTTGAGGGAGGAGGTCGAACGGCGCGGGCTGCCGGTCGTCGAGCTGCCGTCAGGCGCAGGGCATGACGCCGGCGTGCTGGCCGCGGCGGGCGTCGAGTCGTCGATGCTCTTCGTCCGGAGCCTGAACGGCGGCGCGAGTCACTCGCCGGAGGAGCACTCGAGCGACGAGGACGTAGCGCTCGCCGTCGAGGTGCTGACCGGCGCGCTCCGGCGGCTCGCGGAGATCAAGTAACAACTTGTTACAAAGGTGTGCGGCTGCCGGAGACGCTCCGATCCTCCTTCGATCGGCGCGCCAAGCCAGAACAAGCAACAACTTGTTACTAGATTCACGCCTCGCGGAAAGAGATCGGCTGAGCGCCCTCCCAGAGCGTCAGCCGGCCGAGCTCTCGCAGGTTCTCCTCCCCCTCCACCAGCGTCGCGAAGTGGTTCGCCCACAGTTGGCCCGCCTTGCTCGCGAAGTTGCAGTAGCCGTACGGGAAGAGCAGCTCGGTCTCGCTCTGACCGCCCGGGTAGAGCGCGAGCTCGCCCGGATGCGGATAGCTGGTTGCGTTCTCCGGACCGATCCCGAGGTCGCGGTCGCCCCAGGGGATCCAGTTGGACTCACCGCTCCAGCGGCAGTGGATGATCCGGTCGTCGAACGGGAGGATCGCCTGGAACGCGGCGACCGTCGAAGGCGCGAGCTCCTCCTCGAAGCGGGCGACGAACCGGAAAGGGCCGGCCTCGATCTCCAGCACGGCTGGAACCTACTTCACGGACGCGAGCCAGTCGCCGAGCGTCGTGCGCTCCTCGTCCGTCATGCCCGTCGCGTTCCCGAGCGGCATGGCCGTAGTCCGCACCGCCTGCTCCTCGATCGCATCCGCCCGCTGGACGATCTCGTCGCGTGAGTCGAACGTAATCCCCGCCGGCGGCGCGTCGTAGCCCCGCTGCGCGGGGTTGGTGGAGTGGCAGGGGACGCAGCGTCGCTGCACGATCCCAACCGCCTCGGCGTCGCTGACTGTCTGAGCGGGAGTGCCGCCACCCTCGTCCGGGCGGATCGCGACGGCCAGCGCGATCGCCGCCGCCACGGCGGTCACCGGAATCCACCAGACCGTCCGCCCCGCATGCCGCAGGTTGAAGAAGTGCCGGATCCAGACTCCGATCAGCACGAGCGCGACCAGCACGAGCCACGCATGGTCGTCCTCGTACGTGAACGGGAAGTGGTTCGAGATCATCGTGAAAACGACCGGCAGCGTCAGGTAGTTGTTGTGCACCGAGCGCCGCTTCGCCTCGAGCCCGGGTGCCGGATCGGGCTCGCGCCCCGCCTCCTTGGCCCGGATCAGCTCCCAGTGCGCGGGGATGATGTTGAACAGGACGTTGGCGGCCATGATCGTCCCGAGCATCGCGCCGACCTGCAGATAGGCAGCACGCCCCGAGAAAACCCGGCCTGCGCCGTAGGCTGAGGCCACCACCATCGCGAGCAGCAGCAGCCCGATGACGACGTCGCTCTTGAACACCCTGCAGGCGACGTCGTAGATCACCCACGCAGCGGCGAGACCGATCAGGCTGATCGCGATCGCCGCGGCCACGGGGATATCCGCGACGGACTTGTCGATCAGATACGTGTCCGCGTTGGCGTAGTAGAGGACGACGAGCAGGCCGAAGCCCGACAGCCAGGTGGTGTAGGCCTCCCACTTGAACCAGTGCAGAGGCTCCGGCAGCTCGTCCGGCACGACGCGGTACTTGGAGACGCGGTAGAAGCCGCCGCCGTGAATCTCCCAAGACTCGCCGGCGACGTCCGGCTCTGCCACCCGAGGCCGCCCGAGATGGTTGTCGAGCGCGACGAAGTAGAACGATGTCCCGATCCAGACGATGCCGGCGACGACGTGGAGCCAGCGAAACCCGAGCTCGAGCCAGTCGTCCCAGTAGGAGTCGATCAGGGACGCCGCCACTGGTCCTGCCAGCGGTCCTGGGCGATCGCGACGAGCTCGCTCATGCCTGTCTCCAGCTCCTCCTCTGGCGTCCTCGCCAGCCGATCACGGAGCACCGGGAGGATCTCGCTGTGCGGGCGGCCTGCGACGAACACCACGAATCGGAAGCCGAACTTCTCCTCGTAGACCTGGTTGAGATACGCGAGCTCGGTGAGCACCGCCGGGTCGTACCCCTGCTGCTCGGGTGAGGGCTCGCCGATCCGCGGATGGGTGGCGAGCGCCTCGACCTTGTCCTCGTCGGACAAGCCGCTCGCGATCTCCTCAGCACGGCCGAGCGGATCCTCCGTCTCGGCGAGCACCGAGACGAGCGTGCTCGGCCCGCTGAAGAGCTGCTCGAGCTCTTCCTCGCTCAGCTGCCGCGGTAGCTCGCGCATCCGAAAGGAGAGACGAGTAGCGGGACGTGGTAGTGACCGTCGTCGAGGGCCACCTCGAGCTCGACCCTGCGGAAGAACGGTGAGGGCGGGTGGAAGACGAGCCGGTACGGGCCGGGCTCGAGCTCTGCGGCGAGCTCGGGGATCCGGCCGTCGTCGTTCGTCTCGCCGGAGCCGACGACCTCGTCACCGCGGAAGAGCTCGACGCGGACGCCCGATGCCGGTTCACCGCGCCCGGTGTCGAGCACGTGCGTGGAGAGCGAGACGGTCACGGCGCGAATCTTCGCGCCTGCGCCCGATGTTGTCGGGCGATCTCGCTCTCGTCGGCTCGCACGAGATGCCCTTCGCGGACGATTTCCTCGCCGTCGACGAAGAGCCGATCGACCCGGTGGGGTGCGGAGAAGACAAGCCCGGCCAGCGGGTCGGCGGCGCCGGCGAGCTCGAGGCTCTCCAGCGACCAGACCGCGATGTCGGCGCGCTTTCCGGGCTCGAGCGAGCCGATGTCCGTCCGACGAAGAACCGAGGCGCCGCCACGGGTCGCAAGCTGCAGCGCATCCCGTGCTGTCATCGCCTCGGGCCCGTGGCGCCCGCGTGCAACGAGCAGCGCCTGCTTCACCTCCAGGAAGAGGTCGCTCCGCTCGTTTGAGGCCGAGCCGTCGACCCCGAGCCCAACTCGAACGCCTCGCTGCACCATTTCCCGCACGGGCGCCACGCCGGCGCCGAGGCGAAGGTTCGAGGTCGGGCAGTGCGCCACTCCCGTGCCCGTGTCGGCGAACCGCTGCACCTCGGGCTTGGAGAGATGCACGCAATGCGCGCACCAGACGTCGTCGGCCAGCCAGCCGACCTCGTCCAGGTACTCGACGGGCGTGCAACCGTAGAGCTCCTGGCAGTACGCCTCCTCCTCGACGGTCTCCGCAAGGTGGGTGTGCAGCGTCAGCCCGTGCCGCCGGGCGAGCTCCGCAGATTCCCGCATCAGCTCCTTCGTCACGGAGAATGGCGAGCAGGGCGAGACTGCGACCTCGACGCCGCGCCTCGCGAGCTGCTCGGTCTCCTCGAGGATCGTCTCCCGATCCTCGACCAGCGAGTCCGGCGGCAGGCCGCCCTGCGACTCGCCGAGGTCCATCGAGCCGCGGCCGACGACGAGGTGCACGCCGAGATCCGCCGCGGCCTGCAGCAGCGCGTCGATCACGTCGGGCTGCCCGCGCGGGAAGACGTAGTGGTGGTCGAACACCGTCGTGCAGCCGGAGAGCGCGAGCTCGGCGAGGCCGGTTCGCGCCGCCGCGTACTCGGCCTCCCCGTCGAGACGGGCCCAGATCGGATACAGCGTCTTCAGCCAGGCGAAGAGTTCGGCCTGCTGGGCGTGAGCTCGGGTGAGCGTCTGGTACAGGTGGTGGTGGGTGTTGATGAGCCCCGGCGTGACGACGGCGCCGGCGAGGTCGACCTCCTGGTCGGCCTCCGGAGGGTTGCCGTCTCCGACCTCGGCGATGACTCCGTCTTGGATGACCACCCAGCCGTCATGCTCGCTCCGCACTTCGTCCATCGTCACGACGTGCCCGTTGCGGAGGAGAGTCCTCACGCCCGTAGCGGAACGATCTCGAAGCGATCGACGTCGACCAGACCCCGGTCCGTGATCTTCAGGCTCGGGATCACCGACAACGCCAGGAAGGCCATTGACTGAAAAGGCGAGGCGAGCCGGCAGCCGAGGTCGTGCGCGGCCTGGACACACGCCCGACTCGCCGCGATCACCTCTTCGAGCCCGGCGTCCGAGAGCAGACCGGCAACCGGCAGCTTCAGCTCGGCGCGGACGATCCCGCGGTCGATCACGACCACCCCGCCCCCGGTCTCGGCCAGTCGCCGGACGGCCCGCAGCATGTCGTCGTCCTTCACGCCGACGACCACGACGTTGTGCGCGTCGTGGGCCACGGTCGAGGCGAGGGCGCCGCTGCGAAGCTCGAAGCCGCGGACGAAGCCGAGCCCGACCCGACCGGTTCCGAGGTGCCGCTCCACGACAGCGATCTTCAGCAGGTCCCGCGTGGGATCGGCGAGCGCCCTGCCGTTCTCCACGAGAGGCTCATCGACCAGCGACTCGGTGACGATCTGGTCGGGCACGATTCCGATCACCCGAGCGCGGCCGTCCTCGGTCCACGGGATGGCGAAGTCGTTCGTGGCCAGAGGCCGGATTCGGACGGTGTGCTTGACCCACTCCGGCACCTCGGGCTTCGGAATCTGGCCGACTTCCCTGCCGGCCTTGAGCACGACCTCGGGGACGAAGCTCTCGAGATCGCGGAACACGAGGACGTCGGCCTGGAAGCCGGGGGCGAGCGCGCCCAGGTCGGTCAGGCCGTGCCAGGTCGCCGGGTTGAGCGAGGCCATCACGAGCGCATCCTCCGGAGCGACGCCCGCAGCAACCGCCTCGCGCACCATCGAGTTGATGTGCCCCTCCTCCGCGATGTGCTCGGGCTCGCGATCGTCCGTGCAGAAGGCGAGGCGGTGCGGCCCGAACTCCTCGACGAGTGGCAGGAGCGCGTGGAGGTTGCGCGCGCCGGAAGCCTCGCGGATCAGCACCCACATGCCGGCACGGAGACGCTCGCGACCCTCTTCGATCGTGCTCATCTCGTGGTCGGAACGGATCCCGGCGGCTGCATAGGCGTTCAGCCCCTTACCGAGGAGAGTCGGTGCATGTCCGTCGACGTGGGTGGCGCCCGGCAGGGCCAGCTTCTCCAGCTCGTCCTTGCTGCCGGCGACGACGCCGGGGAAGTTCATCATCTCGGCGAGCCCGAGCACGCGCCTGCGCCGGAGCAAGCCCTCGAGATCGCCCAGGCCGAGTGGCCGGCGCGGCGACTCGAAGGACGACGCGGGCACCGACGAGGACGCCATGAAGAACACGTCCAGCGGCAGGCCGGTGCAGAGGTCGGCGAGCCAGTGCACGCCGTCGGTTCCGAGCACGTTTGCGATCTCGTGTGGGTCGACGACCACGGCCGTCGTGCCGAGTGGAAGGACGAGGCGAGCGAACTCGTCGACGAGCAGCTTCGACGACTCGAGGTGCGTGTGGGCGTCGATGAAGCCGGGGACGACATAGCGGCCTGCGGCGTCCAGCGTCTCCTCACCGTCGTACTCTCCGAGCCCGGCGACGGCGCCGTCTGCGATGGCCAGGTCGCCCTCCAGCCACTCACGTGTGAAGGCGGAGAACACCCGGCCGCCGCGGATGACAAGGTCGGCAGGCTCGTCGCCGCGGGCAACGGCGAGGCGGCGCGAGAGGTCGGGCATTGCAGGGAGAACGTACTAGCCTTGCGCGCGTGGATGTCATGACTCCTCGCACGCTCGACGAGGCGCTGGCCCTCAAAGCCGAGCGCCCGGAGGCCGTTCCCATCGAGGGCGGAACGGACGTCATGGTCGAGCTCAACTTCGACCGAGCGCGACCCGAAGCGCTCTTGAATCTGAACGAAGTCGGGGAGCTGAAGGGCTGGTCGCGCGAGAACGGCGGGTTACGGCTCGGCGCTGCGCTTACCTACGCCGACACGCTCGAGGAGCCGATGCGTGACGAGCTGCCGGCGCTCGCCGAGGCCTCCCGGACCGTCGGCTCACCGCAGATCCGAAACCGGGGCACGATCGGGGGAAACCTGGGGACGGCCTCACCTGCGGGCGATGCGCTGCCGCCGCTGCTCGTCGAGCGAGCCGAGGTCGAGGTGGCAAGCCGGCACGGCCGGCGTCGGATTCCGCTGCACGAGTTTCTCGTCGGCCCGAAGCGGAACGTGCTCGAGCCAGACGAGCTGATCGTCGCCGTGCACGTGACTCCGAGCGGTGCACATCAGACGTTCATGAAAGTCGGGCCGCGGAACGCGATGGTGATCGCGGTCTGCTCGCTGGCGCTGGCCGCGGATCGGGAGCGGGACGAGCTGCGAGCGTCTTTTGGATCGGCGGGCCCGGTGCCGGGTGTGGTCGCCGCGCCCCTCGCCGACCGCGAGTCGTTTCCCGATCAGGTCGCCGAGGCAGCAAGCCCGATCGACGACGTCCGCGGAACGGCCGCCTACCGCCGGCACGTGCTGCGGGTCTTGACGAAGCGCGCGCTCGACAGGTGTCTGACGTGAAGATCGCGTTGACCGTCAACGGAGAACCGCAGGAGACGGAGATCTGGCCGGGGGAGAGCCTGCTGTATGCCCTGCGCGAGCGTCTCGGCCTGCCGGGCTCGAAGAACGCGTGCGAGCAGGGCGAGTGCGGATCGTGCTCGGTGCTGCTCGACGGCAGTCTCGTCTGCGCCTGCCTGGTCCTGGCCGCGCAAGCCGACGGCCACGACGTGGTAACGGTCGAGGGGATCGGGGACGACGGTCAGCTCCACCCGGTCCAGGAAGCTTTCGCCGAGACGGGCGCCGTCCAGTGCGGGTTTTGCACGCCGGGGCTGATCGTGGCGACCGTTGATCTCCTCGCCCGCAACGGTGAACCATCTGACGACGAGATCCGCGAGGCCCTCTCCGGCAACCTCTGCCGCTGCACCGGCTACCAGAAGATCTTCGACGCCGTCAGGCTGGCGGCCGGGCGCGCATGAGACGCCGCTTGCGGTGTCTCATTCAGGCTGTGCGGGCTTTGCCCGTGCGGCCGTCTGAAATGACCGGTCGACACGCTAGAAGTCGGAAGGGTCGGCCGTGAGCACGAAACTGGAGCTCGGCCGCGTCGGCGAGGCGGTCAGGCGCATCGACGCGATCCCGAAGGTGACCGGCGAGTTCGCGTACTCGAGCGACCTCTTCGGGGCGGGGATGCTCTGGGGCCACACCCTCCGCAGCCCGCACGCTCATGCGCTGATCCACTCGATCGACATCTCGCAGGCGCTCGCCATGCCGGGCATCCACGCCGTGATGACGCACGAGGACGTCCCTGGGGACAAGCGCTACGGTCTCGAGTTCCCGGACCAGCCGGTGCTCGCCTTCGACCGGGTGCGCTACTTCGGTGAGCCGGTCGCGCTCGTCGCCGCCGAGCACCCGGAGCAAGCGCGGCGGGCGGCGGCCAAGATCGTCGCCGAGTATGAACCGCTCGAGCCGGTCGTGGACATGGAGCGCGCGGCGGACCAGGAGCCGATCCATCCGCAGCAGTGGACCGTCGGCCACGGCTTTCGCGACGACCCCCGGCCCAACGTCGTCCGCGACATGCGGATCCAGCGCGGCGACCCGGATGCGGCGGGCGACGTCTCCATCGAGGGCTATTACGAGCTCGGGATCCAGGATCAGGCATTCCTGGGGCCCGAATCGGGGCTGGCCGTTCCGGACGGCGAGGGCGGCGTCGACATCTACGTCGCGACGCAGTGGCTGCACGTCGACCGCGACCAGGTTGCCCCGTGCCTCGGTCTGCGTAAGGAGCAGGTCCGTATTCATCTCGCCGGCGTCGGCGGCGCGTTCGGCGGCCGCGAGGACCTGTCCATGCAGGTCCACGGCGGGATGCTGGCGCTGCACACGAATCGGCCCGTGAAGTTCGTGTATACCCGGGAGGAGTCGTTCTTCGGCCACGTCCACCGCCACCCCGCGCGAATCTGGACGGAGCACCGTGCGAATCGTGACGGGAAGCTCGTCTGCGTTCGGGCGCGGATCCTGGTCGACGGCGGGGCCTACGCGTCGAGCTCGACAGCCGTGATCTCGAATGCCTGCTCGTTCGCCGTCGGTCCCTATGCGATCGAGAACGCGCTGATCGAGGGGACATGCGTCTACACGAACAACCCGCCGTGCGGCGCGATGCGCGGGTTCGGCGCGGTGCAGAGCTGCTTCGCCGCCGAGGCCCAGATGGACAAGCTCGCAGCGGCGCTCGAGCTGAATCCCGTCGAGCTGCGGCTCCGTAATGCGCTAGCGCCGGGCGATTCACTTCTGACGGGCCAGAAGATCACCGGGTCGCTGCCGGTTGCCGAGGTCATCAGCCGCGCCGCTGCGCTTCCAGTCCCGGAGGCCGAGGAGCTTCCGCGCGATCCGATCAGGCTACCGGGCGGTGCCGGGAATACGACGCGCGGGGACGGGGTCCGGCGTGGGGTCGGCTTCGCGGTTGGGTTCAAGAACATCGGCTATTCGGAGGGCTTCGACGACTACACCGCGGCGCGCGTGCGCCTCTTCGCCGACGCCGATGGCGAGCTGGCGGCGGAGGTCCACTGCGCAGCGGCCGAGGTCGGACAGGGAGTATCGAACGTGATCGTCCAGGCCGCGCGAACCGAGCTCGAGACGGAGAACGTCGTGCTCGCGCCGCACACGACGGGGTCGGTCGACTCGGCGGGGTCGGCCTCGGCGTCGCGGATGACGTGGATGGCCTCAGGTGCCGTCCAGGCCGCCTGCCGGGCGGCCAAGGATGAGCTCGCTCGCCGCGGCGGCCGGCTCGCGTCGAGCGAAGAGATCGACCTCGAGCGCGTCTACCGCCATCCGCGCACGGCTCCGCTCGATCCCGAGACCGGACAGGTGACGGACGAGCGGGCCCACGTCGCCTTCGCCGTTGCGGCGATGCGGGTCGTCGCCGAGGTCGACGTCGAGCTGGGGCTCACCCGCGTCGTCTGGATCGGGACGGCGCAGGAGGTGGGTAAGGCGGTCAACCCGCAGGCGGTCTACGGCCAGATCGAGGGCGGCACGGCGCAGGGCCTCGGGCTCGCCTTGATGGAGGAGATCCAGACCCGCGACGGCCTGATCACAAATGCCAGCTTCACGGACTACCTGATCCCGACGGCGCTCGACATGCCGCCGGTGGTCGCCGAGCTGATCGAGGAGCCCGAGCCGGACGCCCCGTACGGCGTCAAGGGCGTCGGCGAGCCGCCGACGGTCGTATCGACGGCGGCGATCGTGTCGGCGCTGCGCGATGCAACGCGGCGCGAGCTGAACCGCGTGCCGGTGAGGCCCGACGACATCTGCCTCTCGGACTAGGTCCGAGAGAGCGAGAGCACAGCACCGACGGCGAGCAGCAGCAGGCCGAGGAGCCGCCAGCGGTCGATCGGGATCACCTCCTGGCCGAAGAGCCCATAGCCATCGATGAGTGCAGCCATCACGAGGTTGCCGGCGATGACGATTCCGATCGTCGCCGCGACGCCGATCCGCGGCGGCCCGACGGTGACCGCGAACACGATGAAGACGCTCAGCAGGCCGCCGATCCAGAGCCACGGCGGCTCGTCGAGCGCGGCCCGAACGCCGGCGAAGCCGTGCTCCCAGACGAGGAGCACGACGAGGCCGCAGACGAGGGCGACGGTCACCGAGAGGGCGACGGCGGGAACGATCCCCACGCGCTCGCCAAGCTCTCCCATCACGGCGGCCTGAATCGCGCCGGCGAGCCCGGCGGTCGCCGACAGCGCCACTACCCCTGCCGTTCCGCTCGACACGAGGCGAAGCTATACGCTCCGGCGCGTCGCTGAGAAAGGAGCCGAATGGTTCGAGTCTTCGTCCTCTACGAGCAGGAGCCGGACCCCGCCCGGTACGAGCAGCACGCGGAGCTTTGCCGGCGAGTTCCGGGCAGCACGTTTCGCCACGGCAGGGTGTTCGGCGCGCCGATGGGCGAGCCGAAGTTCCCCTACTACGCCGAGTGGGAGTTGGTCGACATGGACGCGTTCAAGTCGGCAGCGCGGACGGACGAGTTCATGGCGACGGGGAAGGACGCGATGGACATGGGCATCCCGTTCTACGTCCACTTTGCCGAGCTGGATGGCTGAGCCCGACTACCCGCGCCCTGTTGCTCCGGAGGAGCTCGGCTTCGAGCGGATCGTCTACGAGAAGAACCCGCCGCGGGCGACGATCACACTGAATCGGCCGGAAATCCTCAACGCGTTCGACTTCCAGATGTTGCGCGAGCTCGCGCGGGCCTGCGAGGACGCGTCGTGGGACGACGAGATTCGCGTCGTCGTGCTGACGGGCGCCGGCCGCGCCTTTTGCGTCGGTGCCGATCTATCCACGTGGGCCGAGGACTACGTCGGCCGGCCGACGGAATACTGGAAATGGTTCGGCGCCTTCAAGGACGCACACGATCGGCTCCGGGAGATCGGCAAGCCGACGCTCGCGCGGATCAACGGCATCGCCGTCGGCGGCGGCAACGAGCTCCAGATGGCGTGCGACCTCGCGGTCATGGTCGACGATGCCTACATCCGCCATGTCGGGCCCGAGCACGGGTCGGTTCCGGCGGGTGGCGCGACACAGTGGCTCACGATCATGGTCGGCGACCGCCGAGCGAGGGAGATCGTCCTCATGTGCGACGAGATTCCAGCGAGGGAGGCCGAGGAGTGGGGGCTTGTGAACTGGGCCGTGCCGGCTCAGGAGCTCGACCAGAAGACCGACGAGGTCGTCGAAAACCTCGCACGGAAGCTTCCGCAGACGACCCGCTACGCGAAGCAGCACCTCAACTTCTGGCGCGATCTCGCCTGGCACGAGACGATCAACCATGCTCGCGACTGGCTCGCGCTCTCGATGGCGACGGACGAGCCCAAGGCGGCGATCGAGAAGTTTCTGAAGAAGAAGTGAGCGACGAGCTCGTCCTGGTCGAGCGCGACGACCCGATCGCGGTCGTCCGACTCAACCGTCCGAAGCAGCTGAATGCGCTTTCCGACGAGCTGATGAATGCGCTGGTCGGCGCGCTGCGCGAGCTCGACGCGGACGGGTCGGTCAGCTGCATCGTCATCGGCGGCTCGGAGCGGGCGTTCGCCGCCGGCGCCGACATCCAGCAGCTGGCCCGGTCGTCGCCGGTCGAGATGTATTACCGGCGTCGGGTCGATCGCTGGGACGAGATCCGCGCGCTCTGGACACCGCTCGTCGCCGCTGTCTCGGGGTTCTGTCTGGGCGGCGGATGCGAGCTGGCGATGGCGTGCGATCTAATCGTCGCGTCTGAGACGGCGAAGTTCGGTCAGCCCGAGACCGGCCTGGGGCTGATTCCGGGCGCGGGCGGAACTCAGCGGCTCACGCGGGCGGTCGGCAAGGCGCTTGCGATGGACGTCATCCTCAGCGGTCGCTTCCTGTCCGCCGACGAGGCGTTGCGCGCAGGGCTCGTTGCCCGAGTGGTGGCGAAAGAGGCCTGGCTCGAGGAGGCGAAGCGCGTTGCGCGCGACATCGCGGCGAAGGGGCCGGTCGCGATCCGGCTCGCGAAAGAAGCAGTCGATCGCGCCCACGAAGGTCCGCTTACATTCGGCGTGGAGTACGAGCGGCGGCTGCTCTATCTCGCGCTTGCATCCGAGGATGCGAAGGAGGGCCTGACCGCCTTCCTCGAGAAGCGGAAGCCAGATTTCAAAGGGAGGTAATCGTGCCGAACGTCGACGAGATGCTCACAGGTGCCCGAGAGGCGATCACCGTGAGGCGGGTGTACGGAGATCCTGTTGAAGGCGAAGGGGTGACGATCGTGCCCGCGGCCATGGTCCGCGGCGGCGGAGGCGGAGGCGGAGACGACGAGGGCAACGGCGGAGGCGGCTTCGGTGTGCAGGCGAGGCCCGTCGGGGCATGGGTGCTCCGCAACGGCGAGGCGACCTGGAAGCCTGCGGTCGACGTGAACCGCATCGCGCTGTTCGCGTTCCTGCTCGGGCTTGCCGTCGCGCTGCGCCGCAACAGCGAATAGCGCTTTAGGTCTCGAGCTCTTCGGGCCGGAGCGGGAGGTGAAGCTCCTCGCCGTTCCTGATCACGGTCGCCGTCGAGGTCGAGCCGATCAGCTCGCCGACCATCAGCCGCTGCAGGTCGTCGACACCCTCGACGTCGGCGCCGTCGAGCGCGACGATGAGATCCTCGGGGCGAAGTCCGGCCCGGGCGGCGGGGCTGCCCTCGGCGACCTCGACGACCTCGACCGCGGTTTCGCGTCCGAGCCGTTTGGCGAGCCTCGGCGGTAGCGGCCTCGACCCGCCGACGACGCCGAGGTAGGCGCGCCGGAAGCGGCCGTCCGTCATCAGCGTGCCGACGATCTTTCGGGTCGTCTCGTTGATCGGGACGGCCAGACCGAGGCCCCAACCGGCGACGGCGGTGTTGATGCCGATCACGCGGCCGCGGCCGTCGGCGAGCGCGCCGCCGGAGTTTCCAGGGTTGAGCGCCGCGTCGGTCTGGATCACGTTCTCGACCAGGCGCAGCTGCTTGCGCGAGCGGACGGGCAGCGACCGACCGAGGGCCGAGACGACACCGGCCGTGACCGAGCCGGCGAAGCCGTTGGGGTTGCCGATCGCGACGACCAGCTGGCCTACGCGGAGATCGTCGGCGTCGCCGAGCTCAGCGGCGATCGCGTCCCCGTCGAGCCGAAGCACGGCAAGGTCGGAGAGCGGGTCGGAACCGACGAGCTCGAACTCCAGCTCGCGGCCGTCGACGAACGACGCCTGTCCGGAGCCGTCGGTGCGCTCGACCACGTGGGCGGACGTGAGCATGAAGCCGTCCGGCGTGATCACGGCGCCGCTGCCGGCACCGTCGAGGCGCCGTCCGCCGCGTACCCGGCGGGAGACGCGGAGGTTGGCGACCGAGGGTGAGAGTCGCTCGGCGACGGTCGTGACCACGCGCGAGTAGGCGTCGAGCGCCTCTGCGTCGCTCGGGAGGGGGGCGGTCGGCGGGCGTTGGTTGTCGGCGTGTTCGGCGCGAACGAGCTTGAGGGAAGCCATGGCGCCCAAGGTAGCTCGGGCGCACCAGCCCGCGTCGAGCGCTGAGCCGCTGCGCAGCCCCCTCCCACCCTGGGGGACCGAACCCACATCTAAGGCTAGTGGTCGAAGGCGCGCGGCTCCGCGCCGGGAATGCGCCAAGATTGCGCCATGGCCGAAGTCGAGACAACCCGCGACGGCGCCGTCCTCACAATCACGCTGAACCGGCCGGACGTCCTCAACGCCTTCAACCGCGCCATGCATGAGGCGCTCGCCGCCGCGCTCAAGGAGGCCCGGAGCGATGAGATCCGCGCCGTCATCGTGACGGGCGCAGGACGTGGGTTCTGCGTTGGCCAGGACCTGACCGAGTTTCGCGAGGCGCCTGGGGACATCTCCGACCGGCTCAGGAGCACCTACCACCCGAACATTCACGCCGTCCGCGCGCTCGAGAAGCCCGTCATCGCCGCCGTCAACGGCCCAGCTGCCGGCGCAGGACTGTCGTTCGCCTGCGCGTGTGACATCCGGATCGCCGCCGATGCGGCGACCTTCATCCCCGCGTTCATCAACATCGGGCTCGTTCCCGACTCCGGTGGCACGTTCTTCATCGCTCGCCTACTCGGCGGCGCGCGAGCCTTCGAGTGGCTGACCTCAGGCCGCTCGCTCACCGCGGCGGAAGCACAGGCCTGGGGTCTCGTCTCCGAGGTCGTGGAGGCCGAGCGGCTCTCTGCCCGCGCCGCGGAGCTGGCCGCCTCACTTGCCGCCAGTCCGACTAGGGCCATCGGAATGACGAAGCGTCTCTTCGACGCCGCTTCCAACAACACCCTCGACGAGCAGCTCGAGCTCGAGGCTCAGCTGCAGTCCGCGGCGACGAAGACCGAAGACTTCCGTGAAGGCGTCGCCGCCTTCCTGGAGAAGCGCCCGCCCGAATTCAAAGGCCGCTAGCTACGCCGGCTTGACCGCCCGAAGAAAGGCGCTGCCCATCCGCCAGACACCGCGGCCCTCCTCGACTGCCGGGCGAAGCTCCGTTACGAGCAGCTCGCGCTCTTCGGCGGTCAGCGCCGCATCCATGGCTTCGGCGAACGTCGGGATCTTCGGGTTTGGCGCACTGTGCAGGAACGACTCCCAGCTTCGCGCCTCGAGCGGTATTGCCTCGGCTCGGTACTCGAGCGTCACCGGGAAGAAGCCGACACGCTCGGCGAGCGCAAAGAGGTCACGTTCGTCGAAGTCGAACATCGGGTCGTCCTCCGGCTGAAAGCTCCGCAAGGAGTCGATGAGCTTCCCGATTAGGCGGGCCGCCTCGCCATCGACCCCATAGCCCCAAGTGCCACGGCGCTCTTCGAGCCCGAACCGGTTGATCGGCTCGAAGATCGAAGCGCGTCCTCCAGGGCGGAGGACGCGGTGGAACTCACGGAACGCGCGCTCCTTGTCCGCGACATAGATGAGGACGGATCTCGTCGTCACGACATCAACGGACTCGTCGGCTACACCGTGAAGATCCTCCGCCTGAGCCTCGACGAAGCGGCAGCGCCCCACTACGCCGGCCTTGGCCGCCAACTCTCGGCAATCTTCGAGGAGCGCAGCCGACACGTCGGCGAACACCACCTGACGTGCCCCCCGTTCGAGTGCGCCGAACCCGATCAGGCCGTTCCCACAGCCAACATCTAGCAGCGTCTCGCCGCGCTCGAGCGCCGCACCGTCCAGGACGCGGTCGCGAACGACCGCGAGGTTCTCGAGCGTCTTGGCTTCATACTCAGGGTCGCCGCCCGACCGTCGCCTGCGGATCCACTCGGCCCAACAGTCAGTAGACGCCACCGTCCCGACTCTAGAGCGCCCCGCAAGCCCCGCAATGGAGGACGCCGACGCGGCGGTCCGCGCCGCACGCCGAGCACGATGCCACCGTTTCTCGCCCGCAGCCCTCGCAATGTGTCGTGTCGCGAACGGGATAGCCGCAGAACGGACACTCCCGCTTGCGGACACGCCGCTGCGGGAGCCGCCGCGCCAGGTACCGCTGGAGCGCGACGAACGCCAGCAGCGTTGCCGCGATGCCGAACAGCGCGAGGATGAGCGGGCCGAGGTCGAGTGGATCGACGTAGTCCGTGATGTAGTCGACGGCAAAGACGAGCGCGAGGATCGCCGCGTACGCGACGACGGCGACGGCGACCATGAAGTAACGGGAGCCGCGCCTGCGCAGTCGCGCCAAGAGCCAGTAGCCGACACCCAGCGAGGCGGCAACGAGCAGCAGGCGGAAGAGGAACGTGATTAGGTCACGACGGTCCTGCTTGTCCTCCCGTTCGGCGGCGACTCGATCGTTTGCTCGATCGGCGGCGGGCTGGGCCGCCACGACGGCCTGCTCGGCCGTGACCACCGCGCGCTGGGCACGGCGGAACCGAGCCTGCGCGGCCTCGTATGCTCGCTCGAGCTGCGGGGCTTGCCTGCCCGCGTCGAGCGCCGTTCGGTAAGCCTCGCGACGAAGCTCGAGGTTGTCGCGGGCGGCGGCTCGCGCCTGCGTTGCCGCGTTCAGTCGCGTCCGTGCCTGGTCAAGCCGCTGCAGCGCCGCCTGCTCCGCAGGACTTGGCTGAACGCTCTCGACGCCGACTGCATCACGAACCACGTCGTCGATTCTCTGGTACGTCCAGATGCCGCCGATCAGCAGGAAGACAGTGAGGACGAGTGCAAGGAGCTTCTCGCTGGTGGTCGTCTGGATCTCCTCGACGTCGACACGTGTGCTCATGCCGCTTTCCCCCTTTTTGTCCTTGGCCGAAGCTCCACCATGAGCTCACAGTCGAGCGCGTTCGCGATTCGCAGGAGCGTGTCGATTCGCGGCGGCCGGCCACCTGACTCGAGCCGTGCGATCGCGGATTGGGTGGTTCCCGTCAGCTCGGCGAGCTCTGCCTGAGAGAGACCGAGCTCCCGGCGCCGGGCTCCAACCTGATCCGCGATCGACGCGAAGAACCAGCCCTGGTCGGCATCGACACTCGCCAGGCGCTCGCGAATGCGCTCGAGCTTCGGCATAGCAACTATGCTATTATAGCAAAGCGGCTATACGTTTTGAAGAGCGGCGAGAATCTCGCCCGGCTCGGGAAAGCGTCCGCTCGCCTGCTTCGAAAAGACGACGTCGCCATTGCGAACGACATCGAACTGACCTTTGTTGCCCCGGATGTCTTCGGCCGGAATACCGTTCGCGTTCAACTCGGCCGCGAGACTCGCGGCCCGCTCGTCATAGCCAGCTCAGGTCGGGCAGTAGTAGATCTCGACGGCCACGGTTCCCAGCGTACCTCTGCGGCACGGATGTGCTCTCATAGAGGCGCCGGCAGGGCGACCGAAGGGAGGTACATGGCGAAAGCACGCACGACACGCATGCGGGCGATCGTCGTACTGATCGCCGGCCTGCTGGTAGTGGCGGTCGTCTGGGCAGGGACCGCGCTCGGCGGCGGATCCGGTGGAGGCGCGAAACCTTCCACACCGGCGCAGAGCGACACTGGCAGGAGCCAGAGCGGGAAGCAGACCCCGCACAAGAACTGTCCGAGGGACCGCGCACACGACTCGTCGATCGATCTCTAACGACGGTCGACAGGCCCCAGGCACCCCGGCCGGGTGGCCGGGGCGCCCGGGGGATTGCTAGCGAACAGTGAACGACTTCGTCAGCTGAGCGTCCGAGCTCGAGCCGGCGTAGACGTCGATCTGGCCCGGTTCGACAACGAACTTGCCACGGCTGTCGTAGAAGCCGAAGTCGCTCTTGTCGAGCTTGAAGCTAACCGTCTTTGCCTCGCCCGGGTTCAGCGTCACGCGCTCGAACCCGCGCAGGCGACGCACGGGTTGCGAGATGCTCGCCACCGGGTCGTGGACGTAGAGCTGAACGACCTCGTCGCCGGTGCGGCTACCGGTGTTCGTCACCGACACGGAGGCCGTCAGGCTGCCGTTGCGTGACACGCTGGAGGAGCTCAGCTGCAGGTTCGAGATCGCGAATGTCGTGTAGCTGAGCCCGTAGCCGAACACGTAAAGCGGCGAGCAGCTCGGGATGTCGCGATGACGTGAGTTCCACTTCACGTCCGGATTGCAGGGCCGTCCGGTCAGCTCGTGGTTGTAGTAGATCGGCACTTGGCCGAGCCGCCGCGGGAACGACACGGGCAGCTTGCCGCCCGGGTTGACCTTGCCGAACAGGACGTCTGCCACGGCCGGGCCCGCCTGGACGCCTGGGAACCAGGCTTCGAGGAGCGCGGGGATGTCACCGACGATGTCCTCGAGCGCGAGCGGGCGGCCGTTGAACAGAACGACCACGAACGGCTTGCCCGTCGCCTTGATCGCCTGAATCAGCTCTTCCTGCTTGCCCGGAAGATCGAGGGTGCTCCGGGCAGCGGCCTCGCCGCTCATCTCGCGCGTCTCGCCCAATGCGAGCACGACCTGGTCGGCCGCCTGCGCGGCGGCTACCGCGTCGGCGAATCCGGCTGTCGACTGGCACCCTTCCGGATCGTTGGTCGGAGGCTCGGCGTTCGAGAGCTTGCAGCCCTCGACATACGTGGTCGTACCGGTGCTCTGCGCCTTGATCCCGTCGAAGACGGTCACCGCGTCCGTGTCGCGGCCTGCGCCCCACCACGGACCTAGCATGTCGTGCTGGTTCTTGGCGAGCGGGCCGATGACCGCCGTGTTCTTCGCCGGATCGAGCGGGAGGATCCCGCCTGCGTTCTTGAGCAGCACCATCGAGCGGCCTGCGGCCTTGCGGGCTGCCGCGACGGCGTCAGGCCGCAGCATCTGAGCCTCGGCCTGGCCCGGCAGGAACGGCGCGTACGGATCCTCGAACAGGCCTGCGCGGAACTTGACGCGGAGGATCCTGCGCACAGCGTCGTCGATCCGCTTCATCGAGATCCGGTGCTCGGCGAGTAGCTGCGCGCCGAAGTCACGGATGAGCGTGCTCGTCATCTCGGAGTCCAGTCCGGAATTGAGCGCGAGCGCCGCGGCGGCGGGGCCGTCGGCGGCAACGCCGTGGCCGCACTCGCCGGAGTCGGGCTTCTTCGGCGGGCAAGCCCGCATCTCGGCGACGGCAGTCCAGTCGCCCTCGATGAACCCGTCGAAGTCCCACTCACCCTTGAGGATCCGGTTCATCGTGTAGTCGTTGCCACAGCCCGGCACGCCGTTGATCGCGTTGAACGAGCACATGGCCGTGTCCGCGCCGGCCTCGATTGCGGCCTTGAACGGCGGCAGGTAGAAGTTCCGCAGCCGCTGTTCGGACATGTCGGTCGTGTTGTAGTCGCGGCCGGCCTCGGGTTGGCCGTAGGCCACGAAGTGCTTCGGGCTGGCCACGAGCTTGTCCGGCGCGCTGTAGTCCGAGCCTTGAATCGCCTTCACGCGCGCGGCCGCGAAGACCGAGTTCAGATACGGGTCTTCCCCCGCGGCCTCGGCGATGCGCCCCCACCGTGGTTCGTGCGACACGTCGATCATCGGGGCGTAGGTCTGCTTGAGCCCGACGGCCGCCGACTCGCGAGCACCGTAGGTGTGGTCGTCGGACGCAACCTGCGGATCGAAGCTCGCGCCCGCGCCGAGCGGGATCGGGAAGATCGTTCGGAACCCGTGGATCGTGTCGAACGCGAACAGCATCGGGATCTTCAGGCGCGATTCCTCGACAGCAATACGCTGAAGCTCTCTGATTCGCGCTGGATCGGTCACGCTGAGGACCGAGCCGAGACCCTTGCGCACCTCTGCTTCGGTCACAAGGAAGTCCGGTAACAGCTGAATCTGCTCCAGCTTCTCCTCGAGCGTCATCTTCGCGAGCAGACGGTTCACCTGCGAGTCGATGCCGCGATCCGCCGGCTGCCGCGTCGCCTGTAGCGCGCGCTCGTCGCTCGGCTGTGTGGCGGCGACGACGCCGCCCGCGAGCAGTGTGCTAAGCGCAAGAATTGCCAGGGCGACCGCAGCTCTGGGTCTGAAGCTCCACATGGCTCCCCCCTCGATATGGGTCGGTACTAGAGCCATCCCCCGTCGGATTGCTGGCGAAACGTGTGCGAGCACGAGGGATGATGAAGTCGTGCGTCCTGCGATGTGCCTCTTGATGGCTTCGGCACTCCTCCCGGTGGGCTGCGGCGGCGGCTCCCTCTCCGGCGAGGAGCGGGTCTCTTTCGTGACGGTCGATACCGATCCGGATTGGTCTCCCGACGGACGGCTGATCGCCTTTGCGAGCAGTCGTAACACCGGCGGCATCTACGTGATCAACCCGGACGGAACTGGGTTGCGGCGAGTGTTCCGCGGCCCCGCAAGCGACGTCGACTGGTCGCCCGACGGGCGCCTGATCGCGTTCCAGAGTCGGGGGATCCACGTAATCGACTCGAGCGGCGGTCGTCCAAGAGCCGTGTTACGGGGCGCGGGATTCTCGCTCCCCGCGTGGTCGCCGAATGGGCGTGAGCTGGCGGTCGTGAGGGACGAGGCCGACCTTTCAACGGCGATTTACGTCGTGAGCTCCGACGGCAAGAAGCTCCGGCGACTCCTTCGTCCGCCCTTGCCGCGATCGCATCCGCGATGGACGATCGCCGCCGCCTCGGAGACGGAGCCGACGTGGTCGCCCGATGGGCGCCGCATAGCGTTTCAAGCAGGAGACGCGCACATCGTCGTGGTGTCGCTGGCCGACGGGCGTCGACACGAGCGTGCAACCGGCTACGAGCCGGCGTGGTCGCCGGACGGCTCGCGCATCGCCTTCTCACTCGACGACGCCGTATGGACCGTGGCCGCCGACGGAAGCGACGAGCCGCGGCGCGTCGCGGGGGAAGGTGGGGATCCGTCGTGGGCACCGCGCTCGGACCGCCTTGTCTTCGAAGTGCTGCACCATCGCGGCCGCTATCTGCGAAAAGCGGAGTCGCTGTCGCTCGTCGATGCGACGGGCGACGACGCGAAGAAGCTCACATTCGGAGGCTCGAGCAACGACGATCCAGGCTGGCGAAGGGACCTGGCGCCCGTGCCGTGAGCGGCTCGAGGTCGACCGAGCGGGCGGCGTCGCCGCCGCCCTCCTCGATCGTTTGGCAATCGGGCGCTAGTGGGCGAAGACGCCTTGCGGCGTGCCAAGCCCCGTCACGTTGTCCCAGCCCGCGTTCGTGTGCTGCGTCGGTGAGCCGGAGTAGTCGTCGAACGTCCGAAGACGATCGGAGGTACCCGCACTCGCGTCGACGCTGTTGTTGTAGTTGCGCCGAGCGACCGCGGTCTTCACCGACAGCACGTCGTAGAACGAGCTCTTGTTGGCATAGAAGGCTGGATTGGCAAAGCCGTGCGGATGTCCTGCCTTCTGATCGGCGAGCGCCATCAGGCCCGCGAAGATCGGGCTCGAGAGACTCGTCCCGCCGACGCGGTACTCGTCGTAGTGCGCGCCTTCGGGGAACGTCTGGGTCTGTCCGATCAGCAGTCCCGTCTGCGGATCACCCAGTGCGGCGACGTCTGGTACTCCGCGCCCGCTCAGCGTGAGGCCGGCGCTTGACTGGTACGAAGGCTCCGGGAAGATCCGGCTCACTCCACCGCCGGCGCCGTAGAGCCAACCCGTTCGTGTGCAGGCAAGGGTGGTGGTGTTGCAGCTGTAGTCGCTCGTGCCCCAGCCGGTCTCGAGGACCCGAGTGTTGGCTTGTCCGACACCGAGGCTCGTCCCGCCGACCGCGGTTACCCACGGGCTCGAAGTGGGCCACTCCGTGGTCGCGAATCCGAAGCGCGCGGTTTCGTCTCCGGTGTCACCCGACGAGAAGTAAACGCCGATGCCTTCCGCGGCCGCCTGGATCAGCGTGTCCTCGAAGGGCTTCACGTAGCCGGGCGGCAGGAGCTCGGTCGCGTAACCGTACGAGTTCGTCACGATCTGCGCCAGGCGCTGATCCACGACGTGATTCATGGCGGCGTCGAGGTCCCGATAGTTGTTCGGCGCGCCGACGTAGACGATCTTCGCGGCGGGTGCCATACCGTGCACCGCCTCCACGTCGAGCGTCTCCTCTCCGTACCAGCCCTGCGGATCCTGCGCGGGATTCTGCGGTCGTCCG
>JBKPGE010000131.1:0-4201 GCA_046729215.1 Actinomycetota bacterium | reverse complement strand
GCTGGTCTGGACCTCGACGCCCATGACGGCCGAGACGACGATCAGCGCGCCTTCGACGACTCGCAGCGCCGCGATCGCGTCGCCTTGGAAGCTGGGCTCCCCAGGCGTGTCGATCAGATTGATCTTGCGGCCCTGCCACTCAAGGTGGCAGAGGGACGCGGAGATCGTCATCTGCCGCCGCTGCTCGTCCTCGTCCCAGTCGCCGACCGTTGAGCCCTGCTCGATCGTGCCGAGCCGGTTGACCGCCCCAGCCTGGAAAAGCATCGCTTCGACAAGCGACGTCTTCCCCGTCCCACGATGGCCGGTGACGGCGACGTTGCGGATCTTTCCGGACTCGACAGCGGGCATGCGAACAGGTCCTCCTCGGTCGTTTGGGGTCCGGATGTTATCGGCGGTCTCCGGCTCTCTGGCTCGCACCGGAGAGACGGGCCCGGAGGCGCAGGACTGCCTTCGTGTGGAGCTGCGAGACACGCGACTCGGTGACGCCGAGCACCTCGCCGATCTCGCGCAGGGTCAGCTCTTCGTAGTAGTAGAGCGTCACGACGAGCTTCTCACGCTCGGGCAGGCGGGTGATCGCCTCACCGAGGGCCTCCTTCAGCTCGGTCTCTGCGAACGAACCCTCGGGAGCAGGCGCTTCGGTGTCCTCGATCGTGTCGATGAGGGCGATCTGCTCGCCCCCGGAGCCGCCGATCGTCCACAGCTCGTCGAGCGCCGCGATCGAGGAGCGGGAGATGTCGGTCAGGCTGGCCTCGAGTTCGTCGACGGAGATCCCGACTCGGCCGGCGATCTCCTCGTCGGTCGGAGCGCGGTGCAACTTCGCCTCGAGGTACGCGATCGCCCGTTCGATCTCGCGCGCGCGGGCGCGGACGGAGCGTGGCACCCAGTCGAGCGAGCGCAGCTCGTCGATGATCGCGCCCCTGATCCGTGTCACTGCGTAGGTCTCGAACTTCACGTCCCGGTCCGGGTCGTAGCGCTCGATCGCGCCCATCAGGCCGAGGAGCCCGTACGAGACGAGATCCTCCTCCTCCACGTGCGCCGGAAGGCCGCTGCCGAGCCGGCCGGCGACGTACTTGACGAGCGGCGCGTACGTGAGGATGAGGCGGTCACGGAGAGCCCTGTCGCCGGGCTGAGCGCGGAACGATTGCCAGAGAGCTCGGGTGTCCTCGACCTGAGACACGGCCGAAGAATACGGTCCTAGCGGGTGCTTTCCTCGCCGGCCCAGGGACGCATACGCGGAATCCAGCGCGGAACGTGGGCTACGTACTCATCGTAATCCGCACCGAAACGGCGTCGCAGACCCCGTTCCTCGACGAGCGGGAGGTACACCGCGTTGACCGCGAAGACCCCGGCGAACCAGATCAGGAGCGGCAACGAGGCAAAGCAGGCGGCCTCGCCGAGCAGGATCAAAAGAACGCCGCTGATCATCGGGTTGCGGACGTAGCGGTACGGCCCTTCGGCCACCAGCCTCGTGGTGGGATCCCACGGCGCAAGGGTTCCACGGCCGACGGTGACGAACAGCGCGACGGTGCTGGCGACGAGCAGCACACCGGCGGCGATCAGCGGGATGCCGACGACGCCCGGTGGGCGGAGGCGAGCATCGGTCTGCCAGACGATCAACGCGGGGACGCCGATCGTGACCACCCCGGGGAGGAGAAGAACGGCGACCAGATGCCGCCAGAGGCTCACGTGTGACGCGCCGCGCGGAACGTCCGCACGGCGAGGCCGGCCAACCAGAGCGTGAGCACCGCGCCGGCGACGACGATCACCCAGACGCGGGCGGTGAAAGCCGCCGCGGTGATTCCGGCGAAGAAGAGCGTGAGGAAAGAAAAGAGCGCGCCCTGGGCGCGAAGCTGACCGGGGCGGGCCACGCTCGGAGCCTACTCCGCGGGCGGGTCTTCCCTGTCTTCCAGCGGCTGGTTGATCCGGCCGCAAGTGGTGCCCGAAGCGCGCGTCTACAATCGGAAGCGCCCAGGGGCGTAGCTCAATCTGGTAGAGCACCGGTCTCCAAAACCGGGGGTTGCAGGTTCGAGTCCTGTCGCCCCTGTTGGGCAAAAGCCCCGGTAACCCGGGGCTTTTTAGTGGAGAGAGCGGAGCTCAGGCAGGGCCGTGCTACCCGCCTGTGCTACCCATTCTCATCACTGTGAGTTCAAGGGCCAGCCTGGCCTCAGCACTCAGCCTGCCAAGCTCCTGCTCACCTTCTGCGCTCGACCGGCGCACCGACCTTGAGGAGAGACCAAGCGAGGAGCTTGCTGTCTCCACGGTCTCCCCCGCGGCCACCTTCTCGGCAAGGGCACTGGCGAGATCTGGTGTCAGCAACGATTTCTCCCAGCCATGACCCAATTTTGGCCGGTCCGGCGTGAAGAACCGTCGCCGGTTTTTCTCCCAGCCATAGAGCCCACGGGGGCTGCGGCGACCGCCGTGGGGGATGAGCCCCACCCCCGTCGCCTGATCCGGGTCGTGCTTGGGGCGAACGCAGCGGCCAACGGGATCGTGTGAGCGTTTCGGCAGGATCGCGGTAATGGTCGGCCTCGCCTTGACCTCGTGGGCGTACCGCAGTGGACCTAGGCAAGTGTTGTTTTGGAGCGTAGAGTCGCCGTGTTTCCCCTGCGGCGTGGACCTATATCGAGAGGATCACCAAAGGAGGGGGTTTTCCATGAACAAGGCGCTCGTTGTGGGCGGACTGATCCTGGCCCTACTCGTCCCATCCGCTCTCGCCAGCTCGGCGAGGAACCAGGCGTCGGTCCTCTGTGTCGAGCTTCATGGCGACGCGGATACGCGCTTCGATGTCAAGCGTCGTCCCGGAAGCAAATGTGCACGCGGGGAGGACCGGGTGGCGCTTCCGCGTGGCCTGAGAGGCCCGCGTGGCCTGAGAGGCCCGCGTGGTGTGCGAGGGCCAGCAGGGGCACAGGGTCCTGCCGGTCCGACTGGCCCGAGTGGCCCCGCCGGCCCGGCCGGCCCGGCTGGCCCGCCCGGACAGAACGCCGCGACGCCTGAGTACGCCGTTGTGAGCGTGTTCGTGGATCGAGGCGCACTCACCGGTCCGACGCGCTTCGCGATCTACTCCGCTCCGCTCGGTTCCCCGGCCGGAACGACCACGGGCGGAGACTTCCGGTTCTCCTGCTCGGCCACCCAGGCGCCGTGCAAGATTTCCTTCGGGGCTGCAGTGATCTCGAATCAGTCTGGTAATGCGGTGGTTTATCCCAGACTGTTGATCCATAAGCAATCTGGTGCGATCGCTGATGCTCCCATCGGGTTCTGCGAGTACGCTGACGGCGCCAACAACAACGCGGGGCTCGCCCAGATACCGCGCGTGGCAACGCTGCAGGACGCTGTGAGCGCGATGCAAACGCCTCTCAGCATGGGGATCGGAGGGTCGCTCGATTGTGGCAGCACCGGCCAGACGTATACCCCGGAAGTGACGGAGATCTGGGTTCCAGCTGCATCTGCTACCGATCCACAGTTCTACGACGTGGCAGCAACCTTCGCGTTCGGGTAGTCACACGCCGCTCAGACGCGCCAGCAGTTACCCGGGATGGTCGGGGGTGCCAGGCTCCCGACCATCCCCACTGTCAAGCGGTTCGCAAGACGTAGTGGCAGGGCGCGGTCAACGGCCTCCGTATCAACGAGTAGGTCTTTGACTTCGAGGAGCACGGGGTGAACGTCCTCGCCCCGAAAGACGAAACCAAAACGAACTCTGGCGAGCGCCGTCCGCAAAGGGGCGGCGTCTCGTCATTCATGGGCCAGCCGGGCCATGAACGTGAAGGTCATCCAGCCATCCTCATCCGGGACCGGACGGCCACCAGCAGACGGGCCGCCCGCTCCCCCAGCTGCTCCCGTGCTACTCAATTTGCTACTCAACTGAGGTGATCTGACAGACCTCAGTCTGACCTGAAACCGCTTAACGATGCTGGTTAGGGCCTGGCAGACCTGCTGGCACAAGTCTCCAAAACCGGGGGTTGCAGGTTCGAGTCCTGTCGCCCCTGCTGGGCAGAGCCCCGCATGTGCGGGGCTTTTACCTTCAGGGCGTTGTCTACTCCGGCGATTCCGCACCTGACCCGGCGTGTCGATTCGCGATCGAAACTACCCGCCGCAGGTTCAGCTGTTCGGCACAGGCGGGGTGGCATGCGCAATCCAGCCCGTTCCGCCGCGCGTCGGCTTGCTGCCACCGACTTCCTGTGCGATGCCGAAGCCATCGACCCCT
>JBKPGE010000130.1:0-24273 GCA_046729215.1 Actinomycetota bacterium | reverse complement strand
AGGTGGTCGCCCGCGTTATCGGCCGGGACGGCGAACTCGACACGATCAGCGCCTTCCTGGGTAGCCCCGACGATGGCGCCGGAGCGCTCGTGTTGGAGGGACCTCCGGGGATCGGCAAAACGACACTCTGGCGTCGAGGGTTCGACTACGCCGAGCAGCGAGGCTACCGCGTCGTCGCCTGCTCGGCAGCCGTCTCGGAGGCGCAGCTCTCCTTCACCGCGCTGCGCGATCTCCTCGAGGCTGCGTTCGACGAGGTCGCGGACCGACTGCCGCCGCCGCAGCGGCGCGCACTGGAGGTGGCGCTGCTTCGCGCAGAGCCGGAAGGGTCGGCTCAGGGGCCGGCGGCCGTCGCGGCAGCGTTCCTGACGGTGTTGCGGGAGCTTGCGTCCAGGACGCGCCTGCTCGTTGCGATTGACGACGTCCAGTGGCTCGACTCTGCGTCGGCGCTCGTTCTCCAGTTCGCGGCGCGGCGACTGGAGCATGAACCGGTGCGGCTGCTCCTCACGGCTCGTAGCGAGGGCGACGCGCCTTCGCTTGATCTCGTTCGTTCCCTCGGCGATCGCGTGCGCCACATCGAGATCGGACCGCTCACCCTGGGCGCACTCCAGCGCCTGCTCCACGAGCGCCTCGGGCGGGCGTTCGCGCGGCCGGCACTCCGCCGGATCCACGACGCGAGCGGCGGCAATCCGTTCTTCGCGTTGGAGCTCGCGCGTGCCGCCGGGGACGGGATAACGGCCGATGCGCTCCCCGTTCCAGAGACACTGCGAGAGCTGGTTCAGGGTCGCCTTGCCGCGCTTCCCGCTGGGACCTCCGCCGCCCTCGTCACCGTCGCCGCCCTCGGGCATCCGCAGATTTCGCTCGTCGCATCGGTGGTACCGGACTGGGAGGAAGCGTTCCCGGCGGCGGTGGACGCAGGCGTCTTGGAGGTCCGCCGCGATCGGCTGCGCTTCGCGCATCCCCTCCTCGCTTCGGTCGTCTACGCGGACGCCCCTGAGGAACATCGTCGCGCCGTGCACCGAGCGCTTGCGGAGGTCGTGGAGGATCTGGAGCAGCGCGCTTGGCATCTTGCGCGTGCCACCGAGCAGCCGGACGACGACGTCGCCGCGACGCTCGACTCGGCCGCGGAGCGTGCGGCCGCCCGCGGCGCGCCTGAGACGGCGGCCGAGCTCGCAGAACACGCGCGCCGTCTTACACCAGCCGACCGACCGGAGGCCCGCGCGCCGCGCGGCCTGGACGCGGCGATGCACACGTGGGCGGCGGGCGACGGGGCGAGAAGTCGCCAGATGCTTGCTGAGCTGATCGAGTCGCTGCCCCCATCAGCGACGCGGGCGCAGGCGCGCCAACTCCTCGTCAAGATCATCGACGACATTCCCGAGACGATCGAGCAGCTCGCATCTGCGCTCGACGACGCGGCGGCCGATCTCGCTCAGCAGGCGTCGGTCTTGAACCTGCTCTCCCGGCAACGTACCTGGGCCGGTGACTTCGATCGTGCGATCGCGGCCGCGCAGGCTGCGGCGGACATCGCCGAGACGGTCGGCGCGACCGCCGAGCTCGCCGTCGCCCTCGCACGCGAGGCGCAGGCGCGCGCGTTCGCCGGCGAGCCGATCGCGCAAGAGCTACTCGGTCGCGCCATCGCCCTCGAGCAGCAGCTCGGCGATGCCATCCCCGTGGGAGACAGCCCCACGCGGATCCGCGGAGCGTGCGCCCTCTGGGGCGACGACCTGGAGACCGCGCTCGCGTGTACCGAGACGGTCGAGCGGCGGGCGGCAAGCCGGTCGGAGAGCTGGCAGGCGATCGTGCTCACCACGCTCGCCGAAATCGAGCTGCGCCGTGGCGATACCGAGCAGGCGCTCGGACACGTCCAGGAAGCCGAGGAAATCGCCGGATACTGGGGGGTGAATCACGCCGAGGCGGCCGTGCTTGCCGCCACCGCGCTCGTGAAGGCCGTGGCCGGGCGCGTCGACGAGGCCCGAGCTGCGGCAGAGCGGGCCCTCGAGCTGATGCGCCCCACAGGCTACGACGTCATCGTCCGTTCGGCGGAGCGAGCGCTCGGATTCCTCGAGCTTTCGCTCGGCGATGCGGCGGCCGCCCATGCGGTGCTCGAACCGCTCATCACGCGATCGGGAATCGGCCACCCCTCCGCGGCCGCCGCCGCGCCGGACGACATCGAGGCGCTCGTCGAGCTCGGGAAGGTCGCTGAGGCGGAAGCTGTGCTCTCCGGGCTCAAGGCGCACGTCGGCCGGACTGGTCACCCGCGCGCGACGGCTGCGCTGCGCAGGTGCGAGGCGCTCATCGCCGCGGTACGAGGGGAGCTCGACGCCGCCGCGGCGTACGCGCAGGAGGCGATCGCGACATCTGGAGAGCAGCTTGAGCCGCTCGAGCGCGGTCGAGCCCTGCTCGTCCTCGGGCAGATTCGTCGGCGGGAGAGGCAAAGGCGCGCGGCGCGAGAGGCGCTCGAGGCGGCTCGCACGCTCTTCGAGGAGTGCAGTGCCCCACTCTGGGCGGAGCGGGCGCGAGCCGAGCTGTCGCGAATCGGCGGCCGCGCGGCCTCACGCGACGAGCTGACCCCGAGCGAGCGTCGCGTCGCCGAGCTCGTCGCGGAGGGGAGGACGAATCGCGAGGTCGCGGCCGAGCTGTTCGTGAGCGTGCACACGGTCGAGAAGGCGCTGACCCATTCGTACCGCAAGCTCGGCCTGCGCTCCCGTGCGGAGCTTGCGCGCCGGCTCGCAGAACTCCGGATCTCGGGAGGCAAAGAGTAGGGCTTTCCGGGTTTCGCCTGCCTGCGGCGTACGCGACCCTGCCGGCATGCTGACCTACTGCCTCGAGCTCTACTTGCCGCGAGCGACTGCGGCGCGGCTCGAGAAGGAGGCGCGCCAAGCCCGGCTCGCCGCCGAGGCGATCGCGACGAACGGCATCCTGGTCCAGTACGTCCGCACGACGTACCTGGCGGACGACGAGACGTGCTTCCACTTCTTCGAGGCCAATTCGGATGAAGACGTCGCCGAGGCCGCGCGGCGCGCGGGGTTGCCGAGCGAGCGGATCACGCTTGCCGTCGAGGCCGCTGCAGCGGCTGCGCGAAAGGGTGACGGATGACCGGGATGACGCTGGCGAGTCTCGCCGCCCTGGTGGGCGGCATCTACCAAGGAGGAGAAGCATGAAGAGGTCAACGCTCGCGGCCACCGTTCTCGCGGTGCTCGCGACGCTCACCGTGTACGGAACGGCGGCGCTCGCCGACCCGAGTGCGTCGACGCTGCCGCCGAATTGGCATATCCACGACGGCATGACCGGTCTTGGCCCCGAGCACAAGGGGATCGGGTTCTTCCCGGCAATCCTCGGCGTCAGCACGGCGACCTATCTGACCGACCCGGCGTCGTGCCCGGACGCGACCGACAAGGCATTCCTACCCCAGGGGCGTCAGGACGAACAGCCTCTGCGCGCGGGGATGTGCCAGACGTCGTCCAAGATCATCCACCTGCGGACGGTTCCGGTTGGGACTGCTGGGCCCGAAGGCTGGAGCTCGATCACGTCGGCGAGCGAGCCCGGTTGGGTCACGTACTACCTGGTTACCGATCGCTGAGCCGTTCTTCATTCTTGAAGTCCCGGTGCTGCGGGGGGCTGTGACGCCCTCCGCAGGACCCCTTTGGATCGCCTGAATGTGCGAACGGCTGGCGGCAGGCAACTGCAGTACCGGGTTGGGCAGCAAACGACTGTTCGAACGTTGCTGCCCGCTTGCTGCACGGGAAACCGACGCGTGGCGGCACCGGCAAGCAAGAGACGGTTGGCGCGTGGAACAGCCCGACAGCGAAATCCCCCGCATGGCGCGTCATGAAGCAGTGCGGCGCGATCTCTGCTCTGGAACCGTCACCTTCCTCTTCACCGACGTAGAGGGCTCGACGAAGCTGTTGCACAAGCTCGGCGTGGCCGCCTACGCGGAGGCTACCGCCGAGCACCGCGAGATCCTGCGGAGAGTGTTCAGCGCCCACGCTGGTGTCGAGGTCGATACGCAGGGCGACGCCTTCTTCGTCGCTTCCCAGCAGCGCACCGGCAGGTGCGCTTGACCTGACCGGAGGTCATTCGTTGTCTGTACGGACGCCGCAATTGCACCGCGCCCAGTGCCAGATCTCACTCGTCTCATCCCAATCGACAGAACTAGTTCATTTGCAGGGAGTTTGTGCGCTACAAGACGTCTCCCTCTAGTGCTAGTGCTGCCCGTTTGCTGCCCGATGGCGCGCGTACCTCGCCTAACCAGCAAACGAAAGATGCCTGTTTGCAGGCACTTTAAGAGACGGGAGCGACGGGACTCGAACCCGCGACCTCCGGCGTGACAGCCCGGTTCGAGGGTCACGACGGTGGACGACGATTGGCGTGGAATCGCTCTATTCATGCGGCTTCTCGGTCGTCGAGTATCGCAATCCCGCATTCCTCCATGAGGTTGTCTTCGGACGTTTGCTGCCCGTTTGCTGCCCGACAAGCCTTCGGCGACGAGCTCGTTCCGGTCGCCGAGAGGCGGTCCACGAACCGGCGCGCGTTCGAAGCTCGATCCCCATGCTTACCGTGCGCTCCAAATCCGCGACCGCTGGCAACCCGGCAACGGATTCGACTTATTTCGCCGATTCGCGGTCCGCAGATTCGCCGCTGATTGCTACCGATTACCCGGCGTGGTCAGTGGTCGATGGGGCTGTCAACGCTTGGCGTCGACCCCGGCTGGTTCGGCAGAAAGCTTCCGCGCGAGCTCCGCCTTCGAGCGGACGTCGAGCTTCCCGTAGATCTTCGAAAGGTTCCATTCCACGGTCTTCTCGCTCATGAAGAGCGTTTGCGCGATCTCCCGGTTTTTCGAACCCGCGGCCGCGAGGCGCGCGACCTCCGCCTCGGTCGGTGTGAGCTCGCCGCGCTCGACGTGGCGGGTTCCGGTGCGCGCCAGCTCCGCTCGCGCCTTCTCGGCCCACAGGCGAGCGCCGAGCGGGTCGAACGTCTCGCGGGCGCGTTGGAGCGATTGGCGTGCTTCCGCCTTGCGCTTCGCGCGGCGGAGGATTGTGCCCTGGGCAAGGAGGATCCGACCGAGCTCGAACGGCTCGCCCAGTCGCTCGAGCGCTGCGAAGCCGCAGGCGAATGCGGCTTCGGCAGCGTGGACGTCTCCGCGAGCCGCCTCGAGGAGCGCTCGGCAGCGCGCCGCGGACGCGAGCGCCCAGGGCCGGTCTAGTGCTCGACCTCGCGCCTCGAGCCGAGTGAGTATTGCCTCGGCCTGATCGAGCTCGCCGAGTCCGAGCAGCGCCTCGATCTCGTTCGGTACGACTGCGATCACCGATGGCTCACCCACCATCGCGTCGAGCCGCTCGACGATCGGTCCGAGGCGCGCGTGGGCCGCCGCGTAGTTTCCGAGCGACAATTCGAGGAACCCGAGCACGCGCTCGTTCCGGGCGACAAAGAAGGTGTTGCCCTCCTGTTTCATCAGCGCAGAGCCCCGTTCGGCCTCCGCGCGCGCGGCATCGACCTCGCCGAGGTGAGCGCGAACCCAGGCGAGGGCGGAGAGGATCACGCCTTCGAGGTCCTCGTTGCCCCACTCGCGCGCGAGCGCCTCCCCCTCGAGCGCGTAGTCGATTGCGCGCTGCCACTCGCCCGCACGGCACTCGAGCTCCGCGAGGTTCATGAGCGGCGCGGCGCGGTCGAGCGCGCCGCTCGTCTTCGCGCGCTCGTACGCCTCGACCAGGAAGCCGCGCGCGCGCTCGAGCTGGTCGTGGTGTGTGAGCGCGACCCCGAGGAGACGGACAGGGCTTTCCAACATGGGCATCGGCGAGGCCAGCTTCGACTCGAGCGCGACGGCACGCTCGAGTGTCGCGATCGGGTTGCCGCGGCCGCTCCACAGCTCGACGTGGGCGAGGCGGACGAGTGCCGACACCTGCTCCCGGCGCGAGCGCGCCCGCTCCGCCAGCTCGATTGCCGCCGATGCGTGCTCGGCGGCTCGGGCCCAGTCGAGCTCGAGCATGGAGGTTCGCGAGAGCTCGTTGCGGATGCGTGCCTGCTCTGCCGGTAGATCGGCGGACTCGTCGAGTGCCTGTTCGAGCGTCCGCTTCCATTCCGTCGCCTCCTGTGTCACGGCGAGGTTGAAGAGGGCTCGGATGCGCTCTGGGCCCGGCTCGAGGTCGTCGAGAACTCGTTCGAGGACGGCGCGCGCGCCGGCGAGGTCGCCTGCGATGGTCGCGTACTCAGCCTCGGCGAGTGCCCGTCGCCGCGCGTCGTCGTGCGCGTCGGCCGGCGTCAGTCGTGCTGCGTGCCCGGCGAGGATCGAACCCGCTTCGGGCGCTCCGCGGGCGGTTGCGCGCGCTGCGGCCGCTTCCGCCTCTGCTGCAACGGCCTCGTCCGGCGCCATCGTTGCGAGTGCGCGATGTAGCGCCCGTTCCTCGGGCTCCGTGACGGCGTCGGCGGCTCGCCGATGGACCTTTCTCCGATCGTGTGCGGATGCGCTTCCGCGGACGGCCGAAGCGAGCAGCGGATGGGCGAATTGGAACCTGTCGCCGTCTTCCTGGAGCACGCCTGACGCCACCGCCTCGTCCACCGCGCGGGTACCGGCTTCCGCGATCGCCTCGAGCAGCCGCCGCGAGGGCCGGCGAAGGATCGACGCGGCCAGCAGAACCTCGCGCGCACGTGCGGGAACGCGCTCGAGCCGCTGGCTGACGAGGCTTTCCAGGCTCGCGGGCAGCGGCAAGTTCGTCGCGCCGGCTTGCTCCTGGGCGCGGGCGAGCTCCAGCGCGAAGAACGGGTTCCCGCCGGCCCTCTCCAGCACGGCCCGGACAGCTGCCCGCGTCCGCCGGGATGTGGCCTGCGCCCGCACCATCGCCGCCGTGGCGTCGTCGTCGAGCGGCGCCACCTCTATCCGGACGACCCGATTCGTCGAGAGCTCGCCGAACAACTCGTCGTCGTCCCGACGGGTCGTCGCGATCAGCATCACCGGCTCCTCGACCAGGCGCCGCAGCGCGAAGGCGAGGATGGCGCGGCTCGGCGCATCTGTCCACTGGAGATCGTCCACCGCCACGACCAAGGGAGCGTCGCGCGCCATCGACCGGACGATTGCGAGCACTCCGACGGACAGCGCCAGACGCTCGACGTCCTTCTCGGGCTCGCGCCGAAGGAGCACTGCCTCCAGGGCATGCCGCTGCGGGAACGGAAGCTGCGCGAGCAGCTCGTCCGAGACAGCACCGAGCAGATCGCCGAGGACGACGAACGGCAGCGCGCTCTCGGCCTCGGCGGGTCGGGCGGAGAGAACGACAGCGCCACGCGACCGCGCCTGGGCGACGCCCCAGGCCCAGAGTGCCGTCTTTCCGATTCCGGGTTCGCCCTGAAGGACGAGCGCTTGCGCGCCGTCCGCAACCGCGTCTAGAACGCCGCGGATTCGCGCGAGCTCCGCATCGCGTCCGAAGAGCCGCGGCGCCCCAATTCCTGCGACCACACGAGCAGTGTAGGGCGCCCACCCGGGATTTCCCGGGTCCCGGGTTTCCCCTGGTTCATTCGAGATTGCTGCTCCCTAGCCTGGAGCCGGAACTGTCAATTGACCGAGGGAGGCTCTGATGATGAACCGATTCGCAGCTCTCGCTCTGGTAACTGCGGCATTGCTGACGCTCGGAGTCACCGGTGCGCTTGCGATGGACGGAAACACGCCGTCGGTGTTCCCCGCGTACTACGACGGCGGTATTCGCCAGGTGCTGATGAGCCCGTCGTCGAACAGCGAGAACCCGAACCAGGTGCGCGCAGCCTGCTACCAGGTCGGGCCGGATTTCTCGACTTCGGACCGTGCGGCCGATGTGCCGGTCATGTACACGCTGTTCGTGCCGGGCGCGACGCAGATGTCGTGTCACGACGGTACGCGCGTCCACGACATGGTCCTGACGGCCGTGCCGGGCGACGAAGGTTACAACGGCGCTGTGCGGGTGACGCGCTGCCTGGCCGGGCCGAACTTCTCGATCGAGGACATGCCCTACGACAGTGCAGCCGCGGTCGAAGCGGGCATCGCGGGCGGCGAACTCGTCTGCACTCGCCTCTTCGTCGCGCTCTCGCCCGTCGTCGGATGACGCCTTGTTCGGGACGCCGTATCTCGATGCTCACTCAGATAGAAGAGCGGATCGCGCGTCTTGTCGCGCGTGGCTGGACGAACGACGAGGTCGCGCGCGAGGTCGGATTGCGACCCAAGACGGTCGAATGGCATCTGTCGCGCGTGTACCGGAAGGTGGGCGTCCGCGGGCGGACTGAACTCGCCGCCCGCGCCGCCGCGGCTATTCCGTCCTTTCGCTCCGAGAGTTCTCGTTCGGCGATGACCGCTCCAGCGGAAGCCGCGAACGCGAGGAGAGGCAAAGGGAGGCTCTCATGATCAACCAGTTCATCCATGCGCTCGCCGACGCGAGCAGAGTGCTGCGGCCAGGCCGTTTCAAGATGGCGTGGCCGCTCGTTGCGGCCGGCTTCGCGGCGGCTGTTGCCGCCGGGGCTCCGCTGGCTGCAGAGCGGGGGACGAGCGTGTCCGGCATGACGTTTCGCTGGGACATCGTCAGCATCGACTTCGCGCAGAACCCGCCGGTCGCCGGGTCCGGCGGGCATGCCTCTGCCTTCGCCGACGACGGATCGAAGCTAACCGCCACTGGGACGGGGACGTTCGGGCGTAATCAGACGCGGGGCGGAGGCACGTGGAGTGCCGTCGACCCGAGTGGAAGGGTCACGGCGAGCGGGACGTACCGCGTTACGCGACTCCTCCGTTTTGTCGGCGCTCCGGGGACGACTGCTGCGGTCGACCGCGTCGCGCCGGAGATGAAGATGCATTCCGGCCTAGCGAAGCTCCTCGTGCGCTATTCGGACGGAAGCGGTGGCGTCCTCACCGTCAGCAACTGCATGCCGCTACCAACGTGCGGCCCGCGCTACCAGGGCATCACCGCGTCGAAGGGCATTGTCGACTACTGGCGCCACGGAACCACACGCGTCGGCGTCGACGAGAACTTCACCATCTTCCACACCATGCCATGAACGCGCCAGCCAAGCAGCGAAGGAGGACCGATGAATAGCAAGGCCGATAGACCCGGCCAGGGGGCCGTTCCGATGCACCCTCGCTGGGAGGCGATTCTGCGAGGCGAGAGCCGCCTTGCGACCGCGCAGCGGCTCTACCGGAGGATGTTCGGGCTTGTCCCGAGCCCGTGGCGCTGCAAGTTCTGCAACGCGCCGTTCAGCGGGCCGTACGCGGGTCGGCTCAAGTGGGTCGGGTACTCCCCGTCCGCGAAGAACCCGAATATCTGCGCGCGCTGAATCGAGTGGGCACCGAAAGGTGGGGCGGTCGTCCCGCTGAGCGTGCTCTTCGCCGACGTGCGCGGCTACACCAAACTGACTGAACTGCTCCCGCCGGCCGAAGTGCCGTTCCTCGTGAACCGCTTTTACGAGGCGTGCTCGGCGGCGCTGCTCCGGCACGGGGCGCTGCTCGGGCAGATCGAGGGCGACAACATCATGGCGCTCTTCGTTCCGGGGTTAGCCGGCCGCGCGTACGAAGCGAAGGCGGTCGAGGCCGCACGAGCGCTTCTCGGGGCAGTCGGGCAGGGAAGCGATCTTTCGCTGACCGTTGGGATCGGAATCGCGAGTGGCGAGGAATTCGTCGGCAACGTCGGAGGCGGGGGCTACAAGGACTTCACTGCGGTCGGCGACGTCACGAATGTCGCCGCTCGGCTCACGAAGAGCGCCGCCACGAACGAGATTCTGGTGGACGCTTCCACCTACGCGGCGGTGGCCCAGCTCTACCCGGACGCAGACCGGCGCGTCCTCGAGCTGAAGGGAAAGACCGAGGGCGTGGAAACGTTCCGTATACGCCAATGAGAGAAATCGGCGCGTCGAAGCGACTCCTCAGGCGGTGTCAGCGGTTCGAAACAGTGAACTATGCGGCTTTGCAGGGATTTTCCCGCACCCGGCGAGGAGCGCGTGCTGCCCGTTTGCTGCCCGAGAAGCGCGGGCGCGCGTCCAAAGAGGCAACACATTATCCCGATTTGCAGGGTAAAGCGAAGGACGGGAGCGACGGGACTCGAACCCGCGACCTCCGGCGTGACAGGCCGGCGTTCTAACCAACTGAACTACGCCCCCGGGCGCAGAACGATCCAGTCTAGCCGAGCTAAATCGCGGTCAAGCCGAGCTGGCGCAGGAGCGTGACGCCGTCCGAGTAGACATCCTTGCGGGCGACGAGGCCGTCCTCGATCGGGATTACATCCATGCCGCGGTACTCGACGCCGAGGCCCGTCGGCTCGACCTCGAGCCCGGCGCGCTTCATCTTCCCGAGGTGGGTGCCCCGAGCCGTCCACTCCTGGACGACGAGGTCGTCGCGAAGGTACTGGCGGCGCGTCTCGAAGTTGAGATCCGGGAAGACCGTGAAGATGCCGCGGATCGCGCTCCCGATCGCTTCTCGCCCGACGTTGAGGTCGCCGGTCGTGTGATTCTCGAACACGGAGTCGTCGGTGTGCATCTGCACGATCGCGTCGATGTCGTGGTCGTTCCACGCGCCGTTGTAGCGATCGATGAACTGCTGGAGCTCGGGGCCGTTCAAGGCGCGCATTACCGTATCGGAGCCCGTTGACTCGTCTCGACTGGATCGTTCTCGCCGTCATCTTCTTCACCGCGCTCCTGGGCCTGTGGCAGGGCTTCACGATCGGCGTGCTCTCGGTGCTGGGGCTGATCGCGGGCGCGCTGATCGGCGCTCGCCTCGCGCCGCACCTGCTCCCTGACGGCGCCGAATCGCCGTACACGCCGCTCGTCGCGCTCGCCGGGGCGGCGGGCTTCGCGATCCTCTTCGAGCTGCTTGGCTCGACGGCCGGGGCTGCTGTTCGAAGGAGGTTGCCCGAGGCGTTGCAGACCGTGGACTCCGTCGGCGGGCTCGCGTTCGGCGTTCTCGCCGGGCTCGTGCTCGTCTGGCTCATGGCAGCGGTTGCACTCCAGCTGCCGGGCCAGCAGGACCTCCGGCGGGAAGTCCAGCGCTCGGCCGTCCTGCGCAGGCTCAATGAGATCGTGCCGCCGCGGAGCGCCCTACGGGCACTCGCGCGCGTCGATCCCTTCCCGTCGATCACCGGCCCGGTTCCTCCGGTCGGTCCACCGGATCCCTCGGTTCTCCGTGCGGCCGGCGTTCGTCGTGCGGCGCCGAGCGTCGTGCGCGTGCTGGGGACGGCTTGCGGGCTCGGGGTCTCAGGCTCGGGCTGGGTGGTGTCGCCCGGGCTCGTCGTGACGAACGCCCACGTTGTGGCCGGCGAGCGCGACTCGACGATCGACAGCGTCAACGCGCCGCCGCTTCCGGCCCAGGCGGTCGCGTTCGACAGCAAAAACGACGTCGCTGTGCTGAGAGTGAGCGGCGGACTGAACGCGCCGCCGCTCACGCAGGCGGAGCCAAAGGAAAGCCAGTCCGCGGCGATCATGGGCTTTCCGGAGAACCAGCCGCTTACTGTGCGCCCGGCGCGACTGGGTCGCACAGTCACGGTGCTGAGCGAGGACGCCTACGGACATGGCCCCGTCACGCGCAGGATCACGAGCTTCCGGGGTCTCGTTCGGCCGGGCAACTCTGGCGGACCGCTCGTCGATTCCAGCGGACGAGTAGTCGGCACCGTGTTCGCGTCCCGGATTCACGGCAGCGTCGGTTACGCGGTCCCGACGGATCTCGTCGACGACGCCCTCGCGGACGCCGACCGGCCGGTGTCAACCGGCGACTGCGTCCGCTAAGGCGCCGACTGGTCGGCGCCGACCAGAAAAGGCCGTGCCCGCTTTGCCGGTGCGTCCGCTAAGGCGCCGACTGGTCGGCGCCGACCAGAAGAGGCCGTGGCCGCTTTGCCGGTGCGTCCGCTAAGGCGCCGACCAGAAGAGGCCGTGCCGGCTTTGCCGGTGCGGCCGACTAATGCGACGGTGTCAACCGGCGACTGCGTCCGCTAGGAGCTCGAGCACGCCCAGCGGCCGGCGGAACGGAGCCACCAGGTAGACGCCGGCGGCTCGGCTCCGAGCACCCTCGACCAGTTCGCGGGCAATCTCCATGCCGACTCGAGGGCCGTCGGGGCCGGCATCGCGCAGCGCCTCCTGCAGGCTCTCGGGGACGATGATTCCAGGCACCTCGTTGTGCAGCCGGAGCGCGAGCGCGTGGCTCCAGACGGGGAAGATGCCCACGAGCATCGGGATCGGAGACTCGCCCCCGAGCCGGTCGAGGAAGCGGTCGAGGTAGTCCAGATCGAAGACGATCTGGGTCATCGCGAAGTGGGCGCCGGCCTCGATCTTGCGGCGGTAGCGGTCGAGCTCGAGCTCGAGGTCGTCGGCCGACGGGTTGACGGCGACGCCGATGTGGAACGACGTTGCGGCGTCGATCCCTCGGCCGTTGAAGTCCTCGCCCCGGTTGAGATGAGACATGAGCTGCACAAGGCCGATCGAGTCGATTTCGTACACCCCCCGGGAGCCCGGGTAGTCCCCGACCTCGGGCGGGTCGCCGGTCACCGAAAGGACATTGCGGATCCCCTCCGCGTGCGCTCCCAGGAGCATCGACTCGAGGCCGAGCACGCTCGCGTCGCGGGTGGTCAGGTGCGGGACCGTTTCGAGCCCCGTGGCGCGCTCGATCGCGACGGAAAGCATCAGGGCGCTCATGCCTGCCCGAGCCGTGGCGTTGTCGTTCAGGTCAACGATCGCTGCGCCGCCGTGCTCCAGGCCCCGGGCGACGTCGAGCATGCCGCGGTGGGTGCCGCCGAGCGGCGGGTCGAGCTGGACGGACACAACCCACTCCTCTTCCCGAAGCATCCGCGCGAGCTCGGTGTCCTCGGCCGTCTCCACGACCGAGAGCACGACCTCGCGCTCGTGCACGACCAGCGGAGATCCCGCGACGCGCTGGTCGGCTACGGCTTCGGCGATCGCCGCGATCTCGATCGGCGTCGTCCCGCAGCAGCCGCCGATGATCCTCGCGCCGAGGTCGCGCGCATGCGCCGCGAAGTCGGCGAAGTAGTCCGGAGTCGCATGCGGGAAGACGATCCGGCTCCCGGCCATGCTGGCGAGGCCGATGTTGGGCATGGCCGCAAGTGGGAGGCCGCCGTCGGTCCGGTGCATCTCATTGAGCGCGGTGAGTGCGGCATGGATCCCTGCCCCGTGATTTGCGCCGATCGCCGCCAGGCCGCCGTCTCCCAGCGCCTCGATCGCCTGTTTTGCCGTCACGCCGCCCAGTGTCTCGCCCTGCTCGTCGAAGGTGAGCATCGCGACGATCGGGAGCGAAGAGACGCTTCGCACGGCCTCGAGCGCGGCCTTGAGCTCGTCGAGCTCGAAGAAGGTCTCGACGATGAAGAGATCGACGCCACGGGCCTGGAGCGCCGATGCCTGCTCGGCGAAGATCTCGTGCCGCTCCACCGGAGTCACATCGACCAACTCTCCGAGTGGCCCGATCGAGCCTGCGATGAAGACATCCCGGCCGGCGATCTCCCGCGCGTCGCGTGCCAGCTTCACGGCGGCGCTGTTGATCGCCTCCACCTCGTCCTCGAGGTAATGCGCCGCCAGCTTCCGGCGGTTGGCGCCGAACGTGTTGGTCTCGATCAGATCGGCGCCGGCGTTGATGAAGCTGACGTGGAGGGAAACGACGGTCTCCGGAGCACGGAGATTCGCCTCCTCGGGGCAGCGCAGCCGCGGCGAGGCGCCCGAGACGAGCACCCCCATCCCTCCGTCGCCGACGACGATCGGACCGGTCTGCAGGCGCTCTTCGAATCGGCTTGCCATGGCCTCAACTCTACGGCCGCCAAGCCCGGCGCGGTCGAATCCAAATCCGCGCCGGTCAAGTACCTCAGTCAACCCCTTTTGGGTGATGGATCAAGCGACAGGGCCGGACGCATAGTGGGCCTGTAAGTGCTCATTGGCCCGATGCGGCGGGGCCATGACAGCAGATCAGGCGGGGTCGGGCGGCGGCCCCGCCTGGTTATTTGCTCCAGGCGGGCGCCCGACCCGGCCGAGGGGCCGAGGAGGTCCCAGGGCTCATTCGTGGAGCATTCTCCCCTCCATGCCACCGGCAACGACCACGACCTGACCGGTGACATGGCCCGAGATCTCGTCCGAGGCCAGAGCGACAACCTGGCGGGCCACGTCCTCCGGCGCCGCCATCTTTCGAAGCGCCATGGTTCGGGTCACCCGCTCCACCAGCACAGGGTCGTCGAGCTCGCGCCGGGTCATCGGGGACGCCGTCCAACCTGGGCAGACCGCATTTACCCGCGCGAACGGCGCAACGCGTACGACCTCGTTCTTGAGGCTGAGCAAGAGGCCATGGACGACTGCGGACTTGGCCGCTGCGTAGTCGGCATGGCCCGCCTCGCCGAAGATCGCGGCCGTCGAACCGACGAGGACGAGACTCCCGTGACCGCGTCGCGCGACTCCGCGGAGGAACCCGCGCGCAGTGAGGAACGTGATCGTCAGGTTCTCGCGAAGCGTTCGCTCCCAGCGCTCGAGCGGCAGCTCCCAGACGGGCACGTCCTCGGAGGGCCAGGCGCCCGCCACTGCGGCACAGACGTCGAGGTCGCCCGCATCCTTGAACAGACGCTCAACCTCTTCCTCGACGGTCAGATCAGCCTGGGCAAGCTGGACGTCCCCGAGCGCTTCAGCGCGCTTTCGGCCCCGGTGATAGTGGACGACGACCTCGGCTCCCTCGGCCGCGAAGGCTCGCGCGCACGACGATCCGATCCCGCCGGACGCCCCCGTGATAAGCACCCGCTTGCCACGCAGGCCGGTTTCCACGATAAGAAACTATCCCAATGAAAATTCACATCATCAGCCTCGCGGCTCTGGCCGCTTCGCTCCCGCCGGGCGAAGCCCGGCTCCGCGAAGCTGATGCCGCTGGCCGCAGGATGCGGCGCCCTCGGCGCGTGTTCGTGCGTGTTTGCACTGTCCTGCGCGCCGAGGGCTTGCCTCCTTGCCAGCGCCCCAGAGCCACGAGGAGCCGTTGTGAGAGTTCACATCATCAGTGACATGGAAGGCGTCGCCGGCATCGTCCGCAGCGACCAGACCAACGCCGGGCGGCCGCTCTACGAAGAGGGGCGGAAGCTCTACACCGAAGAGATCAACGCCGCCGTCCGCGGGGCGAAGAAGGCCGGGGCGACGGAGATCGTCGTGATGGACCACCACGGCGCGGGCGAGGCCTACAGCTTCAACTCGCTCGTCCCCGACCTGCTCGATCCGGCCTGCGACTACGTCGTCCAGTCGAGCTGGACGCAGTACACCGCCTTCCTGGAGGAGGGCTGCGACGCCTGCCTGCTCGTCGGCATGCACGCCATGGCCGGAACGCCGAACGGAGTCCTCGCGCACACCGTCTCTGGGCGGGAATGGCGCAGGCTGCGTTTCAACGGCGTCCTCGTCGGCGAGACGGGGATCAACGCGGCGCTCTGTGGAACGTGGAACTGTCCCGTTCTGCTCGTCACCGGGGACGAGGCGAGCTGTCGGGAGGCGACGGCGCTCCTCGGCGACGAGCTGACGACGGTCGCGGTGAAGACCGGTATTGGGATCTCAGCCGCTCGCAATGTCGCGCCGCTCCGCGCGCGGCAGCTGATCGAAGAGGGCGCGGAGAAGGCGCTGAAGAAGCTCGACGCGGTGACGCCCTACGACCCGGGCAGGCCCGCGGAGATCGAGGTCGAGTTCATGTCGCCGAACGAGGTCGCAAAGTACCGTGGCCGCCAAGGAGTGGAGGTCACGGGCCCAGAGTCGCTCGTCGTGAGGGCCGACGATTGGTGGAGCGCCTGGCGAGCGCTCTATCTCGAGCCGAAGCTGGCGTCGTAAGAAACGTTCACAATGGATGAACCGATGGACACGGATGCAGTGGAGGCGATGGGCCTGCACGTCCACCTCACGGACGGCGAGCTCGTCGCGCGCTGCCGGACGGGGGAGCCGGAGGCGTGGAACGAGCTCGTCGAGCGTTTCTCACGCTACGTCTACGCGATCTGCGTCCAGGCCTTCAAGCTCTCCGAGCACGACGCGGAGGACGTCTTCCAGGAAGTGTTCACGCGCGCGTATGAACACCTGGACAAGCTGCGCGACGACAACGCCATCCGGCCATGGCTTGCCCAGCTGACGCGACGGCTGTGCATCGACCGCCTCCGTTCGGGCGCGCACGAGCAACCGGAGGATGTCATCGACCCGATGGGCGTGGACGAGACGCTCGCGCGACTCGACGACGCGATCGCGGTGCACGAGGCACTGGCGATTCTTCCCGACAACTGCCAGGACATCCTCGACCGCTTCTTCGCTCGCGACGAGAGCTACCGGACGATCGGCGAAGCCCTCGATCTTCCCCCGGGCACCATCGCGAGCCGCATCTCACGCTGCCTGGCGAAGCTGCGTCTCCAGATGGAAGAAATGCCGCCTCTCGACCGTCGTGAGATTGGGTGATCGTGTGACCAGGTATGACGAAGAGCGTCTCGGAGACCTTCTGAGCGCGTTGCCTCCGGCCCCTGAGGCCTGGACTCGCGCTGCTCAGGAGATCCCGCAAGCGAAGCAGGGCGTCGACGAGATCGTCGAGCGAGCCGAGGCCGACGAGGACTTCCGCCGCCACGTCGTAGCGGACCCTGAAGGCGCGCTCGAGGAAGCGGACGTGCTCGCGCACTCGATTACGGTCGAGATGCTCCGCCGCCGACTCGGCAAGTAGCAGACAATCCAACCGTGCAGTCGAGTGGGGACCTTCTGGACCTTCCTCTGCGCGCGTTCCTCGACTCGCTCGCGGCCGAGGAGCCGTCGCCTGCAGGCGGCTCGACCGCCGCGCTAGCAGTGGCGATGGCGGCCGCGCTGCTCGCGAAGGTCGCGCGAGCTTCGGCCGCCTGGCCCGAGGCGTCTTCCGTCGTAGCCCAGGCGGAGCGGCTCAGAAAGCGGGCGGCGCCGCTCGCTCAGCGCGACGCCGAGGCCTACGAGGAGGCACTCGCGGCGCTCCATCTTCCCGAACAGCTCGAGCCGCAGGTTCGGAGCATGGCGATCGGGCAGGTGCTTGGCCGCGCGGCCGAGGTCCCGCTCACGATTGCCGGAGCCGGCGCGGATGTTGCGACGCTTGCGGTGCTCGTTGTCGACCGTGGGGCGCCCCAGCGTCGGGGGGACGCCGTTGCGGCAGCCCTCCTGGCCGAGTCCGGCACCCGGGCTGCAGCCAACCTCGTTGCGGTCAACCTGACGGTAACCCCGGAGGACGGTCGTGTGCAGCTGGCGCGAGGCCTCGCGGAGGTCGCGTCGGCCGCCGCCCGCACAGCCCTGCTTGCACCAGAGTCGTAGGATCGAGGCATGTCTGACCCGGCCCAGGAACGCCTGCTTCCGGCGTGGAGCCTCCCCGCCGGCACCGTCGAGAGTCTCGGCCTTCCCACCGACTGGCCCGGCCGCGTCACGCGTGAGTGGGCCTGGGGGGATTCGACCGGCAAAGGCGTTCGGGTGTGCATCCTCGACAGCGGAATCGACCCGGACCATCCGATGGTCGGTGGGATCGAGGGAGCCGTGGCGGTTGAGGTGGGGGAGGGCGAGGAGGTGAGTGTCGTCGAGGACTCCGAGGGTGATCTCGCCGGCCACGGGACGGCCTGTGCCGGCATCGTCCGGTCGATTGCGCCGGACTGCAGCCTCTTCAGCGTCCGTGTGCTCGGCGCTGGCTTCACGGGCAGCGGAACGGCGCTCCTCGGCGGCCTGCGCTGGGCCGTCGAGCAAGGCTTCGACGTGATCAACATGAGCCTCTCGACGACCAAGAGCCGCTTCGCGGGCGTCCTCCACGAGGTGGCGGACGCCGCGTACTTTCGCCGCACGGTGCTCGTCGCGTCGGCGCACAACATGCCGGTCGAGAGCTATCCATGGCGGTTCTCCTCGGTGATCTCGGTCGGTAGCCACGAGGAGCCCGATCCGCTGACGTACTACTACAACCCGAATCCGCCGGTGGAGTTCTTTGCGCGCGGGGTCGACGTCGAGGTCGCGTGGCTCGGCGGTGCCAGGGCGCGCTCGACCGGAAACAGCTTCGCGACGCCGCATATCAGCGCGATTTGCGCCCTCGTGCTCGGCAAGCATCCCGAGCTCACGCCCTTCCAGTTGAAGAGCACGCTCTATCTGACCGCATCGAACGTGGAGGGTGACGATGACTGACGACGATTCCCTACGAGCCGCCGTTGCTGCCGGGGTACTCGCCCCGGAGCAGGCGAACCGCGACCTGCTCCAGGCCACGGTCGAGGTTGCGCGCGGGATCTTCTCCGCCAGAGCGGCTTCGGTCTTCCTCTACGACGAGCGGACGGACGAGCTCGTGTTCGAGGCAGTAGCCGGCGAGGGGTCGGAGACGCTGCTCGGCCAGCGGATCCCGTCGAGCACCGGAATCGCCGGCTGGGTCCTCGTGACGCGCCAGCCGATCGTGCTCGAGGACGTCACCGCCGACCCGAGGTGGGGCGGCCATGAGATCGCCGCGAAAACCGGCTACGTCCCGAGAGGGCTGATGGCAGTGCCGCTCATCCACGAAGAGGAGCCGGTGGGCGTCCTGAACGTGCTCGATCGCCCGCAGGAGACGCGTTTCTCGCTCGAGGAGATGGAGCTCCTCGGCCTGTTCGCGGATCAGGCCGCAATCGCGCTCGACCTGCTCAGGAAGGGTCGCCGTGCCAAAGCCGTGCTCGAAGACTCAGGAGCCGACATTATCGTGCTCGCTCGGGTCGCCTCCAGCCTCGACGCGCTCGAGGGCCCCGAGCGTCAGGCCGGCCTCCAGCTTCTCGGCGCGCTCGAGAAGCTTTTCGTCCAGACACGCTGAAGCCGGAGCTTTCGCCCCGGCTTCAGGGTCCAGCCGAAAGCTAGTCGACCTTCGGGTTGTGCGCGTGACCCTCGACGTCCGGCGGTTCCTCGGTGGCGTCGACCGCCTCGTCCGGGTCGTTAAATAGAGACGCGGCGGCGGCATGCCCCTCGACGTCGTCTCCCTCGTCCCTCTGGTCGACGGCCTCGGTGTAGTCGGTGTAATCGCGATCCTTTGACAACAGGGTCTCCTTTCGGGGTCGGCTGTTCCGATTCACTAGACGGTGGGCGGCATCCCAATCTTCCCACAGGCCCGAAAAAGATCAAAGTCTTGGAAAAACGCCTTTGCCGTGGGATGCTTCCGCAGTGACAAGTGCGCTGCGGCAACGGCTCGGCGACGCCGCGCGCTCTTTCGGCCGCGTTTTCCGGAATCCCAACATCCGTCGGATCGAGGGCGCGTGGGCCGCCTCGATCATCGCCCACTGGGCGTACGGGATCGCCTTGGCCGTTTTCGCCTACCGGCAAGGCGGGGCGGCGGCGGTGGGCATCGTCGGTCTCGTCCGCTTCATACCCTCGGCAATCGCGTCGCCGTTTGCGGCCATGCTCGGCGACCGGTTTCCACGCGAGCGGGTCATCGTCGTAGCGGAGCTGACGCGGTCTCTGCTGCTGGCGGCGAGCGTATTCGTCATCGCGCTGGAGGGCCCGGTGGGGCTCGTCTACGTGCTCGCGGGCCTCGTTTCGATCGCCTACTCTGCGGTGCGGCCGGCGCAGGCTGCACTCCTGCCTTCCCTAGCGACGAGCCCTGCGGAGCTGACGGCGGCGAACGTCACTTCGAGCACGGTGGAGAGCCTCGGGATCTTCGGCGGGCCGGCCATCGGCGGCCTGCTGCTCGCCGCTACGAGCGTCGAGGTCGTGTTCGGCGCCGCAGCCGTCGCCTTCCTGTTCTCCGCGGTGCTCGTCAGCCGGGTGCACATCACCGAGCGTCCCGAGCCGCCGGAGCGGCGGGGGAGCGCCGTGCGCGAGTTCGCCGCCGGCTTCGTCACCCTGGCGACCCAGCCCGGCCTGCGGGTGCTCGTGCTGCTGCTCGTCGCACAGACGCTCGTCGCCGGCGCGCTCAACGTCCTCATCGTGGTGTCGGCGCTCCAGTTGCTCGATCTCGGAGAGCAGGGCGTCGGCTTCCTCAACTCGGCGGTGGGCATCGGAGGGCTCGTGGGCGCGATGGTCTCCGCGTTGCTGATCGGGCGGCGGCTGACGTCGAACTTCCTGCTCGGGATCTTGCTCTGGGGCGTTCCGATCGCGCTCATCGGTCTCTTCCCGGAGCCCGGTCCGGCGCTGTTCTTCCTCGCCCTGGTCGGGCTCGGGAACACACTCGTCGACGTCTCCGCGTTCACGCTGCTCCAGCGCGCCGTTCCCGACGATGTCCTGGCGCGCGTCTTCGGCGCCGTTCAGAGCCTCTGGGTGGGGACGATCGGCGTCGGAGCCATCGTGGCGCCGATCCTGATCGCGGCGTTCGACGTTCGTGGCGCGCTGCTGATCACCGGCGCGCTGCTGCCGATCCTGGCGACCCTGCTCCGTCGCCGGCTGGCCGAGCTCGACGAGGTGCCGGTGCCCGAGCGGGAGCTGGAGCTGCTCCTTGCGATCGACATCTTCGCTCCGCTCCCGCCGGCCACGCTGGAGAGCCTCGCCAGGTCCTTGATCCCGGTGCGCGTGGAGGCGAGTCGCGAGATCGTCCGCGAGGGCGAGCCCGGCGACCGCTTCTACATCATCGAGTCCGGTGAGGTGGAGGTCCTGAGCGACGGGCGTGTGATCAACGTCGAGGGGCCCGGCGAGTATTTCGGCGAGATCTCGCTCCTGCGCGATGTCCCGCGCACGGCCACCGTCCGGGCGCAGGACGACGTGGAGCTGCGCGCGCTCGAGCGCGACGACTTCATCGCCGCGGTCACCGGGCACGCAGTCAGCTCCGAGGTGGCGGACTCGATCGTCGCGACCCGGCTCAGCTCGCTGCGTCCGAGCCTGGCTTCCGTCTGATCTCCGCTCGGAGCGAGAACCTCAGTTCCCGTTGTTCCGGCGGACCTCGGCGAGCACCTCGGCGCCGTCGTTGATGCACCGAACGGCGTCCGCCAATCCGTTTCCCGCACCTAGCGGCGCCGACGACGTGGTCATCGCGGCCGGCATCAGCGCGAGAGTCGCCTCGAGTCGCAGAAGAGGGATGCCCAGGAGCCGCGCACGGACGGACCCCTGGACGACCGCTCCCTCGGAGAGCCGTCGACTGCGATCGACCGCCAGTGCGACCGGAGCCGGCTTTTGGGCGCGCCGGACCGTACGGCTACGGCTCACGAATCGCTCTCGCCCATGCGGCGCCGGAGCGACGAGATGGCCGCACTCCCAGCCGTCAGCGCGGCCACACCGCCCGCGATCAGGCCCGCCTTGATCATCGTGCTCCTTCTCATTCCGTCGGTCAGCGTTCTCATTCCGTCGGTCAGCGCCGCAAGCGAGTCGCCGACGCTGTCGAGAAGCCGTTCTGGTTCGCTCTTCGTGCGCAGAAGTCTCATCGGCGTGCTCCTTGTCTCGCCTGTCTGCGGGCAGCCTTCGTGATCGCATCGACCAGCTCGTCTTTCGTCATGCTCGCCCGTGTCTCGATTCCGATGCTCGAGGCAAGCTCGACGAGCTCTGGCTTCCTGTAAGCGTCCAGCCCGCCGTTTGCCGTCTCGCGGTCGAGCTCGCGCGCGGTCTGCTTCGCGGTTGCCGTTGCCCGATCGCGGAGCTGCTCGGCCTCCTTCACCCGTGACTCGGCGTCGCTCGCTCGCTGACTTGCCTCGTTGCGAAGCTGCTCGGCCTGGCGGTTGGCGTCCTCGGCAGCCGCGCGCGCGGCCTCGGCGGCGTCGTCGGCCAGTCGTCTGGCTTCGGCCAGCGTCTCGGTCGCGTCCTCAACGAGCTCCTCAGCTCGCTGCTGGGACACCTCCGCGTCGCCGGCGGCTTCCGCTATCTCCTCCTCGACCTCTTCCTCGACTTCCCGTCGCTCCTCTTCGGCGTCCGCCTCAGCGGCCTGGCGCTCGCGTTTTACGTACTCCGCGGCCTCCTTCTCGGCCTCGGCCACGCGCTGCTTGACCTGCCGGCTCGTTTCGCGCTCGACCTCCTTGATCCGCGCGTGACCCCGCTCGCTCACCTGACGGGCGCGGTCGGCGCGTGCCTTCGACTCTCGGGCGGCCTCGACCGCACGCTCCTCGGCCTCCTGAGCGCGCTCGGCCGCGTCGCGCGCGCGCTTCGCCCGAATCTCGACGGAGTCCCCGACCGGAGCCGCGTCGACCACTGCTGCTGTGACCCTCCGGCCCTGGTCGCGGGCGCCGGACGCAGCGTCTCCGATCGCCTCCGCAGGTCTCAGCGCCTTGGACAGGAGCCAACCGGCGTTCGACGGCATCTCCCGTAGTCCGCTTCGTGTTCTCTCAAACATTCGCATCAGCCCCTCCAGCCGAAAAATACGGAAATTGCGTATACGTCCCGTTCCCATCCGGGACCCGATGAAACCTTCCGGAACCGCCAGCGGTCACGGGGCACGCGGTCAGCGCCGAGTGCGGACTCGGTCGTCGCTACCCCGGGGTCAGCTCGCTGCGTCCGAGCCTAGCTTCCGTCTGATCTCTGCTCGTGCCTCGTCGGTCTTGGGCAGTTCGTCGAAGCCCATGGCCCTAAGGATCTCCGGCGTCTTCGTGAACTGAATCTCACGGTAGTCGACGATCTGGAGGTTGTTCCCCCACGGGTCCTTGACATCGTTCCCGCGAACCTCGGCGCCGGCCTCCCTCGCGGCGGCCAAGGCGCGCTCCTTGTCGTCGACGACGAGCCCGAAGTGGCGGCGAGCGTCAGGCTCCTGGCGACGCCCCTCGGCCAGGGCGATGAACTGATCGCCCATGTCGACGAAGGCCATTCGCCCAGCTCGACCGCGTAGCGTGAGCTCGAAGATGCGGCCGTAGAAGTCCAGGGCTTCCTCGACGTTGCCGACTTCCAGGGCGACGTGGTTGATTCCTACGAGGCGGGCCTTCATGACTGAACTCTAGTTTTCCGGTGTGATCGTCTCGATGCACGTCGCCACCGGTGCACTTGGCGGTGCGCTCACGGGCTCTCGCGTCGGCGCCGTCGTCGTAGGGCCGGTCCTGCACTTCCTTGGCGACCGGATGCCGCACGAGGACATCGCATCGCGCCGGTTCGAGGTGGCGAGCGGTGCGCTCGGTGTCCTCGCCCTCGCCGTCGTCCGCGGGCCGCTCGACCCGGCGACGATTGGAGCGGTGGCCTCGGCCGCGCCGGACCTCGAGCACGTCGTCCGCCTGCCCAGGCCCGGCGGGCGAAAGCTCTTCCCCAGCCATCGGATTCCGGGGTGGCACCGGCCGGGCGGGATCTCGGCGCGGGCGCAGCTTTTGATCGCGGGCATACTCCTCGGCGCAGTGCTGGCCGCCGGCGTCGCGCGCGTTGCCAAACCGAACGCGGTGGAGAAGGCGTAGTTCAGGAATCCGATCAAGGGAGGCTGAATGACGCCAAGGACTACCATCGCACTCCTCCTCATCGGCGCGGCGCTCGCGTTCGGCGCGGTCGCCTGCGGCGGGGACGACAACTCGTCCGCGGGCGGCGAGACGACGACGTCCGAGGCCACGACCACTGAGGCGATGACCACCACCGAGGAGACGACGACCGAGGAGACGACCACGGACGAGACGGGCGGGTCCAGCACGCTCAAGGGCGAGACCGGCCCAGGGTTCACGATCGAGGTCTCGCAGAACGGCGAGGACGCCGAGACCGTGAAGGCCGGCACGTACACGCTCGAGGTCGAGGACAAGTCGGACCAGCACAACTTCCACCTGATCGGACCCGGCGTCGACGAGGAGGTCACGGCGGTGCCGTTCGTCGGCGACAAGAGCGTGACGGTGACCCTGCAGAAAGGCACCTACACGTACCAGTGCGACCCGCACGCCTCGAGCGGGATGAAGGGTACGTTCACTGTGAACTAGGCCGGGCGCCGTCCTGGCGCGCGCGACGAGTGGATCGGCGACGCCGACGAGGCCAGCGGCCTGTTCTTCGTCGGCGCCTCGGGTCGAGGGCCTCCGGATCCTGTGCGTTTTCGTTTGCAGCCTCCGATCGGAGGATGCGGGGGATGAACGTCGCCTCCTCCGCCGACTGGAGAGCTTGGCCAATCGATCCTGCGCGCACGGGATGCCCACGTCGCGTGTGGTCCTGCAACGTCCGTCGTGACAGCGACTGAGTGAGGTGACGACACTGCAGCGGTTAGCTCCTTCCCCTCCGTCGGCGGCGGCCGCTGCGGTGTCCGCCTCCTCGGTCGTCTTTGTCCCCCCAAGAGCGGTGCACTCACCGGGGGACCGGTGAGTGCACCGTTTGAGCTGACCGTCCAGGACGGCCCGCTGGAGAAGGGACGTACGATGGACGAAGCCGCGATGCCGCAGGATTCGAAGAAGGTGCGCGTCGTCGTCGCCGACGACCACCCGCTGTACCGGGAAGGCGTCGTGCGGGCGCTGTCGAGCAGCGGCCAGATCGACGTCGTCGCCGAGGCTGAGGACGGCC
>JBKPGE010000129.1:0-1567 GCA_046729215.1 Actinomycetota bacterium | reverse complement strand
GGCAGAGTCGTCGCCGGTGCGGGTGACGACGAGCTAAAGCCCAGGGTTCGGGACTGAGGCCCTGCCGCGCTGCTTGCCGCTAGACGGCCTTTGAAGATGCGCGTCCCCGTGTCGCACCCGCACCGTTCTTCCTCGGCTTCGGCTGCCAGTCCTCGGCGAGCCTGCGGTAGGCCGCCTCGAACTGCTCGGAGAGCTCGCGCTCGTGGCGCTGTTCTCGCTTGCTCGCCTTCGAGCCGGAGCGCTGGCCGCGGCGCGGCGGATCGCCGGCCATGAGCTCGAGCCGGCGCAGCTTGTGGCGGGTGAGCGAGGGCCTGCCGAAGGCGTAGTCCCGCTCGCGCGTGAGCAGGTGCCAGAACAGCACGCAGAGTTTGCGCCCTGTAGCGACGAGAGCGATCTGGGCTCCGCGCCGTGCTCGCAGGCGCTCGTAGAAGGCGCGCAGGGGACCCGGCGTGCGGACCGCGATCCAGGCCGCCTCACAGAGCATGTGCCGCGCCCCGGCCGAGCCCTGCTTCGAGATCCCCCCGTGGCGCGCCTTGGACTCACCCGACTGGCGCACCTTGGGGTCGAGCCCGACGTAGCCGACGAGCTTCTTCGGCGTCTCGAAGCGGCTGATCTCGCCGACCACCGCCACGAACGTCGCCGCCGCGACGAGGCTCACCCCGGGCACGGTCATGAGCCGCTTGATCGCCCCGCAGTCGAGCGCCAGCCTAGCGAGCTCAGACTCGAGCGCCGCGATCTCCCGCGAGAGGAAGTCGACCTCCCTGAGGCAGCTCGCGACGATCCGGCGCTCGTGCCCCGGCAGCTCGAGCCGGGCGAGCCAGCGCCGTCCCTCGCGACCGAAGAGGTCGGTCATTGGCGGGCGGCCCTTCAGCTCGCGCCCGAGCGCCGCGTGCACCGCGTTCTTCGCCCGGGTTCTCGAGCGCACGAGGCGATCGCGCCGCCCGAGCAGCCCACGCAGCGCGCTCACCTGCTCGTCGGGACTCCAGACGGCGGGCAGGAAGCCCGCGTCGAGCAGCTCGCAGAGCGTGGCCGCGTCGACCTTGTCGGTCTTCACCTTGGCCTCGGCGATCGCGCGCACGCGGCGGCTGTTGGCAATGACTACCCGCCCGACGTGAGGCTCGAGGACGCGCGCGATGGCGTTCGCCGGCCCGGTCGCCTCGAGCGCCACCCGGTCATCCGGCCCCAGGCTCCGCGCGAACAGCTCGAGCTCCTCCAGGCTCGTCCTGACCCTCCCCGCCGAGCGGACCTCACCGCTGCCCTCCTTGATCGCGACCTCGCAGAAGTCGCGATGCACGTCCAGCGCTATCGAGCGCATGTAGCCTCCCTCCCCAGTGGTTGTGAGTGGGAGACGCGGCGGGCAAAACGACACCGACGGATCCGTGCTCGCGGCACAACCGGACAAGTCGCAGGGGCGGCCAGTGAGTAGCTCGGGCTCGCAGCCCATCCCGTAATGCGCGGCCTGCCCGTCAGCGTTCCCCCGAGAGCCCCTTGTTCCGGTCGCGGCGACGCTAGCCACGCCACCGGACGCCCGGCTGGGGCCCCGGCCGTAGTTTCATGGCGGGAGTAG
>JBKPGE010000128.1:0-10034 GCA_046729215.1 Actinomycetota bacterium | reverse complement strand
GCGGACCGGCGACACGATCCCGATTGCAGCGGGTCGCTCGTTGCGCGTGGTCGGCATCGTCGCCACGAACGAGGATGAGCCGCCTGTTCTGATCGTTGAGGACGTGTCCTAAAGCGCGTCTAGCGCCATGCCCTGACGTTTGCGGGCGAAGTGTTACCCGAATAAGCGAATCGGGAATGATTGAAAGAGGCCGCGCGCCCTTTCCCCGCTGAGACCCCCGGGGTAAGCCGCAAGGCGCGCGGCCCCTTCTCCTAGGTCCGTACCCACTTTCCGCAAGGTCGGATCGCACTTTCCGTAAGGTTTTTGTAACGCGTCTCCACCGCGAGACGTTCTCAAGCGACCAGAAGGCAAGAATCCTCGCCGGCGGGCCGGACCCGGGCAGCCTTCACCGTGACCGCTCCGCGCTGCCGCTACTGCTCGTCTACGCGCTTCGTAAAGAATCGCTGCGGCGCGTCCAGTTCAGCCACTTGGACCATGAACGTCGGCGGCTGACGATCTTTACCGAGGGCGCTAAGGTGCCCAGCATCCCGATCGTCGAGTCCGCCTTTTGGAACGACCTCGGGCGGGACATCATCGACTGGGCGCCCAGCCGGACGACTACATGCTCTGCCGCCGCGACCTCCGTCCGAACCGGCATAGGCTGGCGAGAAGTTCGTCACTGAGCATCGGAGCACACTCCCCGTAACGAGAAGCGGCCCGCCTCCCGACGGGTGCGCCACGTCTAGGCTGGCAACGAGCGTCTAGCTGACGCGTAGGATCGCGCCGCACGGCCTGATCCGCATCTGCCCCGCCGGGCGAGCGTAGTCAGCGGTGCGGTCGCTCGAGGCGACGAGCTCGCCATCGACGAGCCAAGCTCCAGGGCCCGCTCGGCGACGGGCGCCGGGTCGAGTACGAGCTGCTGGTGAAGCTCGCGACCCAGTCAGCGATGGCTGGCAAACGCCGTCGAACGATGCGGGCGTGCATGGACGGACGACAAGAATCGGCCTGGCGGTTTCTACTACCTTGCGGATTATCTGCGACATGAGTTCGATTGCCTAAACCAGACACGAAACTGGACGGGCCGGGTCGGACAGATGCAGACCCTCCTCGCCGCTGGGGTGGCCGTCGCTTGCGAAATAGCGGAGGATCACGCCGGATCCGAGGCGGCCTCCGTCCCCGGAGCGGGAGCCGGCGCCGGCGAGCGAAGCAGTGCGGCGGCTGCTAGAGCTCCGACGACGAGGACGGCCGAGCCGGTCAGGAGCAGCGTGTTGAGCCCTGTGACGAACGCGGTCCGCGCAGGCTCCACGAGGTCCGGCTGTCCGGCCACGGCGCGGAGCCCGGCCGAGCTCACCGCGCCTCCCAGCGCATGGCCGTCCGGAGCGGAACCCGCAAGCGAGTTCGTCACGCGGCTCTCGAGCAGCGCCCCCAGAGCGGCGACGCCAACGGCGACGCCCCCCAGGCGGAAGGTGTTGTTGATCCCGGAAGCCATCCCTGTTCGAGCTGGATCGACGACGCGCAGCGCCGCTGCAGCGATGGCCGGATTCGCAATCCCGATCCCGATCCCGCCGACGATGAAGCCGGCGAGGAGCGCAGTCCACGCCGAGTCGGCGTTGAGCCCGTACATCAGCGCGACGCCACCTGCGACCAGCGCGAGACCGATGCTGATCATCACCCGCAGCGGCACGCGGGCGGCGAAGCGGCGGGTCGCGAGCGGAACGAAGAAGACGAAGGCCGTCAGCGGCAGGAAGCGGAGTCCCGTGGCGAGCGGCGAGTACCCGAGGATGTCCTGCAGGTAGATCGAGAGGTACGGGAACATCGAGAACATGCCCGCCGCGAGGCAAAACGTGGCGATCGACACCCCCACGAACGCGGGCTGACGAAAGAGCGTGACGTCGAGCATCGGGCGCGTCTGCCGGACCTCGAGCACGAGGAACACGAGGAGCAGCACGACTCCCCCGACGAGCGACGAGACAATCACGCCGCTCGACCAACCGAGGGCGTTTCCGCGGAGGATGCCGAAGACCACGAGGAAGAGCGCCGTGGAGAAGGTCGCGAGACCCTGGACATCAGTGTGTCGCGCGCCCTCGTCTCGCGACTCCGAGATCCGTGTGAGCGCGACCGCGAGAGCGAAGGCCCCGACCGGGACGTTGACGAAGAAGATCCAGCGCCAGCCGAGACCATCCGTGAGAAGACCTCCAACGAGCGGTCCGCACGCGACCGCGGCGCCGACAGTGGCCCCCCAGACCGCGAGCGCGCCGAATCGCTCCGCGCCCCGGTACTCGTGCCCGATGAGGGCGAGTGCAGTCGCGAAGAGCGCGGCGCCGCCGATGCCTTGCAGGGCGCGGGCGACGTCGAGCGCAGTCGTGCTCCAGGCGAGGCCACAAAGCAGCGAGGCCAGAGTGAAGAGCAGGACGCCAGTCATGAAGATCAAGCGGCGCCCGTACCGGTCGGCGAGCGCACCGGCGGTGAGGATCAACGCCGCGAGAGTGAGCGCATAAGCGTCGACCACCCACTGCAACCCGGTCAGGCTGGCGTCGAAGCGATACTGGATTCGCGGCAGCGCGACGACCACGACGGTGATGTCGAGGAGGAGCATGAACGTCGTCAGGCACACGGCGACGAGCGTCCACTGGCGTCTGTGGTTGACTGCCTCCAACCCGACGGATGTTACGGAAAGCCGAAACGGGCCCGGCGCAGCTGGCGGTTGCTTGACGTGGGCGTTCATGCGATGTCTCGGCCGAGGGTCGCGCGCCAGTCGGCGGCAGCCGCGCCGGTGGCGTAGAGGACGAGGATCGGAGTGCGACGGAGTCCGACGTTCGCATCCAATGCACTCGCCGCAGGCGTGACCGTAGTGGCGCTCGATCATCGGCTCCTCGGGCTCGCAAGGGGCTGGGATCGCCCGCGTGCTCTCCTTGCCTGCGCTCCGAGCGAGCAGCCGATCTCGGGCTGATCGCGCTTGGCGTCGCCCTGCGCGCCCGAGGCTGGCGCATCACGTATCTCGGCCAGGACACACCACTCGAAACGCTTGCCGAGAGTGCCCGCTCGCTCGGGCTGCTTGCGGGCAACATTCCTCGACGTCGACCCGGTGGCGGCAGCGGACCGCGTAGCCGCCACAAGACCATGAGGCCTGCCTGAAACCCGTGACGTCCGTCGAAACGGCGACCGCCATCGGACCCGTCGTCGAGCCGACGCCACGGGGGGCGGAGATGCTCGCCGCGAGCTACTGGCGTGAGGTCGAGGCGACGACGCGCCGCATTGTCCGGGCAGACGCCGTTGCCGGGCGCATCGATGTTCGCCTATTCGGTCGAGGCCCTGTCCTCATCAGGCTCGGACGTCCTGCCGTCCGAGCCGACCTCACATCCGTCACGTGCACGTACCCCATCGTCGGCGGGCTCCTAGTGGGCCGGCCCGGCGGGGCGCTCGCGCTGGAGCAAGTCAACGGTGACCCGGTCGTTCTGCGCTCGACTCTGACGGAATACGTCCCCCGGCTTGCGGGCACGCTCTATTTTCAGGTGCAGGCTCGCCTGCATTCACTGATCAGCCGCCGCCACTTCGCGCGACTCGGCCGGGACGCACGATGAAAGTCGCCGTCTTTGGCGCGACCGGCACCATCGGCACCGCTCTGCTGCCGGCTCTGGCGCGCTCGCACGACGTCGTCGCGCTGTCGCGACGCGAACGGGAGGGCGACGGAGTGAACTGGTTGCGGGCCGACGCGGGCGACGCCGAATCCGTCCGCATGGCTCTCGAGGGGGTCGACGTCGCCTACTACCTCGTGCACTCGCTTGGCACGCGTGACTTCGAGGAGCGCGATCTCGCCGCGGCCAGGACCGTCGCCGAGGAGGCCGGGCGGGCCGGGCTTAGCCAACTCATCTACCTGGGCGGCCTCGGCGACGATTCTCCTGAGCTGTCTACGCACCTCCGTAGCCGACTCGAGACCGAGAAGGAGCTCGCCTCTGGTGCCGTCCCGCTGACCACGCTGCGAGCCGCGATCGTCATCGGCCGCGGCAGCGCCGGCTTCGAAACGATCGTCGCGCTCGTGGACCGCCTGCCGGCAATGGTGTGCCCGCGCTGGGTCGGCGTACGTACTCAGCCGATCGCGATCGTGGACGTCATCGAGTACCTCGCCGGTGTCTGCGGTCTTCCCCAGGCGATCGGGGCGAGCTTCGACATTGGCGGGCCCGAAGTCATGACCTACAGGGAGATGATCGAGCGGGTTGGGGCCGAGCGCGGCAAACGGCCGCTGATCGTGGAAGTCCCCGTGCTCACGCCCCGCCTCTCCTCGTACTGGCTCCACCTCGTGACACCCGTGAAGGCCTCGGTCGCCCGTCCGCTGATCGAAGGTCTGCGAAACGAAACCGTTGCGAAGGACGAGCGCATCCGGGGACTGCTCCCTCTCGAGCTCACGCCGTTCGACGTTGCGGCGCGAGCAGCGCTCGACGGCTAATCGGAGCTTCGGTCACGGCGCTCCGGATTCACCGCGCCGGCAAGTACACAGCGCGAGAACCCGCGTCAGCAGATGACGGACGTGGAGTGGTGGTACTCGCGGTATAGCGGGCAGACCGCGAGCAGCTCAACTCCCTCGTCGCGGAGATGCCGGCGAACGACTGCCTTCGTCTGAGCTTCATCAGCTGTCCCGACGCTGTGTCGTGAGCCGGGCCGTGCGTCAGCCCGAGGCCGTCTGATGCGATCCCGAACGCCGAAGAACGGTCTGCACGGTCGACCGCCACCACTGGCGTCCGCCTTGGTCGGTGGGGATGTCGTCGCGGTTGAGCCGGTGAGCGATCTCAGTGAGGCCGCTTCCCTGTACGTGCTCGCGGCGAATGCGCGCGACCACCTCCGGTGAGAGCGTCGACCTGCGACCCCAGCGGGCTCGTCGCCACCTTGGAGCCCGCGGCTCCTCGGTCCGCTCCGCTGCGGTCGCATCGACTGCGAGCGGGCTGCCGCGGGGATCGCGAACGTCCTTCAGCCCCAACCGGGTCACGAAGGTATCGATCCTGCGGATCGGTGTCCCGAAGGGGACGCGGCCCGGAACCTATCCGCTCGCGGTCAGCGCCACGGGCGACGGTCTCACACGCAGCGTGAACCTCTCTTTGAGGGTGACCCATTAGTTCAGTCGTAGCTCACCAATCCGATCCGCCTCCCCGCCGTAGCCCTTACAGTCGCTCCTCACGCCAGGAAGGTGGCGGGATGGAAACCGTTGCCGTACCTTCGCGCTCGCGGCCGTGATCGTTGTTCTCGGGCTCGCGTCGGCGGCCGCGGCGGCGGGAGCAAGCGCGGCGCCGGAACCGACGGTCGAAGTGCAATCGAGCGCCGGACTCGCGCCCGACGCCCGGTCAATCAGCGTCCAGGTGATGGCTCATGACCGGAGCGTTGGACGGTCGTGGAGGCTGTCGTCCCCGTCTCGCAGCCGGGAGCACCAGGACAGTCGTGGTTCCCGCTGACCTGGAGCGGCTCCGTGCAGATCCCAGAGCTTCTCCGGCATAGACGACGACGGCGCGCTCGAGATCGTGGGCTGAACCCGAGATCCGTCCTTCGCCTGAGGCCTTTCGGCCAGCGGCCGAGACTATTTGATTGCCCGCTACGGCAACGCGCGCACCAACTGCAAGCGTTCCGGCGAGACGTTTAGCGGCCCGACCGGTCCTCACGTGCGGCTGTGCCATCGTTCGGCTCAGCCGCCGCCTCGACCTCAGGCTCCTTGACCTCAGTGGCCGGTTCCAGATCGGCCGTTTCCTCCTCCGGCGACTCAGCCAACCCCTGGAGTGAGAATCGAGCCTCCGCGCTGCTGGCTGTCTCCGCGACCTGGGCCCCGATACCGCGGAGATCCTCGAGCAGGGCACGGCGCTGCTGCCGGATGGACTCGGTGTCAGCGTCGAGCTCGCGCTTTCGCGCCTCCGCCTCTTTCTGCAGGGTCGCGGCCTCTTCCTGCGAGCGCTGGAGGCGCTCGGCCGCCTCCTTGCGGGATTGAGCAGCGATCGTCTCGGCCTCGGCCTTCGAGCGATCAAGGATCTCGTCGGCTTCAGCGTGCGCCTTGGCAACGGTCTCCTCTGCCTCTCCCTCTGCGCGTGCCGTGCTCTCTTCCGCCTCCCGCCGCGCTGCGAGGGTGATCTCCTCCGCCGTTTTCCCGGCCCGCTCCAGGAGGTCCCTCGTCTGTTCTCCGACCTGTTCGAGTGCGTGCCTGACGGCGGCCTCGGGTGAGCGCGGGACGTCGAGCTCCGCGATCAGATGGTTGACGCGCTTGACGTACGCATCGACCTCCTCACGCTCGTAGCCGCGAAGTGAAACCGCGAAGGAGACATCGCGGATTTCGGGCGGAACGCGTGGAAGCGCTGCGGCACCTTCGCCCTCGTCCGCCGACCCGGACGAAAATTCGCCTTCCGTCTGGTCCGGCTCGAGGGGCTCACTCGTGGCCACGGTGCGAGTATGACCCGAAATCGGTGCGAGTGCCGGGCCGCCTCGCCTCCTGCTAACTGGCTAAGAGCCACTTCCCCTTCACGCAGGCGGCCCGCCACTTCCGAGGGCACGGCCCTCATCGGTCTCATCACCGACCTCACCACCTTGCTCCGTCGCGGCTGCGGGTGCCGACGCCAGCGCTCCACCCTCTGCCGGTTCGGCCAACTTGTCCGACGGGAAGCGTGCAGCCGCAGCGCTCGCGGCCTCCTCAAGCCGCGATGCCATCTCGCGGACACTGTCGAGAAGATCGCAGCGCTCTGCCCACAGGGCTTCGATGTCAGCGCGAAGCTTGCGCAGCGACGTCTCCGCGTCTTCCCAGAGCTCGGCAATCTGTTCCCGGGAGCGCTGGAGACGCTCGGCGCCTTCCTTGTGCGATTCCACGAGGATCTCCTTCGCCTCCTCTGCGGCCCGCGCGACGTGCGCGTCAGCCGCAGCCCGCGCGCGGTCCGCCTGGGCGTCCGCGTTTACGACGATATCCGCGGCCTCGGCTTTTGCGCGGGCAATGATCTCTTCTGCTTCCTTCCACGCGCGACCCGTGATCTCCGCCGCCATCTCCCGAGCCTGGTCGATGATGCTGTCCGTCTCTTCTTTGGCCTGCTCGAGCGCGCGCCTGACCACGGCCCCCGGCGAGCGGGTCGCTTCAAGCTCGGCGATAAGGCGATTGACCCGCATGACGTAGGCATCGACGGAGCGGCGATCGTAGCCACGGGCCGAAACGGGAAAGGACACGTTCCGGATCTCCGCGGGGACGCGTCGAGGCTGACTCAAACCTGCCCTGGCTTCGCCGAACCCGGGGTCAAGAGGTCGTTGGGGTCGGTCGCGAGACTCGCCACTGGCCACGGCTTCGAGTATGGCTGGAAATGCGGGACCGGGTTTCCCGCTTCTCGGTTGCAAGCTCGCCGCGAGGATGCGATAACTGTCCGCCCCTGCCGCCGAGCGAAGGAGCTGATGGATGTCAGACCGTGCAGATGAAGACACGAGGGAAGTGGTGATAGAGCCGCGTGACTCGCGGACCCAACCGGACATTGGTGGCAGGGTGAACGCGATCATCGAGGCGGCCGAGGCGGCGGCGGAGGAGATCGGGCAGGACGCCCGCCGCGAGGCGCGGGAAATCATGGAGCGGGCCGAGCAGGAGGCCGCTGCTCGGATCGAGGAGCTGACCCGTGAGGCAGCTCGGACCCGCTCCGAGGCCGACCAGTACGCGCGGGACATGCGTGAGGCCTCGGACTCGTACGGCACCCAGCATCGGCGTCACGCGGAAAGAGAGGCCCGCGAGGTCCTCGCCGATGCTGAGGAGGAGGCGAAGAAGCTGCGGGAGGCCGCGCAGCAGAGGGCGGAACAGATCGAACGTGACGTCGTGCAGCGGCACGAGACGCTCAAGAGGGAGGCGAGGATGCTCGAGGAGCGGAGGCAGCGCGTGCTCGAGAGTCTCCGCGACCTGGCAGCCCAGCTCCAGGATGCGCTCGTCGAGCCGGCCGAGAAGTCGCGTCAGGAAGAAGGGCTCATGGACGCGCTCGAGATCGAACGCCGCTAAACCCTGTCCTCCGAGCGCCATGGGACGCAGCCCGTAACCGACCTACGAGGACATTGACCGTAGAACGAAGACCGTGTCGCTAGCCCGCGCCGTCGATCGGATCACGGGGGCGGCTGGAATCGAGCTCACTCAGACGAAGAGCCTTCGATCCTGAAGGCACAGAAGTGGCGCGACCAGATCGTCCACTACGAAGTTCGAGATGTCCGCCGACGAAGTTCAGGGGTGTTCGTGAGGCTCTACGAATTCCTGGAGCGCTTCCACAACGATCACACCGACTTCGGCGAGCTTCACTTCAAGATCGAGGCATCGCTCGGAGAAGGAGGCCGAGCTCATGGAGTTCTTTCGGCGTTCGTCACGTACAACGGCGAACAGGTCCCGCGCGACATTCCGCGTCAGATCGTCGCGGCCCAGCGTCGTACGACGATCAAGCTCCACGGTCAGATCTATGACCGCATTCGCTACGGCGAAGAAGTTCATTGGCGAGCCGTGCGTCCGTGTCACGACTGCACAGTGATGCTCGGTCAGTTCCACCTAGACGGCTGCGACGTCGAAGAGTGCCCTCGATGCTTTGGGCAGTTGCTCGGATGCGGCTGTGAGCAAGGCAAAGACCCAGCCCCGAGCCAGCTCGAGAGTCGGGACCTGGTGGAGCCGCGCCACGCGGAGATGTTCCGAAGGATTGACGAAGAGCGTCCGTTGCAAGAGAGATCGCCGACCCCACGATCCGCACGAGCTTCGACAAGTAGCCCTGGCCGGCGGCGGTCGAGCGCCAGGCGCTTCCTCCGCCTTACCGAACAAAGGAAAGGTGGGAGCTCGGCGCTAGACGCTCTTTCGGCCACGTCCTGAACGACCAGGACGGGCGCTTGGTCGGCATCGTCGTCGCGAACGCGGATCACCTGAAGCGTCCGGTTCGCGCGCAGCGGGATCTTGTCGCCGGGTCCCGACCGGAGCACGGTGGTCTTGAACAACGTACGCCGAGGTGTCGACGGATTGGCTGGTAGAGGCCGCGCCGCGGGAGCCGGACGGTCTGACGTGCAGGGCAGGAAAGCCGGGGCGAGCCCAGAACCGGCCGTGTCATGGGGTCGTCAGCCCGGAACGCAGGCATAGGCCAGGAGCAACTGCTGCCTCGCGCGAGCTCCGACTCGGGTCGCGGCATCGACAGAGCGCGCCGCTGCATGTTCGTGGCTCCACTCGTCGTCCTGCTTGCGATGCCTGGCGTGGCGGCTGGCGGCGATCTGCGCTACCGCGACCGTGGCCGCGCGGTCGCGTCACTGCAGCAGCGGCTCATCATGCTCGGCTACCTGGAGCATGGCGAGGTCGACGGCGTCTTCGGTGACAAGACTTGGCATGCCGTAGTTGCCCTTCAAGGCTGGGAGCAAATAGCCCGCGACGGCGTCGTGGGGCCGCGGACGCGCCGGGCGCTTAGGCACGCACGACGGCCGCAGCCCTGGCGTCGGGTCCGACGCGCGCTCGAGATCGATCAGGCACGCCAGGTATTGCTAGTTATCGAGCGCGGCGAGGTTCGGCTCGCCGTGCATGCGTCGACGGGAGCGAGCAAGTTCGCGACGCCGGTCGGACGCTTCACGGTAATCCGTCGCGAAAGGATGAGCTGGTCGCTCCGCTATCACGTCTGGTTGCCATACGCGCTCTACTTCCACCGCGGGTGGGCGATCCACGCCTCTCGGATCGTTCCCGACCAGCCAGCCAGTCGCGGCTGCGTTCGGATACCAGTCGAAGAAGCGCCCTTCGTGTTCCGAGCATCGCCACTCGGTACACCGGTCCTGATCCGGGGTACAGGCCGCCGATCCCGCTTCTAAGTTCGCTCGATTCGAAGGAATCCCATCGGGGTGAATGGGTTTGGGGAGCACCGGTCTCCGTCGTGAGCTCAGGCGCGACGGTCCAGCACGGGCATGAATCAGCATTTGTCCTTTCGGGCGCCGCTCATCCGTCTTATGGGCGACCATCGACCCTAGAGGAGGGAGATCATGAAGTTTCGAACCTACGTCGAGCCTCCGGAGCCCATGAGGGGGTTGCAAGTTCCCCCGGAGGTTGTGCAGTCGCTTGGCCAGGGCAA
>JBKPGE010000127.1:0-3890 GCA_046729215.1 Actinomycetota bacterium | reverse complement strand
GGTTACCTTCACCGACTCGCCGAGCGAGAACTCGACCTGGGCGCGCGCGCGCTCGGCGATGGCGGCGCCCGTGTGGAGAATCCTGTCGACCTCGGGCTGTGACAGCGGGATCGGCTTGCCTGCGGCGCCGACGAAGCCGGTAACGCCCGGCGTGTTCTTCACGACCGACCAAGCGTCGTCGTCGAGATCCATGTTCACGAGCACGTAGCCCGGGAGCACGCGCTTCTCGGCCTGCACCTTCTGGCCGTCCTTCGTCTCGATGACCTGCTCGGTCGGGACCACCACTCGGCGGAACCGCGGCTGTTGGTTCATCGAGATGATCCGGTGCTCGAGATTGGTCTTCACCTTGTTCTCGTGCCCGGAGTAGGTGTTGATCACATACCAGCGAAACATCTGGACCGACCTTCGTGCGTTAGGTGCCGAGCAGCAGCTTCTCGACGAACGGCTGGAGCGCCAGATCGGCGAGCCACAGGTAGAAGCCCACGATCGCGCAGGCGATGATCACGACGACGGTGCCCGTCAGAACCTGGCGCTGGTTCGGCCACTCGACCTTCTTCAGCTCGGCCCAGGACTCAGAGATGAAGCGGCGGCCCCCGCCTCCCCCGCCGCGCCGGCCGGTCTGCGTCTTCGGCGGCTGCTGAGCGGGACGGACTTGCTGCTGGCGCACCCGCGCACGCTGCGCGACGCCCTGCTGCTGCTCCTCAGGGGTCGCGACCTGCCGCTTCTCGCGGCGGCGGCGGCGCTGCTGGCGAGTACTACGAGCCACTAGCGGGTCTCCCTATGCACGGTGTGACGGCCGCACCAGCGGCAGAACTTCTTCGCCTCGAACCGATCGGGCGTGTTCCGCTTCGACTTGGTTGTCTGGTAGTTGCGGCGCCTGCACTCCGTACAAGCAAGCGTGATTCCGACTCTGACTCCTGTAGCCATTCCTCGTTCTTCCCTCGGGAGGTAGCGGCGGGTGGATTCGAACCACCGACCTGCGGGTTATGAGTCCGCCGCTCTAACCAACTGAGCTACGCCGCCGGGGCGCGCGCAGTGTAGCGATTGTGCGCGGCCGCTCGTACTCCCTTTATGCGGAAACGATCACCACCGGGGTGCCCACGCTGACCTGGCTGAAGAGCCACTCGGCGTCCGGTACGCGCATGCGGATGCACCCGTGTGACGCCGAGTAGCCGATGGACGCCGCGTCCGGCGTCCCGTGAATCCCGACCAGTGGCGCGGTCGTCCCCATCCAGCGTGTTCCGAGCGGGTTGCCCGGCCCTGGTGGGATCGGCTTCTTCCCCTGCGCCCAGTCGGAGTTCGGCGGCGGGATCCACCAGGGGTCTCGCTGCATCGTCGCAATCGAGTAGACGCCGAGCGGCGTCGGATACGCGGCCTGCCCGGTCGCCACGCCGAACGTACGAAGGCTGCTACGGCCGTTGAAGAGCGTCAGCTTGTTCGATCCGCGGAACACGACGATCACCGGCCCGAAGTTCTCGACCGTCCTCGAAGCCGGCACGCTCTCGGTGATGAGGTGCAGCGGCGTTCGGCGGTTCGTCCGCAGCGTGTAAGCGATCGCATTCGTCATCTGGTCGATCGAGACCTTGAGACCGTCCTTGGACTCACTGAAGGAAGGCCGGCTGCCGTCGAAACCGACGACATAGGCGTCCTCGGGGTCACGGGAGAAGAGCCGGTCGAGCCGGCGAACGTAGCGCCGGATCCGTGGGCTTGTCGCTGACACCTGAAGTGACACGCGCGCGCGAGGCGCGGCGCGGAGCGCCTTGGCCACGGCCTGGTCGACCGAAGCGCTCGCACCGAGGTAGCGCGGGCTGATCCGCCACCGCCTCTCTCCGAATGCGAGGCGGAGTGGGCGGCCGAAGGCCTTCTCGACTCGCGTCCTGGCCGGCTCAGAGGTGAGGCCGCCGACCCTGACTCCGGCGACCGTCACGCCCGGCGCGATGATGACCGGCTTTCGCGCAGCGTCAGGAGCTGCGACGCCCAGCGTGACGAGCAGCAGGAAGATTGCGGCGACCAGGCGTTTCACCACGGCTGTGAACGATACGGCACGCGGCGGAAAAACGTTCCACTTTCTCCGTTAGTCGGCCGAGTCCTCCACCCAATCTCGCGTCAGATAGAGCCAAAACGCAAGCCCTGCGTATGGGCCGTAGCGCTTGAAACGGCGCTCAATCTGTCGATCGGCTGCTTTCCGGCCGCCGTTCAGCCTCGCGTACTTGGGTCTCGTCCACGAGTCGAGGATCAGCCGGGAATGGCGGCCCAGGAGCATCATCACGTGCGCGGCCGCATAGGGGCCGACGCCTGGAAGCGCTAGCAGCCTGGCCGCGACTTCCTCGTCCGGGAGCTCGTCCGCCGGTGCCTCGCGGAGCTCCTCTAGGTCGATCGCTCCCGCCGCGACGTCGGTCGCGAGCGTCCGTAGGTAGGCGCCGCGATAGCCGGCGCGCACGACGTCCCGATAGAAGACGTCCGATGCCGATGCCATCGCGGCCGGTGTCGGAAAGGCGCGGCCGTGCTCACCGGCGGAGGGCGCGCCGAGGTTTTCGACCAGCGCTCCCACCATTCGCTCTGTCGCCGACCACGTCGTGTTGGTCGTGCAGATCGTCTTGACGACGTCCTCGAAGACGGTCGGGCTTCGGAACATGCGGCCGGACCCGCTCGCCGCCCAGGAGAGCGCCGGGTCTGCTTCGGCGACCTCGTACAGGGGCGCAAGGTTCTCGCCGAGGTTGAGCATCTGCGCGACGACTTGGGAAATCCCGGTTTCCGTGCGGCTGCCCGGGCGCGGGCCGAGGACGTCGATCCGGGCGCGTCTTCGCGGTCCTTGACGGATCCGAATCGTCCGCGGCTTAGCGCCCTGCAGAGGCACGGTCACGGTCATCACACGCGCCTCCTCGTCCACCTCGGCCGGGGGAAGCGACGCGACGCCGTGCGAGACGATCGTCCGCCAGAGGTCGACGGGCTCGCCGCCGGGCCCCCGCAGCGGAATCTCGATCGAGCCGGCCATGTCGCCGAGCCTATCGACCGCGCGTGGGCCTAGAGTCGCGCCGTGGCGGTGCTCGGCGTCGATGTCGGCGGGACGTTCACGGACGCGGTCCTGATCGGAGACGGTGAGGTTCAAACGGCGAAGGTGCGGACCTTGCCTCGGCAGGAGGAGTCCGTTCTCGCAGCCGCGCTCGCGCTGAGAGCGGCGGAGATCGACCGCTTCACGCACGGCACGACCGTTGCGACCAACGCGCTGCTCCAGCGCAAGGGGGCGAAGACGGCGTTCGTGACGACCGCCGGGTTCGAGCACATGCTCCACCTGCGGCGGCAGAACCGTGCCCACCTCTACCGGCTCTGCGCCGCCCACCCCGAGCCACTTGTCCCGCTCGAGCGCTGCTACGGCGTGCGCGAGCGGATGGGCCCCGAGGGCGAATTGGAGGCGCTCGACCTCGGGTCGATCCCTCAGTTCGATGCGGAGGCGGTCGCCGTCTGCCTCCTCTTCTCCTTCCGGGACGCGCGGCACGAGCGGGTTGTCGCCGAAGAGCTGCGGCGGCGCTTGCCGGATGCGCACGTCGTCGCCTCGGACGAGGTCGCACCAGAGTTTCGGGAGTACGAGCGGGCTTCGACGGCTGCCGCCGATGCGTACCTGGGGCCAGTGCTCGGCGACTACCTCGGCGCGCTCGGTCGGCGGTGCGAAGAGGCAGGCCTCCCTCAGCCGCTCGTGCTGCGCTCGTCAGGCGGTGTCTCGAGCTTGGCCGAGGCTACGGCCCACGCGTCGTGGGCCCTCCTATCCGGACCTGCCGGCGGCGTGGTCGGTGCGGCGAAGATCGCCGAGCGGGCCGGGTTTCCCGACGCGATCTCGTTCGACATGGGCGGTACATCGACCGACGTCTGTCTGATCTCGGACGGTGCGGCGC
>JBKPGE010000126.1:0-27325 GCA_046729215.1 Actinomycetota bacterium | reverse complement strand
GCGCTCCTCCGGGTCGCGGTGGAGCGGCCGGACGACCTCGTCGAGGAGCTGGAGCGCGACGAGCTCGGGATCCGTCGGGTCATGAAGCGGATCCTGCCGGCCGAAAGCGAGCTGCTGCTCGCCGTCGACCAGTTCGAGGAGCTGTTCACCCTGACGGCCGAGGAGACGCGCCGCCGGTTCCTCGCGGGCCTCACCGCGCTCGCCGCCGATCCGCGCTCGCGCGTGCGCGTCCTCGTCACGCTGCGCGCCGACTTCCTCGACCATCCGCTCCGGTACCCGGAGTTCGGGGAGCTCCTCCGGGCCGGTATGGTCGCCGTGGCCGCGCCCTCTGATGACGAGCTAGCGGAGGCTATCGAGCGGCCCGCGCGACGCGTCGGCGTTCGCTATGAGCCGGGGCTCGTCTCCCAGATCGTCGCCGACGTCCGCGACCAGCCGGGCGCCCTGCCGCTGCTGCAGTACGCGCTGACCGAGCTCTTCGCGGCCCGCACCTCCGACACGCTGACGCTCGAGGGCTACGTCGCGACCGGCGGCGTCGTCGGCGCGCTCGGACGCCGGGCGGAGGGTCTCTACGCGCGGCTCCGTCCGCCGGCCCAGGCCGCGTGCCGCCAGGTCTTCGTGCGCCTCGTCAGCGTCGACCCGACCGCGCAGGACACGAGGCGCAGGGTGAGCCGCCGCGAGCTCCGCCAACTGGAGCTCGATCCCGACGCGGTCTCGGAGATCCTCGCGCGCTACGGCGAGCATCGGCTGCTCTCCTTCGACCGCGAGCCGCTAACGCGGACGCCGACCGTCGAAGTCGCGCACGAGGCGATCCTGTCCCAGTGGGACCGGCTTCGCGGGTGGATCGATGAGCGCCGCGAGGGCCTCCTCGTGCACCGGCGGCTCGTGGAGGCGGTCGCAGAGTGGCAGGACGCGGGGCGTGATCCGGCATACCTGCCGCACGAGAACCGGCTTGTGCAGTTCGAGGCGTGGGCGGGCACGACCGACCTCGCCCTGACCGCGGGTGAGCGGGGGTTCCTGGCCGAGGCGCGCGCCACGGCGGACACGGCGGCACGGCGCCGCGCGCGCCGGTGGCGGGCGACGCTGGTCGGGTTCGCGCTGCTCGCTGCCGCGGCCTCCGTGCTCGCAACCTTCGCCCTCGTCCTCCGCAACGAGGAGCGAGACCACGCCCGCCTCGCGACGGCGCGCCAGCTGGCCGCGTCCGCCGTGGCGAACCTCGACGTCGATCCCGAGCGGAGCATCCTGCTCGCGATCGAAGCCGCGGAGACAACCCGGCGACACGACGGGACCGTGCTCCCGGAAGCCGAGCAGGCTCTCCACGACGCGCTCGCCACCTCGCGCGTGCTGACCGCCGTCCCCGGCGTCGGGCGCAGGACCGGCATCGGACACGTCGTCGCTCTCGCTCCCGACGCGTCCCGGTTCGTGGCCGCCGATCTTCACGGTGAGACGGCGAGCATTCGCGATGCGCACACGGGCGCGAAGCTCGTGACGCTCGTCGGGCATGCGGGAGAGGTCTTAGCCGTCGCGTACAGCCCGGACGGGAGACTCGTCGCGACCGGAAGCGCCGACGGCACCGCGAGGCTCTGGAACGCCGTCACCGGCGACCCGGTTCACGTCCTGCGCGCCCCTCGTGGCGGCGTTTTCGCGACCCGGTTCAGCACGGACGGCACGCGGCTCGCGACGCTCGGCGCCGATCGCGCCGTGCGCGTCTGGGACGTCCGAACCGGCCGAGAGCTCCGATCGTTCCCGCGTGTCCACCAGCGCACCGACGCCGGCGTCGCGTGGGGCGAGGGAGTCGCGTTCGTGGGCCGCGATCGCATCGCCGTCTCGCCGTGGGCGCGGGGAAGCAAGCCCTCCCCGGTCGTGGCGGAGGTGTTCGACATCTCATCCGGCAACCGGGTCGCCGTGGTCAAAGATCCCGCCGGCGCCACGAAGATCGTGGACCTCGACGTCAGCCCCAACGGCACGCTGCTCGTCGCCGGTAGCGCGGACAACGGCCAGCTCCAGCTGTACCGGTTGCCGTCCGGGAGGCAACTCGACGTCGTTGACGCCCACGGAGCCACGGTCCTCGACGTCGAGTTCAGCCGGGACGGGCGACGTGTCGCCACCGGCGGCGTGGACGGGCTCGCGAAGATCTGGGACGTCGTCTCGCACGGAAAGCTCAGCGAGGCACTGACCCTCCGCGGCCATACGAACCCGGTCGGGAGCGTCTCGTTCGACCGCACGGGAACACGGCTCGCGACGTGGGGGCAGATCTCCGGCGAGGCGCGGGTCTGGGACGTGTCGCTAGCCGGCCGCGGCGAGGTCCTCACGCTGCCCGGACCGAAGACGGATTGGACCGGCTGCTGCGAGATCGCATTCACGCCGGACGGCCGACGGCTCGTCGCGAGCTCCGGACGCGAGGGGGAGGTGCGCGTCTGGAGCGTCAAGACCGGCAAGAAGCTCTTCTTCCTCGATCGGGACGCCCGGGCCCACGCTCCGGTCCGCGCCGTCTCGGGCGTCGACGTCAGCCCCGACGGCTCGCGCATCGCGACCGCCAGCGCCGACGGCAGCGTCCGGATCTTCGACACCGAGACAGGCGAGCAGCTGTGGCGAGTCCGCGGTCACCATTGCGTCCCGGGCGGCCCGCGTCTAGCGTCGGTTGCCGCAAAGATTAAGGAGGGGCTGTGCGTCGTCAACCAGGCGGTCTTCAGCCCGGACGACACGAGGATCGCGACGACCGGGGCGGACGCGACCGTGCGCATCCTCGACGCGGGCGCCGGTGGTCAGCTTCGCGTGCTCCGTGGGCACCGGCGGGAAGGCCTCGGCACGTACGGGGTCGAGTGGAGCCCGGACGGGGCACGGCTCCTCTCGATGGCACCCGATGGCCCGCGCATCGGGGTTGCGCGCCGCGGCCGGCAGCTGCGCGCGCTGCCGTCCACCCAAGGCCCCGGATTCTCGGCCGTTTGGAGCCCGGACGGCAGGCAGGTGCTGACCCAGTCCGGGATCGGCCCGCAGGTCCGGGACGCGTCGAGCGGCAAGCGGCTGCGCACGCTGGAGACGGACGCGGCCTCGGGGGACATGGCGTTCAGCCGCGACGGATCGCGGCTCGCGATCGGCACAATCGACGGGCGGGCCTTCGCAACCCGGATCTGGGACTGGCCCGCCGGCGTCGGGACTCTGAAGCTGCGCGAGGGTGGCTACCGAATCACGTTCAGCCCCGACGGCCGGCTCCTCGCCGGGGTGCGCCAGGAACCGGTGCCGTTTGTGCACGTCTGGACGCTCGACCCCGAGCGCCTGCTCCGGATCGCGCGAAGCCGCGTCACCCGCTCGCTGACCGAGGAGGAGTGCCGCCGCTACCTACAGCGATCTTGCTCCGACCTTCGCTAGACGTGGCCGCGTGCCACAGGCCCTCTCTGCACTGCGGCGGTCTTGCGCCGTTGTCAATGCTGGCCTGACGGCGCCCCACCACACCGACCACACAGGCTGTGCGGGTGCTGGCCCGTCGCAGCCGGTCACAGCCGGTTGGGTCGACGAGGAAGCGCTGTGCCAGCCGGTAATTCCGGTCTCCGGTTGCCTCCGTAGCGGCCTTCACGCCGGAGTCGCGGGTTCGAACTTCGTAAGACGTGCGTTGTCTTGGCTACGCACTGGAACAGCACTAATGGACCGATTAGTGCACAGAACTTCGGAGCGATGGGTGGTGCGTGCTGGCCTACAACGACAGCAAGGCCGCGGAGCCCGCAACCCCACCGGCATGCTCCTACACTGAGGCCAGGGCGGTTTCCGGCCCTGACGCAGCAGTTCCCACAGCCCGAGACGGATACGCGTTCGGAGGCGGGTAACGACCAGGCCGGCGAACGGGGAATGTGGGCCTAACCCGAGTGCCCTGTGGCCAGCGACCTTGGTATTCGCTGAGCCTGACTCCCGGAGCGACTTCTCGGGTCGACTCGGGGCGGGTCGAGCCCTCCGTATGGCCACGAGCAGATACTAGAAGTGGCCCGATTGGGTCAACAGCGGAAACGTTGAAGAGCCCACTTCTCGCGTGACACTCGCTTCGACAAGGGAGCAGATTTGCAGGGTCTCTGTGATGGGCCGTGAAGGATTCGAACCTTCGACCTTGGGATTAAGAGTCCCCTGCTCTACCAGCTGAGCTAACGGCCCGCCGACCGGCGAGTATAGCCACCGTCTTTTGGAGTTCCTGAACGCCGACGGCACCAAGATCAGCGTCGATTGGCAGGTCGTCCTCTCCCGCTGACGGATTAGGCTCCTCACAGTCGAGAGGAGGAACCATGCCGTTCGAAGTCCCACCGCTTCCGTACGACTACGACGCACTCGAGCCGCACATCGACGAGGAGACGATGCGGCTCCACCACGACAAGCACCACCAGGCCTACGTCGACAACGCGAACAAGGCTCTGGAAGGGACCGACTGGGCCGACCGGCCCGTCGAGGAGATCCTGCAGAGCCTGGGCTCGCTGCCCGAGGACATCCGCATGGTGGTGCGCAACAACGCCGGCGGCCATGCCAACCACTCGTTCTTCTGGGAGATCATGAGCCCGGCCGGCGGCGGTGAGCCCGAGGGCGACCTCGCGGAGGCGATCAACTCGGCCTTCGGCGGCGTCCAGCAACTGGCCGAGCAGGTGAACGACGCCGGCGTCAAGCGCTTCGGGAGCGGCTGGACCTGGCTAGTCCTCGACGGTGACTCGCTGGCCGTGACCTCGACGCCGAACCAGGACTCACCGCTGAGCGACGGGAAGACGCCGATTCTCGGCATCGACGTCTGGGAGCACGCCTACTACCTCAAGTACCAGAACCGGCGGCCCGAGTACCTGCAGGCGTGGTGGAACGTGGCCAACTGGCAGGAAATCGCCAGGCGCTACGACACCGCGCGTTAAGCGACTGTAAAAAACCCCCTCAAGAGTCTAGGTTTGCCGCCGATAAAGGGACCAACCGTTCCGGTTGCGTCCCATGAGAACCGCGTTTGCGACAGTTTTCGCCTCAATCCTCCTCGCTCCGAGTGCGGCCGCGGCCGGGGATCCGGAGATCGCTGCGCTTCAAGTGGGCCTTCGCGGCCACGGCTTCTATGCGGGCACCGTGGACGGCGTGCTCGGCGGAGGCACGGTCCAGGCCGTGCAGCGGCTCCAGCGCAAGAAGGGCCTCGCCGTTGACGGCGTTCCAGGCCCGCAGACGCGGAAAGCGCTCGGGCGGTACGGGAAGCGCGCACCGTTCGGCGGCCGCGTGCTGGCCGCCGGTTCGCGGGGCTGGGACGTGGCGGCGCTCCAGTTTGCGCTCGCCTGGCATGGGTTCCCGTCGGGGACCCTCGACGGCGTCTTCGACGCGTCGACGGATCAGGCGCTGCGGGAGTTCCAGCGGTGGAGTGGTCTCAACGCGGACGGCCTTGCCGGCCCGTCGGTCATCCGCGCTCTGAGAGGGCCGCTACCCACGTGCCCGATCTCGCTCGCCTCGCCGATGCCCGGCCCGCTCGGCGACCTGTTCGGGCCCCGTGGAAATCGCTTCCATAGCGGCATCGACTATCCGACCCAACGCGGCGCTCCGGTCGGCGCCGCGGCCTCAGGCGTCGTCATTTATGCCGGATGGGCGGCCGGAGGTTGGGGGAAGCTCGTGACGGTGGCGCACGCGAGCGGCGTGCGTACGATGTACGCCCACCTCTCGCGTGTCGCCGTGCGCGTCGGGCAGCGCGTCGCGACCGGGCAGCGCGTCGGCCGCGCCGGCGCCAGCGGCCATGCCTCGGGGCCGCACCTGCATTTCGAAGTCCGCGTCGGCGGCGCTGCCGTCGACCCGCTCAGCGGCCTCCTCTAGCGCTCACGCAGGCGGCGGTTCGCGCTCCTCGACGTACCGCTCGCGGCGGCGGCCGCCGAAGTAGCCGGGGCCGCCCCAGCTCGACCAGAACACCAGGGAAAGCAGGGCGCCCACAGCGCCGACGATCATGAGGATCCAGCCGATCGCATCCTCGTTGACGCCACCGACGTCACCGGTGACGCCCCAGACGAGAATTGCGCCGGCAGCGATCAACAACAGACCTACACCGAGTCCCATTCAGTCCTCCTTCGCTTGGCCGCGGATCTCGCGGCAGAGGGCGGTTTACCCATTCTGTTTGTCCTGCTAACTCCCACTCTGAGCCTGTAGGCTCGCGGGCGGTGCGCGCGGGATCGCTCATTCGCGTTCTCTTAGTCGCTCTCCTGCTCGCCGCGATCGCGACCGCGATCGCCATCTTCGTCCCCTGGCTTCCAGACAACGCCTCAAAGGAAGGCGGGCGGATCGACTTCGTCTTCTGGTTCGTGACGGCGATCTGCATCATGATCTTCTCGGTCGTCGCATCGCTGAGCGTCTACTCGCTGGTGAAGTTCCGAGCGAAGCCCGACGACGACTCCGATGGCCCGCCCATCCACGGTCACACAGGGATCGAGATCGCGTGGACAGCGATTCCCCTGCTGCTAGTCCTCTCGATGATCGTCGTCAGCTCCGTCGCTCTGGCGAAGAACGATCGCGACCCGTCGAATTCGATGCGTGTCGAGGTCCTCGGCCAGCAGTTTGCGTGGCTCGTCGCCTACCCGCTCCCTGGGGCTGCTGAGGACACCGACGGCTTTGTCTGTTTCAACCCGCAACAGCAGGGCGCGCAGGTCGACAAGCGCTGCAAGAGCTCGACGACCCTGGTCCTGCCCCTCGACCGCCCGATCCGGCTGCATCTCACCTCCCGCGATGTGATCCACTCTTTCTGGGTGCCCGAGTTCCGCCAGAAACAGGACGCCGTTCCGGGCCTCGAGACTGAGATCACCGTCACTCCGACCCGCACCGGCAACTTCCCGTTCATCTGCACCGAGCTGTGCGGCGCCGGTCATGCACTGATGCGCAGTCGGGCTATCGTCATGCCGCAGGGCGATTTCGACGCGTGGCTGAGAAGGGGGGTGCGTAGATGACGACGACCGTCGACGAGCACGCTGAGTACGAGGCCCACGTCGTGAGCCCGCCGCCGAGCGGCTGGCGCCGGTACCTGCTCGGTCCCGGCTGGATCCGGGCAATCTGGATGGCCGCCCTCTTCTTCGGGCTCGGGCTCGGTCTCGTTGTCGGCCTCCGCTGGCTCGCCGGCTGGCACCCCATCTTCTTCTGGGAGGCGATCATCACCGTCGCGGCGCTGGTCGCGGCCCCGGTCGGCTTCCTCGCCGGGCTCGGCGCCTTCGACTACTGGGTCGCCTGGGCACTCGGGCAGCCGACCAAACCCGAGGACCACTCAAAGCACGGCGCACGGAGCTGGACCGACTACTTCCGGATCAACACCGACCACAAGGTGATCGGGATCCAGTACGTCACCACGACGATCTTCTTCTTCCTCGCCGGCGGCATGCTCGCGATGCTCGTGCGGGCCGAGCTGGCGCGGCCGGAAGCGAACTTCGTCGATGCCCAGACGTACAACGAGCTCTTCTCCGTCCACGCGTCGCTGATGATCTTCCTGTTCGTGATTCCCGCGTTCGCCGGGCTCGCGAACTTCGTGCTGCCGCTGATGATCGGCGCGCCGGACATGGCGTTCCCGCGGCTAAACGCGCTCTCCTACTGGCTGCTCCCGATCGCAGGGATCATGATGCTGAGCAGCTTCTTCTTCCCTGGATTCGGCGCCGGCTGGACGAACTACGCACCGTTATCGGTCAACCAGCCGTACGGCAACGTCTTCTTCTCGATGGCCGTCCAGTGGGCCGGCGCGTCGTCGATCATGACCGCGCTCAACTTCCTGGTCACGATCATCACCATGCGTGCGCCCGGGATGACGTTCTGGCGCATGCCGCTGCTCGTCTGGGCGAACTTCACGACTTCGCTGCTCGTCGTCATCGCGACGCCGTTCATCGCGGGATCGCAGTTCTTCGTCATGTTCGACCGGGTGCTGCACACGAACTTCTTCGAGGTCGGCGAGGGTGGCTACCCGCTCGGGTACCAGCACATCTTCTGGTTCTACTCACACCCGGCCGTCTACATCATGATCCTGCCCGGGTTCGGGATCGCTTCGGAGGTGATCTCGACGATGTCCCGGAAGCCGATCTTCGGCTACCGGCTGATGGCGCTTTCGCTCGTCGCCATCCTGATCCTTGGCTTTTCGGTCTGGGCGCACCACATGTTCGTCGCCGGCATGGCGACCTGGTTGCGCATCCCGATGATGATCACCACGCTGCTCATCGCCGTCCCGACGGGGATCAAAGTTTTCTCCTGGCTGGCGACGACCTGGGAGGGGCGAATCAACTTCTCGACGCCGATGCTATGGGGGCTTGGATTCGTCTCGCAGTTCGTGATCGGTGGGCTGTCGGGGATCTTCCTCGGCGCGGTGCCGATCGACATCGCGGTCTCGGACACCTACTTCATCGTCGCCCACATCCACTACGTCCTTCTGGGCGGATCGCTGTTCACGATCTTCGCCGGGATCTACTACTGGTTCCCGAAGATGACTGGGCGGATGTACAACGAGAAGCTGGGGAAGGTCCACTTCTGGCTGACGTTCCTGGCCTTCAACGCCACCTTCTTCCCCATGCACCTGATCGGTATCCAAGGCATGCCGCGACGCGTCTACACCTACGACCCACAGTTCGGCAACTGGAACCTCTTCATCTCGATCTCGTCGTTCGTGCTCGGCGTCTCGTTCCTGATCTTCGTCTACAACATGATCGTCAGTTGGGCGCGTGGAGCGCGGGCGCCTGCCAACCCGTGGCGGGGCATGTCGCTCGAGTGGCAGGTCTCGTCGCCACCGCCGCTCTTCAACTTCGACGAGATACCTCAGGTCGTCGGCAACCCGTACGAGTACGGCGTTCCCGGCGCACGCCACGCCGTTTTCAACGGCGACCGGGAAGCGGCGCGGGAGGAGGTCAGAGCGTGACGCGCCATATTCTCGTTGTCGCGAACGAGACCGTCGCGGGGCAAGGGCTGATCGACGCCGTCAAGCGCAAGGCCGCCGAAGGTGGGGTCGGGATGGTGACCGTGCTCGCACCCGTCAGCAGGCCCCGTTCCGGCTACGTCGTCTACGAGGACACACGGCGCGCGGCGGCGGGGCGTCGTCTCGACCGGACCATGGCGGCGCTTCGCGAGGCCGGCATCCCGGCGCACGGGCTCGTCGTCGAGACCGAGCCGGACGACGCCGTCCGAGACGCCTTAGCGATGCTCGAGCCCAAGCCCACAGACGTGATCCTCTCCACGCATCCTGTCGAGAAGTCCGGCTGGATGCGCAAGAACGTCGTCGACCGGGTTCAGAAGGCGGCCGACGACATCCCAGTCGAGCACGTGGTCGTCGACGTCGGCGAAGGCGGCCAGGCGAACGTCCTCGTGATCGCGAACGAGACGGTCATCGGCGAGGCGCTGCTCGACCGCATTCGTGACCGCGCAGCGCGTGGGCCGGCCAGCTTCCTCATCATCTCGCCGCAGAGCGATCCTGCGCAGGCGGCGCACCCGGCAGCCGAGCGGCGGCTCAGCCGGGCGCTGTCCGAGCTTCGCGCCACCGGGATCGACGCGCACGGCCAGATCGCGCATCCGGATCCCTACACGGCGGCAATGAACGCGATTCAGGACGAACGGACCGACGAGATCATCGTCTCGACGTTCGAGCCGACCGAGTCGCGCTGGTTGCGCCGCGACCTCATCGAGCGCCTCCGGGCGGACACCGAGCTCCCTGTCGAGCACGTGATGATTCCGGCCGAGGAGGTCGGCGCGATACCCGCGGAGCCAGTCGAGCCATGAGCGCGCACGCCGAAGCCCACGACGCCCACGCACTGCATCCGCCCGAGGCCCACCGGAGCTCCCGTGTCGAGCCGGCCGTGCTCGGGATGCTGCTGTTCATCGCGTCGGAGATCATGCTCTTCGGCTCGTTCTTCACGGCGTACTTCTTCGTCCGCGTCAACGGGAACGCCGAGTGGCCGCTTCCGCCGTTCGAGCTGCCGAAGTTCGTGGCGGGCGTGAACACGGCGATTCTCGTGACATCGAGCTTCACGATCCACTGGGCGCTGCAGTCGATCAAGCGCGGCAACCGGGCCGGGCTGCAGGCCGGGCTCGTGCTCACGCTTGCGCTCGGCGCGACCTTCCTTCTCACGCAGATCCGCGAGTACTCGCGCGTGGGCTTTGCGCCGCACGACGGGGCGTTCGGGACGATCTTCTACGGGCTGACGGGCCTGCATGGGGCGCACGTGTTCGTAGGCCTGACGTTGTTGACGTTCGCGACGATTCGGGCCTTCCGGGGCCACTTCTCGGCGGCCCATCATTCGGGCGTCGAAGTGCCGGGGATCTATTGGCACTTCGTCGACGTAATGTGGATCGTGGTGTACACCACCGTCTACCTGCTGTAGGTGCCTCGCCCAGCGATACATGCCGGCTCCTGGCCCGCGATCACGCGGCACCAGGGCCCACCCTCCTCCTCACCAAGGTCTCCTGACCTTGGCTCGTCGGAGTGCGGCTCCTGGCTTGGTGCTCGCGACCCAGGAGCTCGGCGGCATCACCGGACGAAGCACTAGGAGGCCCGCACGATGAAGAATCCGTTCAAGAGCGAAGCCGATGCATTCCGGCTCGTGCTGGTCGCGCTCGGCTACTTCGGCCTGATCGTGATCGCAGCGGCGATCAACGAGTGGCTCGGGCTGGCGGTATTCGCCGTTCTCACCGCCCTGGCCGTCGGCTGGATCATCCATGCGCGGCGCGAGCCGTCGCAGATGACCGGGCCGATCCGCAGAAGCGCCCCCGGGGAGCGCCGCATCCTCGTCGTCGCCAACGAAACGGTGGGCGGGCGGACGCTGCGCGAGGAGATCGAGCGCCGCTCCGAGGGCTATCGCACCGAGGTGCTCGTTGTCTCGCCAGCTCTGAACTCGCCGCTTCGGCACTGGGTCTCGGACGAGGATCAGGCGCGCGCCGCGGCACAGGAGCGGCTGTCGCGGAGCCTTGCGCGACTGGGAGAAGAAGGCGTCGACGCGCGCGGCGAGGTCGGCGACGGCGAGCCGCTGCAGGCGATCGAGGACGCCTTACGCTCGTTCGGCGCCGACGAGATCATCATCTCGACGCACCCCGAAGGCCGTTCGCAGTGGCTCGAGCGTGGCGTTGTGACCGGTGCACGAACCCGCTTCGACGTGCCGATCACACACGTCGTCGTCGACCTCGAGGCCGAGCGAGAGGAGGTCCGCCCTCATGGATCTCCTACTGCGTCGACTTGACGACGTACTGCGCGAGCGCTCTGATCTGATCCGGTGTCAGCTGCCCTTTGAACGGGGGCATCCCGCCGCCGCCGTTCGTGATCTGCGTGACCGCTCGCTGTAGCGACGGCTTGACCTGATCGAGGTTCGGGCCGATCGTTCCGGACGTTCCCGCGTCGGCGAGCGTGTGGCAGCTGCCGCAGTTCGACTGGAAGAGCAGCTTCGGGTCGTTGCCTCCGGCGCCGGGCGGTAGCGAGACCTTCGCCTTCGGGTTGCCCGCCACTTCGGCGACGTAGCCCGCGACGGCGTCGGCATCGTCGCCCTTCACGAGATTCCGCGGCATCGGCGGGACGGCGTACTTGATCTGGTCGTGCACGACCTGGAGGATCGTGCTCTGGGAGAAGTCCTCGCTGCGCGAGGCGGAGAACGCTGCGTCGAGGTTGGGGCCGCCGGCGGGGTTGTTCTCGGAGCCGCGAGTCCCGGCCTCACGCAGCGTGTGACAGCCGCCGCAGCGCTGCGTGAAGAGCAGCTTCCCGTCCGCGACGTCGGCGCCCTGCTCCGGTGCCAGTCCGCCGGTCCCGCACCCGGCCAGGGCCACCGCCGCGAGCGAGAGGAGCGCTGCCCGCCGCAAGGAGCTACGCGGAAGGCTGCGTCGCCGACCCGAGAGCCGAGATCGCCTCTTCACGAGTTCCGTAGATCGTGAAGACGCGGTCGAGGCCGGTGATTTCGAAGATCTTGGTGATGTTGCGGTCGCTGCAGACGAGTGAGAGCTGACCGTCGTTCGTGCGCAACCGCTTCACGCCGCCGACGAGGACGCCGAGCGTGGTGGAGTCGATGAATGTCGTGTCCGAGAAGTCGACGACGACCTCCCTCGCACCCTTCGCGATCACGTCGAGCAGCTGCCCCTTGAATTCCGGAGCGGTATAGAGGTCGACTTCGCCCGCAAGTGCGATGACGTACGACGTCTCGTCCAGCTGCTCGGTCTTGATATCGAAGTTCACCCTTCCCCCTAGGTTGGAAGCCCGGGAGAGTCTAACTCTGGTTCGGCTGAGCTTTCAGCGCTGCCTGGAGCTGGGCGATCTGCTGTTTCACGCCGGCGGCGTTGGGAGAGTCGGGCGAGAGAACGAGGAACCGCTTGTAGGCCTTGATCGCCGTCTTGTAGTCGCCCGCCGATTGAGCCGCGAAGGCTTGTTGGAGGAAGAGCGAGGGCTGCTCTGCCTCCTGCGCGTTCGTGGTCACGCTGACGAGGTCGCCGTAGACGCGCTCTGCGTTCCGGTACGCGTCCCGGGCGGCGATGGACTTTTCGCTCAGCTGCTGGTTGAGCCGGTTCGACTCGATCTGCGTGACCTGACCCTGCCCGAACTGCTGCCCGAACTTGCTCGACTGCCCCGGCGTGAACAGATCGCCGCCGGTGAGCTGGATCAGCTGGTTCTGGACCTGCACCGCCTCGTCCTGGAGGCGCCGCCCCTTCGTGAGGTAGAGCCCGGCGAGGTTGCTCAGTGCTGCGCGGTCGCTTTTCTTGAGCTGCACATAGCGTGAGAGTGGCTCGATCGCCTCGTCGCTCTTGCCGTCCCGCTGGAGCGCGGTCGCGAGCTCCTGGTAGCCGGCAGGGTCGTTGGGGTGGTCCTCGATCTTGTTGCGCGCATCGCTCGCGCTCGGCCCGGAGCTGCCCTGGCCGAAGCTCTGGAGAATGTCGCCGAGCCCGGTTCCCGGAATCGTTCCGCCGACGTTGAAGATCACGTACCCCAGCCCGAAGATGACGGCGAGGAACACGAACATCCACTTCGCCTGGCGCCGCAGGCGCGGGAAGAACATCGTGTCCTCGTAGGTCGTCGGCTGGCGCGAGATGGGCGTGGTGGCGCGGGGCGTCGGACGCCGCTCGCTTCGCTGGCGGTTCCTTCGTTGTGCTGACCGGGCCATGCTCGGCCCTAGGGTAGCTGCACCCAGTCGAATTCTTCAGCGATCGTTCGAAGTCGATTCCCTGTCTCGTCGTCGCAGAGCGCCCCCGCGACGCCGGCGTCGTATGCGGACCTCGGATCAGCGCCGATGGACGCCGCCGCTTCGTACTCCCGCGTCAAGTCGGTATCGAACATCGCGGGGTCGTCCGTGTTGATGGAGCAGAGGACACCGGCCTCGAGCAGTTGCGGCAGCGGGTGCTCGGCAAGCGATGGCACCGCCCCGGTGCGGACGTTCGAAACCGGGCAGACGTCGAGCACGATCCGGCGCTCAGCCAGCTCGGCGACGAGCTCCGGATCCTCGACGGCGCGGATGCCGTGGCGGATCCGATCGGCGCCGAGTGCGTCGAGCGCGCCGCGAATCGAGGCAGGCCCGACCACCTCGCCGGCGTGGGGCACCGAGCCCAGGCCTTCGGCGCGGATGCGCTCGAACACCGCTGCGTAGTCCTCCGGAGGGTGCTCCGCCTCGAGGCCGCCAAGGCCGACCCCGACCACGCCGCGATCGCGGTACTCGACCGAGTGCCGCAGCACCCGATCGGCCTCGTCGTCGGTTGCTCCGCGAAAGATGTCCGGAGTCAGCCGCACCTCGACGCCATGGAGCTCGCGGGCGTCTTGCGCGCCGTCGCAATAGCCGGCGAACATCGCCTCCCAGTCGACACCGCGCCTGGCCCGCTCGGCCGGAGAGAAGATCCCTTCGATGTAGACCGCGCCGAGGTCGGCGGCTTCCGCGGAGTAGTCGACGACGACCTGGTGGAAGTCATCCCGTTTTTGCAGCGCGTTCGTCGTGAGGATCCACACCTCGATGAAGTGCGCGAAGTCTCGGTAGTCATAGAGCTGAGCCAGGCCCTCGACGGTCTCGGCGGGCAACGGGTAGTCGTTGCGCCGTGCGATCTTGAGTAGCGTCTCCGGCCGCACGGTCCCCTCGAGGTGAACGTGCAGCTCGATCTTTGGAGACGTCACTCAGGCACGAGGGTGCGGGAGGCCGCCCAACGCCGCTCCAGTGCCACCGAGAGCCAGATCGAGAGCTCGAACAGGATCCAGAGCGGCGCGACCTCCAAGGCGAGTGAAACGGGGTCGACCGTCGGAAGCAGGATCGCCGCGCCGAGCAAGATGACGTATGCCAGCTTTCGGTTCCGCCGCAGCTGGGCCGTGGTGAGCACCCCGATGCGCACCAGCGCGACCACGAAGATCGGGAGCTGGAACACGAGGCCCGTCGCGAAGATCATCAGCGCCGCGAACGAGAGGTAGTAGCTCGCACGGATCTGGACGTCGTAGAGGTTGTCGTCGTAGTTCGTGAGGAAGCGCAGCGCGAGCGGCAGGAGGACGAAGTACGAGAACGCCATTCCTCCCGCGAACAGCACCGTGGCGAAGGCGACGAAGCGGGCGATCACCCGTTGGCTCTCCTGCTGCACGGCGGGCGCGAGGAAGCTCCACGTCTGCCACACGAGCACCGGGAACGCCGCTGCGAGCGCCGTGTAGAAGCTGAGCTTCACGGCCGTCGTGAACGGCTCGGTGACGCCGAGCGTGACGATGCGCTTGTCGTCCGGCAGCGGACGGATCAGCCACTCGACGAGGTGTTCATGGAAGACGTAGGCGAGCGGGAAGAAGACAGCGATCGCGACGATGCAGACGATCAGCCGCGAGCGGAGCTCGTCCAGATGCTCGACAAGCGACGCCTCCTCGCCGTAGCCGAGGCGGCGCGGCAGCCGTCTCAGTCTCACCGGGGAGACCTAGGAGAGGCTGTCGCGCTCGCGCGGAGGCGAGGCGACCTTCTCCTCGTCCTCGGGCGCGCGCGGGAGTGATGAGGGCGTCTCGTCGTGCCCGCTCACCGCGTCCTTGAACTCGCGCATGCCCTTGCCGAGCGATCGGCCGATCTCCGGCACACGCGACGCTCCGAAGAGGAGCAGGACGACGACGAGGAAGATGAGGATCTCGGGAAGCCCGATTCCAAAGGGCATAAAAGCACGATAGCAGCGGGTTCGGGTCGGCCCGGAGAGGGTCGAGCACGTTGCTACGATGGCCGAAGAGGGCGGGCGGAAGGCCCGCTCGATTTGCGCTAAGGAAGGGGACGTTTGGCTCTACTCGAGCTCAAGAACCTGCAGGTCGCGCTGGAAGACGGCACCGAGATCGTCAAGGGTGTCGACCTTGTCGTGGACACGAACCAGATCCACGCGATCATGGGCCCGAACGGGTCGGGCAAGTCGACGCTCGCATACGCGCTGATGGGGCACCCGGCATACCAGATCACGGGCGGGCAGATCATCTTCGAGGGCGAGGACGTGACGGAGCGCGGCGCGGACGAGCGGGCGCAGCGTGGACTGTTCCTGGCGTTCCAGTACCCGCACGCGATCCCTGGCGTCACCGTCACGAGCTTCATGCGTTCCGCGATCAACGCGATCCGCAAGGCGCGCGCCGGCGAGGACGATCCGATCCCAGTTCCCGAGTTCCGCAAGGAGATCATGGGCGCGATGGAGCGGCTGCGCATCCCTCGCGAGCTCGCGCAGCGCTACGTCAACGACGGTTTCTCGGGCGGCGAGAAGAAGCGGGTCGAGATCCTGCAGATGGCGCTTCTCAAGCCGCGCATCGCCGTGCTCGACGAGACCGACTCGGGCCTCGACATCGACGCGCTCAAGATCGTGGCCGGCGGCGTTCGCGAGCTGGTCGGCCCGGAGATGGGCGCGGTCGTGATCACGCACTACCAGCGGATCCTCAACTACATCGATCCCGATTTCGTGCATGTGTTCGTGGATGGGCGGATCGTCGCCGAGGGGGGACCGGAGCTGGCGGATACACTGGAGGCAGAGGGGTATGAAGCATTCATGCCCGAGAAGGTGGTGAGCTAGTGGCGGTCAAGGAAGAGACGCAGGTCGTCGCCGAGATCGGCAGCGACTACAAGTATGGGTTCCACAGTCCCGAGGACTACTTCTTCAAGTCCGGCCGCGGCCTTTCAGCCGAGCTCGTCGCCGCCATCTCCGAGCACAAGAACGAGCCCGACTGGATGCGCAAGTTCCGGCTCAAGTCGCTCGAGTACTTCCAGGCGCGCCCGCTCCCGACCTGGGGCGGCGACGTCTCGGGCATCGACTTCGACAACATCTTCTATTACATCCGGCCGACGGAGAAGCAGGCATCCTCCTGGGAGGACCTGCCGCCGGACATCAAGGACACCTGGGACAAGCTCGGCATCCCCGAGGCTGAGAAGAAGTACCTCGCCGGTGTCGGCGCCCAGTACGAGAGCGAGGTCGTCTACCACAAGCTCAAGGAAGACCTCGAGTCCCAGGGCGTGCTCTTCCTGGACATGGACTCGGGGCTCCGTGAGCACGAAGAGCTCGTCAAGCAGTACTTCGGCACCGTCATCCCGCAGAACGACAACAAGTTCGCGGCGCTGAACTCCGCCGTCTGGTCGGGCGGCTCGTTCATCTACGTGCCACCGGGGGTGAAGGTCGAGATGCCGCTCCAGGCCTACTTCCGCATCAACGCGGAGAACATGGGCCAGTTCGAGCGCACGCTGATCATCGTCGACGAGGGCGCCTTCGTGCACTACGTCGAGGGCTGTACCGCGCCGATCTACTCCAGCGACTCGCTGCACTCGGCGGTCGTCGAGATCATCGTCAAGCGCGGTGCCCGCGCCCGGTACACGACGATCCAGAACTGGTCGACGAACGTCTACAACCTCGTCACCAAGAGGGCGGTCGCCTACGAGGACGCGACGATGGAGTGGGTCGACGGGAATCTTGGCTCGAAGCTGACGATGAAGTACCCGGCGATCTGGCTACTCGGCGAGCGCGCCCATGGCGAGGTGCTCTCGATCGCGTTCGCGGGTGACGGCCAGCACCAGGACGCCGGCGGCAAGGCCGTTCACGTCGCGCCGAACACGACCTCGGTGATCACCTCGAAGTCGATCTCGAAGAACGGCGGCCGGGCCGGCTACCGCGGGCTCTTGGAGGTGGCCAAGGGCGCCACGGGCTCGAAGTCCAAGGTCGTCTGCGACGCGCTGATCCTCGACGAGGCGTCGCGGTCGGACACGTACCCGTACATGAGGATCGACGAGGACAACGTCGACATCGGCCACGAGGCGACGGTTTCGAAGATCGGTGAGGAGCAGCTCTTCTATCTCATGAGCCGTGGTCTCACCGAGGCCGAGGCTAGCGCGATGATCGTCTCCGGATTCGTCGAGCCGATCACAAAGGAGCTTCCACTGGAGTACGCAGTCGAGATGAACCGGCTGATCCAGCTCCAGATGGAAGGCTCTGTCGGTTGATCCGAACACAGCGCGTCGACTTCATCGCTGTGCCGGTGGAAGATCTGGCGCGGGCGGATGCGTTCTACGGCGAGACGCTCGGGCTGGTGCGGAACCCGCACTCCTCCGGTGAACGCTGGGTCGAGTACGAGACCGGCAACCTGACGATCGCCCTTTCGATGTACGGCGGCACGATCGCCATCGGCGTTCCCGACGTCGAGGAGGCGCGGCGGAAGGTCGAGGCGACCGGCACCGAGTTCCACCGTGACACGTTCGACACGGGCGTCTGTCACGGCGCGCCGTTCAGCGACTCCGACGGAAACCCCCTGCAGCTGCATCGGCGTTACGCACCGCTCGAGCCGTTCGACGTTCCGGTGACGGAGATCGAGCGAACCGACTTCATCGGCGTGAACGTCAAGGATCGCGACCGGGCTTCCGAGTTCTTCGGCGAGACCCTGGGACTGAACCTGAACCCCCTGTCCAGCGACGGCTGGCCGGAGTTCGAGACGAGCAACGTCGGGTTGGTCCTCAGCACGCCGGAGCAGAAGGGCGGCGGCGTGTACGAGCCCGAGTACGCGATCGCGTTGCGCGTCGCCGACGTTGCCGAAACGCTGGAGCGGCTGCGCGAGCGCGGCGTCGAGTTCGAGTTTCCCCAGGCGTACGACTCCGGGGTCTGCCACATGGCGTTCTTCAAGGATCCCGACGGCAATTCGCTGATCCTCCACCACCGCTACGCGCCTTACAGCGACGGCTCACTGCCGTGATGCAGATCGAGCAGGTGGACTACGTGTCGGTTCCGACGCGTGACGCTGGGCGGGCCGTGGCCTGGTACCGCGATGTGTTGGGCCTCCCGGTGAGCGAACACACCGATGAAGAGATCGAGACTCCGAACGTCACACTCTCGTTCTGGAACCCGGAGGAGCAGGGTGAGACGTTCGTTCCGAACCAGAACGGAATCGCGCTCCGGGTCGCTGACGTCGAATCCGCCGTCGAGGAGCTTCGAGCGGCCGGCGCCGAGGTCATCGGCATCCAGGACTCGGGCGTCTGCCACATGGGCTTCGTCAAAGACCCCGACGGCAACGTCCTGATCTTGCACCGGAGGTACAAACCTCGTGGCTAGCCTCCAAAACGATCAGGTTCAGGGGCCTGGCCCCCAGACACGGCCTGTAGAGACGATGGCCCCGATCCTGCACCGGGAGTGCGCTTCTCGTGGATAGGACCGCCGCAGCGGCTCGCTATGCGAAGCTCCCGCTTCCGAACACGGCCGACGAGCACTGGCGCTTCACGGATCTGCGGGGCTTCGACCCGGACTCCTTTGTCCGCAACGGGCAGGTCCAGGGGCCTGGCCCCCAGACACGGCCTGCCGAGACGCTCCTGGAAGTCGACGTCGCCGCGATGGCTGTCGTCGACGAGAGCGGGATCTCGATCGTCGAGAACGCGCCTGAAGGCGTCATCTTCGAGCCGTTCACCGACCACGTGCGGCTGGGACAACTCGTCGGGACCGACGAGAAGTTTGCGGCGCACAACGCCGCCGTCTGGGAGCACGGGCTGCTCGTCACGGTGCCCAAGGGCGTCGAGCTCGAGCAACCGCTGTCGGTGCGGATCGTCAACTCCCTGGACGGCGAGGCGCTCTTCTTCCGCCTGCTCGTCATCGCGGAGCCCGAGAGCCGGTTCACGCTGATCGAGGAGTACGTGTCGTCGACGCCAGAGGTCGCGGGCTACACGAATACGGTCAGCGAGCTTTTCGTCGAGCAGGCCGCGAAGCTCGAGTACGTCTCGATCCAGAGCCTCTCGCCTGACACTTGGCACTTCGCGTCGCACCACGCCCGGGTCGAGCGCGACGCCGAGCTCGACTGGGTCGCAGGCGGCTTCGGCTCGAAGAAGGGCAAGGTCTGGATCCAGAACGACCTGACCGGCCAAGGCGCCACATCACGCGTGACCGGCGCGTACTTCGCAGACGGCGAGCAACACCTCGACTACGACACGTACCAGCTCCACTCCGCGCCGAACACGACCTCGGACTTCGCCTTCAAAGGCGCGCTGCGCGACAAGGCGACGGCCGTCTGGCGCGGGATGATCCGTGTCGAGAAGGACGCGCAGCGCACGAACGCATACCAGGAGAACCGGAACCTCATGCTGTCCCCGACGACGCATGCCGTTCCGATCCCGGGGCTCGAGATCCTCGCCAACGACGTTCGCTGCACCCATGGCGCGACGGTCGGCCAGGTCGACCGCGAGCAGCTCTTCTACCTGATGGCCCGCGGCCTTTCTCGCAGCGAGGCCGAGCGGCTGATCGTGCGCGGCTTCTTCACCGACGTGCTCGACCGAATCGAGCTCGAGCCGGTGCGCGAGGCTCTCGGCGAGGCCCTCGAGGCCCGAATCCCGCAGGCGTAAAAGCCTTAAGCTCCGTCGCCGAATGGGCTTCTTCCTCGGCCTGATCCTCTTCGTCGGGCTGCTCGGCTGGCTCGACATGAAGATCCCGTGGTCACAGGACACTTCGGGCTAGCCGCCGGAGTGAAGGCATACGAGCGGTTTGTGCCGCTCTGGGCGCTGATGCTCGCAACCGTCTGGCTGGACGTGATCTTCATCTTCACGTACGCGACAGGCGCCGAGACCATCGAGGACGCGCCCGGGACCGACGGCGGCTACGGGGACGTGATCATCCACGCCGACTACACGCACTCACTCATCGGCGCCGCGGCCATCGCGCTCGCGACCGGCTGGATCGTCACGCGGTGGTGGGGCCGGCGCGGAGGCATCGTGATCGGCGCGGTCGTCTTCTCCCACTGGATCCTCGACCTCATCGTCCACCGGGACGACATGCCGATCTTCCCCGGGAACGTGGGCGACATCCGGGTGGGCTTCGGCCTCTGGAAGGTTCATTGGGCCGCGATCCTGGTCGAAGCTGCGCTCATCGCCGTCGGCGCATTCCTCTACTGGCGCGCGGCAACCGAGGTCGAGCGCGCGGCGAATGCGAGACCGCGCCGAGCCAATCTGCTGGCGGCGCTGATCGTCCTCTGCGGTGCTGCGGTACTGGCGGTCGATGTGCTGATCGGCTGAGTGCAAATCTTCAAGGGCCTTCTGCTCGCGGTTCGGTTCGGCCTCGAGCTCGCGGCACTCGTGGCGCTCGGCTACTGGGGCTTCGATACAGGGGAAGGGACGTTCACGAAGATCCTCCTGGGCCTTGGAGCGCCGCTTGTTGCCGCCGTCCTCTGGGGACTGTTCGTCTCGCCGAAGGCCAGGTTCCAGTCACCGGTCATGAAGGCCGTCTTCGAGCTCGTCGTCTTCGGCGCCGCCGTCCTCGCCCTCGTCGGAGCAGACCAGACTGGTTTCGCGATCGCCTTCGCCGTCGTTGCGATACTGGATAGCGCGCTCGTCCGGGTCCTAGACTCTTAACAGCCCTCCTGCAAACTGGCCGCCGTGCGTGCGCCTCTGGTACTCGGCGTCCTCACAGCCTTCCTCGCGATTCCGGCTGCTGCGGCCCCACCCACAGGCACGATCGTCCTTTCGCGCACCGTCGGCGAGCAAGCCGAGCTCTTCTCGATTCACGCGAACGGGTCGGGGCTGAAGCGGCTTACGCGCGAACCGGCCTGGGACTCCGAGCCGACATGGTCTCCGGATCGCCTCTTGCTTGCAGCGTTCGGAAGCGGCGGAATCGTGATCAGGCGCCCCGACGGATCGGCTGTACGGCGAATCGCGATACCGACCGAAGGGATCGTCGCGGAGCTCAGGTGGTCGCCAGACGGAGCCTGGCTTTCGTATCTCGTCGAGCACTGTCAATACGAGGAGCCACGCGGCTATGTCCTCCCGCCGTGTGCGGACCTCTGGGTGGCGCGTCCGGATGGAAGCGAGAGTCGGCGGCTTCTCGACCGTGAGGTCGACATGCTGGAGGATCCGTCGTACGCGTGGTCGCCGGGGAGCCGCCGCTTCGTCTATGAGGCGCTGTCGAGCGGCCCGACCACGCTGGCCGTGGTCGACCTGCGATCGGGAGTGACGACGCGGATTCGTGGCACGTCGGGTGCTGGTGATCCAACGTGGTCGGCGCGTGGCGACATCGCTTTCGCAAGGGGTCGGAGCATTTACGCGGTCCGGGCGAGCGGTAGGGGGTTGCGCAGGCTCGCCCGAGGCACGGTGCTGTCGCGGCCCGCGTGGTCGCCGAACGGACGCCGCCTTGCCTATCTCGCCGTCGAGCGGCCCAATGGCCCGAATCCGTGGGGCGTCTGGACGGTCGGGACGAACGGCCGCGGTCGGCTCCGAGTCGGCACCGCGACGGACGATCGGGCATTCGTTTGGTCGCCGGACTCGAGATACCTCCTCTGGGAGAACCTCCTCGGGCGGCTGATCGTGGCGCGGGCGGACCGGCGTGGCAGCGCGAGAGTCCTCACGCGCGGTACAGAGGCGGATTGGCGCTGATTTAAGCCCTCGGTAACGCGCGGCTCCTACTCTAAAAGCATGTTGGTGCTGCTCGGGATCGCGTTCGTCGCCGGTCTCATCACAGCGATCTCACCTTGCGTCCTGCCGGTGCTGCCGATCCTCCTTGCCGGCGGCGCCTCTGGACGCCAGCCGTACGGGATCATCGCCGGGCTCGTCGGCAGCTTCACGATCTTCACGGTCGTCGGCGCCTCGCTCCTGGACGCGCTCGGACTGCCGGACGACTTCCTCCGCGACCTCGCGATCGCGCTGCTGCTTCTCCTCGCAGCGACCCTGCTATTCCCGAAGCTCGCTGGGCTTCTCGAGCGTCCGTTCCTGTTTCTCACCAGGCGCCGAGCGAGCACCGACTCCAATGGCCTCCTTCTCGGAGCGAGCCTCGGTCTCGTCTTCGTCCCCTGCGCCGGCCCCGTGCTCGCCGCGGTCACCGCCCTCTCCGCGACCGGCGACATCGGCGTTCGCACCTTCGCCGTGACGTTCGCCTACGCCGTCGGCGCCGCGGTTCCGATGTTCGCGATCGCCTCCGGCGGGAAGCTGCTAGCGCTGCGCCGCCATGCCGAGACGACACGCCGGGTTGCTGGTGCCCTGATCGGCATCACGGCGCTCGCGATCGCGTTCGGCGCCGACCAGCGCTTCACGACCGCCGTTCCCGGCTACACCGAGGCGCTGCAGAATCGCGTCGAGCGCAATACGACGGCTCGACGCGAGCTCCGAGACCTCAGCGAGACCGGTGCGGCGGCGTCGACTGCGTCACGCGCGCCGGAGATCCGTGGGATCGGCGAGTGGATCAACAGCAAGCCGTTGAGCCTCGAGCAGCTGCGCGGGAAGGTCGTGCTGATCGACTTCTGGACGTACTCCTGCGTCAACTGCCTCCGAACGCTTCCCCATGTGAAGGCCTGGGATCGTGCGTATCGCAAGGACGGGCTCGTCGTCATCGGCGTTCATTCGCCGGAGTTCGCGTTCGAGCGTGTGCCCGGGAATGTCCGCACCGCGGTCCACAAGCTCGGGGTCCGCTACCCGGTCGCGCTCGACAACGACTTCGCGACATGGCGCGCGTACGCAAACGAGTACTGGCCGGCCAAGTACCTCATCGACCGGACCGGCCGTGTCCGCTACGTCCACTTCGGCGAGGGCGAGTACGGCGAGACGGAAAAGCAGATCCGCCGGTACCTCGGCACCCGCGTCGGCGCCGATGCCGAACGCGTCGCCGACCGTACCCCGACCACGGTCACGACGCCGGAGTCCTATCTCGGCTACGCGCGGCTCGCCCGCTTCGCGGGCGTTGGGCTGACACCGGACGCCGAGGCCACATATGCCTTCCCGCTCCGGCCGCTTCGCGCCGATCAGCTGGCGTACTCGGGTCGTCTCCGAGTCGAAGCTGAGCGGATCGTCGCGGGAAAGGACGCAAGGCTGCGGATCCGGTTCATGGCGAGGGAGGTCAACCTTGTCCTCGGTGGCCACGGCTCGATCGAGGTCTTCCTCGACGGTCACCGACGGCAGCCCGTCGCGATCGGCGGCGAGCCGAGGCTCTACACGCTGTTCGAGCTGCCCGAGCGGAGGAGCGGTCTCCTGGAGCTTCGTCTGTCGCCTGGCCTCGCCGCCTACGCGTTCACCTTCGGGTAGCCCTCATCCCGACGACGAGCTGGCCGCGCACCTCCCTTAAACCGCCGGGAGGGTGAACGAGATGCGCGCTCCGCCTCCCGGACGGTTCTCGGCCCAGACTCGCCCGCCTTGCGCCAGCACCAGGCCTTGGGCGATCACGAGCCCGAGACCTCCGCCGTCTGTCGCCCGTATCCCTTCGCCGGTGTCCTCGACCGTGACGCGGACTTCGGTTGCATCTGGCTCGACGACGACCGCGACCGAGCCGTCCGAGGGCGTATGCCTGAGCGCGTTCGTCAGGAGGTTGTACAGGACCCGCTCGACCTGTCGAGGGGCGCACCGGGCGGCTGCCGCGCCGTCGATTCGCGCCTCGAGCCGGATGTGCTTCGCCTCCGCCTCGGCTTCGATTCCTCGCAGGCATGTCTCGACGAGCGGCGTCAGCGGGGCGTCGCGAAGCTCCAGCTTTAGCACCCCGGCGTCGATGCGCGCGAGCTCGAAGAGGTCGTCGATCAGCATTCCGAGGACTCGAACCTGCTCGCGCATGCCCGGGAGGTAGCGTTCCGGCTCTGCCAGGCCGTCCTCGACGGCTTCGAGCATCGCCTGGAGCGACGCGAGCGGCGTCCGCAGATCGTGACTGGCCCAAGCAACGAGCTGGCGACGGGCTTCGAAGAGCCGCTCGAGGTTTGCGGCGGTTTCGTTCAGCGACTCCGCGAGTTCGCGGAGCTCACGACCTCCGTCAGGTCTCGCGCGGGCAGTGAGATCACCGCCGGCCAGGGCGACCGAGGTCGCCCGCACCCCTTCGACCGGCCGGAGGATCGCGCGGCCGACGAGCACCGCTGCAGCCAGTGCAGCGGTCGACGAGGCCGCGGCGATGGCGAGAACGGTCAGATCATGGCCGGACTGGAACATGACCACGCCGGAGAGGAGGACCGCACACAGGGGCAGGAGCACGGCAACGAGCGCGAGCCCGATGAGCTGTAGGCGGACAGTCGGCGCACCACGGACGACGAGCGCGGCCGCGAGCCCCGCCGCCAGCGTTGCTGCTGCTACGAGGAGTGCGAAGAGGATCACGGCGAAAACCGGTAGCCGACACCCCAAACCGTCTGAAGGTGTCGTGGCCGCGAGGGGTCGTCTTCGATCTTCTCGCGCAGCCGTCGGATGTGGACGGTGACCGTCCCGGTGTCGAGCGCGGCCGAGTAGCCCCAGACGCGGACCATCAGCTGGTCGCGCGAGAACACGTGCCGCGGGTTCCGCGCCAGGAAGTAGAGGAGGTCGAACTCCTTGGTGGTCAGCTGGAGCGGCAGGCCGGCCTTCTTGACCTCGCGCGCTTCGGGGTCGAGCTCGAGCTCGCCGAACGACAGTGGCTCGCTCGGAGTAGCGTCGATCGCTGCCCGGCGAAGCACGCTGCGCACCCGCGCCACGAGCTCGCGCGGCGAGAACGGCTTGGTCACGTAGTCGTCGGCGCCGAGCTCGAGCCCCACGATCCGGTCAGCCTCCTCACCGCGGGCTGTGAGCATGATCACTGGCAGCCGCGACGTAGATCTGATCCAGCGGCAGAGCGCAAGCCCGTCGGTTCCGGGGAGCATCAGGTCGAGGACGACAAGGCTGGGCGAGCGTTCCTCGAGGAGCTCTCGAGCGTGATTTCCGTCGGCCGCCTCCAGCGTCTCGTAACCCTCACGCTCCAGGTAGCGGACGACCACCTCACGGACGATCGGCTCGTCGTCGACGACGAGGACGGTGGTCATGCGCCCATTGTGGAGCGCGGAAGTTGCGCTGGTCTTAACTACAGGGCCAGGGCGCCGCGGAAGCAGGCGCGGGCGTAGCTCTTCGTCACGGCCAGGCAAGCGGCGCGCCGCCCGGCGCGATCGGCGGACATGCCGCCGAGGATTGTCCCGATCCCTTCGAAACAGTAGGCGCGAAGCGCGTCGGCCGCGGATTGGCAGAGCCCTGTCGCCCGCTTCGGGCTCGCGTCGTTCGAGGTGATGTCCCGCGCTGCCCCGTAGACGCACTCACGCGCCATGTCGCCCGCGAGCGCACAGAGCTCGAGGATCTTGGGGACGTCCTGGCGCGTACTGCCGGATGCGTCTCGCCCGAGGGACTGGAAGCACGTCGCGATCCACGCTTTCTCGCTCTTCCGGCAAGTAGCCACCGTCTTCTTCCAGTCGTACCCGTTCACCTCCAGGATCCGGGAGGTGACCATCAGGTAGCAGTAGAGCTTGTACTTCTCGGCGACGTCGTCGCAGGGATAGATCAGGTCGTCGTCCTTGAGCCATTTGGACTTGATCCCGTACGAGGACGAGATGTTCTCCATGAAGACACCGGCCTCGCACGAGTCGCTGTCCCAGGCCGTGGCGAGCTGGTCGCACACGTGCAGCGAGGCCGGGAGGTCGTAGCTCGTGTGGATCATCAGCCCGTGGCCGAGCCCGTGGACGCACTGGTAGGCCAGGAAGCTCGTCTTGCGGATGTCCGGGTCCTTGCAGATGTCACGGGAGCGCTTGACGAGGTCGGCGCGCGAGGCGCCGACGAAGGAGCGCTCGACGACGCCGTGGTAGTAACCCGACCAGCACGAGGAGCGGCCGTGCGCGAGCGCCTTGGCGACGCTGCCGTCGTAATACTCGAGCGAGGCGGCGCCGATCGTGTGGGCGATGCGGTGGCAGTCCGAGCGGATCGCTTCGTCGTCCTCGATCTTCTGGTCGAAGAGGTCGAGCGCGGCCTTCGGCCCGTCGCGGTAGGCGATGTTGCCGAACGCCTGTCGGCGGCAATCGGTGTCCAGACAGCCTTCGAGGCGGGTGTCGTCAGGACGAAAAGGGCCGACGGCGGGTCCTCCTGCTCCCGCCGCCGAGCCGCTGACCTGTGAGACAAAGCGCGCGACGTCGTCGATCTCCTGCTTGCTCAGCTTTTCCTTGAACGGGGGCATCCCTCCGCCTCCGTTCGTGACCTGCTCGACCGCACGCTCGAACGTGACGTTGGCGTCATCCAGGTTCGGCCCGATGCTGCCGTTCGAATTCGCCGGCGAATAGGTATGGCAGCCGCCGCAACCTGCGTCGGCAAAGACCTTCGCGCCGGGGCTATCGGACGTCTGATCTCCGCCGCCGTTGTCGCCGCCTCCGCAGCCTGCGAGGAGGGCCACCAGCACGCCGACGAAGAGTCCGACCCTCACGCGGGCATAGGGTACTCGGCCTCGCTGTTCAAGCAAGGCAGCCCGGTACGATGGATCCGTGGCCGTCGGCGCCGACATGAAACTCGATGCGCACGCTCTGCGCGCCGATTTTCCGATCCTCGCGCAGGAGATCAACGGAAAGCCGCTGGCCTATTTGGACTCGGCTGTGACGGCTCAGAAGCCGCGCCAGGTGCTCGACGCGATGACGCAGTTCTACGAGACGTCGTACGGAAACGTGCATCGCGGCGTGTATGCGCTCGCCGAGCGGGCGACTGAGGCGTTCGAGGGCGCACGCGAGCGGATCGCACGCTTCGTCAACGCGCCGTCGTCGCGTGAGCTGATCTTCACGCGGAACGCAACCGAAGGTCTGAACCTCGTCGCCTACGCCTGGGGCCTGACGAACCTCGGTCCCGGCGACCTCGTCGTCGTCACGGAGCTCGAGCACCATTCGAACTTCGTCCCCTGGCAGTACGTGGCCAAGCGGACGGGCGCGGGCTTCCGGATGATCCCGCTGACCGATGCCGGTGAGCTCGATCTCGACGGCCTCGACGAGATCGTCGCGGACGGCCGGGTCAAGGTCGTCGCCACGAACCTGGTCTCGAATGCGCTCGGCACCATCAATCCTGTTGATCGACTCACTGCCTGGGCGCACCAGCACGAGGCGATCTTGGTCGTGGACGGCGCCCAGGCGGCTCCGCACCTCGCGATCGACGTGCAGGCGATCGGCTGCGACTTCTTCGCCTTCTCGGCGCACAAGCTCTGCGGGCCGAGCGGGGTCGGCGCGCTCTGGGGCCGGCGCGAGCTCCTC
>JBKPGE010000125.1:0-2130 GCA_046729215.1 Actinomycetota bacterium | reverse complement strand
AGACGATCTTCGCGGCGGGTGCCATACCGTGCACCGCCTCCACGTCGAGCGTCTCCTCTCCGTACCAGCCCTGCGGATCCTGCGCGGGATTCTGCGGTCGTCCGTAGACGCCCGGGGGCACGACCTGCACGAGCTGCGACGCGTTCATCGTAGGCAAGCCGCGATTGGTCGACCACTGGTTGACGTCGGCCAGGATCGTGGGGGACGCGTAGGCGTCGATGATCGCGACCGTTTGTCCTGCTCCGTCGTACCCGGAGATGCCGTACGCCCCTTTGATCTGATTGGGCGTGTATCCCTTGACGGTCCACGGTGCCGTCGCGGGACTGGCGACATCGGTGAAGCCCGGCGGATAGGCGTAGGGCGAAACGAACTGCGCCCAGTACGCCGAGAGCGGTGGCGCGTTTCGGAATCCGGCCGACGGAGGCGCGTTCTTGTCGACGACGTGATCCGTCTGGACGAACACGGCGCTGTCGTCCAACCCGACGACCGCCGTGACGGTGCCCGAGAGTGCGTTCGGAATCGCAATGTCAGCGGAGGGGGAGCGAACCGTCTTGCCTTGAACGGCGTACATTCCGAACTGCGTGCCAAACGCAGCTTCCGCCTGGGCGACGGTGCCCTCTGCGGACACGTAATGGTTGTTTGCAGGCGTGTAGTTCACCTTGAAGCCTTGGCTCCTCAGCCATGACTGGACCGCGCCGACCTGCGTCTGGGTTGGCGCAAAGCGCCTGCGAAACTCGGAAGGCGTCAGGTAGCGACCGTAGGATGAGCTCCGAGGGTCCGAGACCGCCTTCGCAAAGGCCTCGGCGCCCGCTTTCCACCCGAGGTAAGCGCGGAAGCCCACCGTACCGGCCGAATCTGCGGCACCTACGAGATTGCCTTGCTTGGCCCAGCCCGGCGCGCTTCCGTGAAGCGTCGTCCGGTCGGACGAACCGGCGCCCATCGCGCTTACGGATGAGGCGCCGAAGACGAGCATAGCGGCGACCATGCTCGCAATCGAGACTGTTCGAAGCATTTTCAGTCCTCCTTGGTCCGTGCGTGTGGCCTGCGTCCCGCAGTTGCCCCCCTTTGCACGCGCGTCTTCCTCTCGAATTGTCCCCTCCGCGCGGCGGCGGAGCACAACTTAAGCACCGGGCGCCGATAAAACAAGCAACGTCGGCCTTGGACGGCCTCGCTGAAACCTGCGCGAAGCGCTCTAGATCGTCTTGAACTGCTCGAACGGCTGGCTGCAGCTCTTGCAGTAGCGGAGTGACCGGCACGGCGTCGGGCCGAAGATGTTCTCCAGCTCCGTCTCGGTCGAGCCGCAGTACGGGCAGCGAAACGGGCCACGCTGGAGCTGGACCAGCTGCAGCGTGCCCGCGCTACGCGGGGCCGGCGGCGCGAACCCCGCCTCACGGAGCTTCTCGCGCCCCTCCGGCGTGATTCGGTCCGTCGACCACGAGTCGTCGGCGATGACCTCGATCTCGGGCGCGGCGCCGAGCTCCCGGATCTTCGCCGACATCTGGTCGCGCATCACCTCGAGCGCTGGGCAGCCGAGGAACGTCGGCGTGAACTCCACCCGCACGCGCCCGTCCTCCACCTCCACGTCGCGGACGACGCCGAGCTCGACCAGCGAGATGACCGGGATCTCCGGGTCGGGGATCTCGGCGAGCGCCTCCCAGACCTGAGCGCGCGTTACCACGTCGCCCCCGCCACAGACCGGCGCACCATCGTCATCTCGTTCCACAGGTCGGCGAACTCTGCGACGTGCTCTCCACGCTGGTCGACGAGCGGCCGCAGCTCCTCGAGCGCCTCGACGAAGCGTGGCTCGTCCTGGAGGCGGTCGAACCACATCTGGGCGTGCATCCGGTGGTAGGCCTCCTCGCGGTCGATCTTGGCGGCGAGACCCGCGACCTCCATGTCGTCCGACTCCATGAGCGCCTTGATCCGCTGCTCATCCGCGGTCTCGTAGAGGTAGTGGCGTGCGATCGTCCGCGCCCAGTCGGGCACCAGTCGGAGCTCCACGAAGGTGGAACACTGATACTCGTCGGGCGTTCGGTCGAAGGCGAGCTCGTCCGCCGTCGTGCCGAGATCGCGCGCGACGAGCTCGTACAGCGCGCGCGCGTGCCCGATCTCGTTCTGCGCGATCGACGA
>JBKPGE010000124.1:0-6101 GCA_046729215.1 Actinomycetota bacterium | reverse complement strand
GGTTCGCCGCCGGAGACCCTGGGGCGCGTCGATGTCGTCCTCCCGATCCTCCATGGCCCCTTCGGCGAGGACGGGACCGTTCAGGGGCTGCTCGAGCTCGCCGGGGTGCCCTACGTGGGCGCCGGAGTGACGGCTTCCGCGCTCTGCATGGACAAGGATCTCTTCAAGTCCGTCTGCCGCGACAAGGGGATTCCGGTGACGCGGTCCGTGACGGTCAGAAACGGCGACCGGCCGGAGAACCCGTTCGGCTACCCGGTCTTCGTGAAGCCGGCGCGGCTGGGCTCGTCAGTGGGGATCACGAAGGTCGAGGGCGAGGAGCACCTCGAGGACGCAGTGGCGCTCGCGCGTCGCCACGACGACAAGGTCCTCGTCGAGGAGTTCGTCGACGGCGTGGAGGTCGAGTGCGGCGTGCTCGGGAACCGCGAGCCGATCGCCTCGGTGCCGGGCGAGATCGTCGCGCATGGGTTCGGCGGCGTCGATTGGTACGACTACTCCGCCAAGTACGACGAAGGCGGAATGGACTTGATCATCCCGCCGAGGATCCCGGACGCGGCGATCGAACGCGTGCAGGAGGTCTCGGTCGACGCGTTCGTCGCCTCAGATTGTGAGGGCATGGCCCGAGTGGACTCCTTCGTGACCGCCGACGGCGAGGTGCTCGTCAACGAGCTGAACACGATTCCGGGGTTCACGGCGACGAGTGTCTACGCGAAGCTCTTCGAGGCCTCGGGCATCCCGTATCCGGCGCTGCTCGACCGCCTGATCGAGCTGGCGCTCGAGCGCCACGACCGCCGCGGCCGGCTCGAGTACTAAGCCGCCTTGACCTCGTTGACGTGCGCCCGGCTGTCGAGGTCGGTGATCCAGATGACGAAGTAGCGCGCCTTGACGTCCTGCAGGTCGAAGGTCGTCTGGGCGTCGACGGTCTCGGAGTTCGAGACCGACTGGAACGGCCCCTCAGGGGAGTCACCGTCTCGGATCTCGGCGGTGAACCCGGGCGTGTCCGTCGTGACGATGATCGACTTCGGCTCCGCCACCTTGCCCGCATCGAGCACGAGGCCGACGCCCGGCTTGGTGTTCGAGAAGTCGTTGTACGTCTCGGTCGTCCAGTAGGTCCCGGGATTGCCGTCGGTCGCATTCGGCGCCTCACCGTCGTGTTCGGCGCCGTCGCCATCCGGGTCGTAGGCGCCGAGCCCTGAGAGGCGAATCGGCTGATTCGTCGCTGCCGCGGGGGATCCGCCATCGTCGTCACGCAACGCGACCACTGCGAAGGCAGCGAGCGCCGCGACGCCCAAGACGCCGACAACGGCGAGGAGCGGCCACAGAAGGCCGGTCCTTCGGCGCCGCCGCGCCGGCCGCGGCGCCCTCGTCGGCGCAACCGGCCTGCGCGCGATCATCGTGGCCTCCTCCGAGCTCGGATCGAGGTCGGCGAGGCAGGCCTCGAGCTCGGCGACGAACTCGTCCATCGACTTGAAGCGGTCCTCGGGACGCTTCGCCAGGGCGCGCTCGATCGCCATCGCGACCCGTGGCGGGCAGTCCGGCCGCTGTTCGAGTACGTCGGGCGGCGGCTCGTTCACATGCCTGAGCGCGACGGCGACGAAGTTCTCGCCGTGGAAGGGGACACCGCCGGTCAGCAGCTCGTACAGGACGACACCTAGCGAATAAACGTCCGTGAGGGCGTCCACCCGCTGGCCGCGCGCCTGCTCGGGCGCGATGTACTCGCTGGTGCCGAGCACGGTCCCGGTGATCGTCACGCCGTCCACGTCGACGGAGCGCGCGATGCCGAAGTCGGTCATCTTCGCCTGCCCGTCCTCGTTCAAGAGGACGTTCTGGGGCTTCACGTCGCGGTGGATCAGCCCGCGACCGTGGGCGAATCCGAGCGCGCGAGCCATCTGCAGCGCGAGCAGGAGCGCGTCACGGATCGGCAGCGGCCCCTGCCGTTCGATCACTTGCTTGAGGTTCCACCCGGCGACGTACTCGAAGACGATGTACTGCCGTCCGCCGTCCTCACCGCGATCGATGACCGTGACGATGTTGGGATGGCTGAGCTGCGCGACCGACCGCGCCTCCCGCCGGAAGCGCTCGACGTACTCCTCGTCCTGCGTGAACTGCTCGTGCAGGACCTTGATCGCGACGGTGCGGTCGAGCAGGCGGTCCTGCGCCTTCCAGACTGTCGACATGCCGCCTCGGCCGACCAGCTCGAGGAGCTCGTAGCGGCCTGCAATCACCTCTTCGGACACGGGAGGAAAGGGTAGTTCGCTCATCTAGGAGGGCGAAGGCGGGATCTCGGCGACAAGCTCGCGCGTGAGCCGATCGAGCATTGCTCTCACTTCGTCGTGGCGCTCCGGCTCCCAGCCTTCGAGGAGCTGTGCGAGCCCCTCGCGGCGAGCGTCGACGACCCGGGCGTAGACCGATTCGCCTTCACCGCGGAGATGAGCGTCCTCGATGAGACCGCGTTCGCGGAGCGACGTATGGGCGCCGACGATTCTCGGATCCTCCAAGTCGACGACCGTTCCATCGCCGAGCCGGGTGAGCAACCAAAGCTCCCCGGGCTCAAGGTCCACCTTGGTGTGCTCGGCGAGCTGCTCGTAGACCCGCCAGCGGTTCTCGCGCTGTGCAAGCGTCGCGACGATCCGCTCCAGCTCAGGCAGCGACTCCGCCTCGCGCGGCATCGCGAAGTGCTCGGCAACACCCTCAGCCTCGGCGCTCTTGCGGAGCGGCACCTCGCGTAAGAACCAGGTGAGGACGAACGCGAGGACCGAGATTCCCGCCGCCGCGGCGAACACCGGCCGAAGCGACTCTGCGAACGCGCCGACGTAGGCCGAATGAACGGCGGGCGGCAGCGCTCTGACGATGTCCGGGGCGGCCGCGGCCGGCGGACGGACGCCGGTCGGCAACGCCGCGGCGAGATTCGTGGCCAGCTGGTTGGCGAAGATCGCGCCGAAGAGCGAGACGCCGATCGATCCGCCCACCTGCCGGGAGAGCGTCGACCCTGACGTCGCGACGCCGAGCAGCTCATAGGGAACGGCGTTCTGCGCGGCCAGGACGAGCACCTGCATCGTCATACCCAGCCCGAAACCGAGAATGACCATGTACGCGGCGGTCTGCCAGATCGGCTGGGACACACCGATGCCGGTGAGCAGGAACATCGCGACCGTCATCAGCGCGGTTCCGGCGATCGGAAACGGCCGATAGCGGCCGAACCGCGTGATCAGCTGCCCGCTCCCGATCGAGGTGACGAGGAGACCGGCCATCATCGGAGTGAGCAGGAGGCCGGAGGATGACGGGCTATGCCCCTTGACGATCTGGAGGTAGAGGGGCAGGTACGTCACGGCACCGAACAGGGCGAAGCCGACGATGAACCCGATCGCGCTCGTGACCACGAAGATTCGGTTTTGGAAGAGCTGGAGCGGCACGATCGGCTCGGCCGCGCGGCGCTCGACTAGCACGAACGCAATCAGGAGCAGAGGGCCGACGATGATCAGCGCGATGCTCTGGGGCGAGTCCCAGGCCCACGTGGTCCCGCCGAGGCTCGTGAAGAGGATGATCACGGAGAGCCCGCCAGCGAGGAGCGACGCCCCGAGGTAGTCGACCCGGCGGTGGACATGGGCCGCTCGGGTGTGGAACGCCGCGCCGATCACGCCGAGCGCCAGAGCGCCCAGCGGAAGGTTGATGTAAAAGATCCAGCGCCAGGTGAGGTGGTCGACGAAGAAGCCGCCGAGCAGCGGCCCGATCACCGTCGACACGCCGAAGACGGCGCCAAAGAAGCCCTGGTACTTGCCCCGCTCCCGCGGCGGGATGATGTCGCCGATCACGGCGATCGTCGTGACGATCAACCCGCCTCCGCCGATTCCCTGCAGCGCCCGGAACGCGATCAACTGGGGCATGTTCTGCGCAAGCCCGCAGAGCGCGGAGCCGATGAGGAAGATCACGATTGCCGTCTGCAGGACGATCTTTCGGCCGTAGAGGTCGCCAAACTTCCCGTACAGCGGGCCGACGACGGTGGATGCGAGCAGGTAAGCGGTGACCACCCAGGAGAGATGCTCGATCCCCCCGAGCTCACCGACGATCGTCGGCAGCGCCGTCGCCACGATCGTCTGGTCGAGCGCCGCAAGCAGCAGGACCAGCATCAGCGCGCCGAAGATCAGCCGCACGCGCGGCGCCTGGTCGGCGGGGGTCATCCTGTTGTTCTAGCCGGAGAGCGTGGCTTCGAGCGCTTCCTCCCAGACGGCGAGCGCCTCATCGAGCTCTGGGTCGGGGAGGGTCAGCGGGGTGAGCACTCGAATGCAGTTTGAGTAAATCCCGGACTTGAGCAGGAGCAGCCCGCGCTTCCCCGCCTCGTCCGTGACGGCCGAAGCGAGCTCCGGAGCCGGCTCTTTGCTGTCGGCGTCGGCCACGAGCTCGATCGCGAGCATCGCGCCCAGCCCGCGGACATTGCCGATCTGCGCGAAGCGCTCTTGCCAGGCGAGCATCCGCTCGCGCACTTGGTCGCCGATCGCGGTCGCCCGGGCACAGAGATTCTCCTCGGCGATGATGTCCAGCACCGCGAGGGCCGCCGCCTGGGCGACGGGGTTGCCGACGTAGGTGCCGCCGATCGCGGAATCGCCCGGCGCGTCCATGATCTCGCCCTTGCCGATCACGCCCGAAAGCGGGAGGCCCATCGCGATCGATTTGGCGACGGTGATGAGGTCGGGCTCGACGCCGTAGTGCTCGATCGCGAGCAGCTTTCCTGTCCGCGCGAAGCCCGTCTGCACCTCGTCGACCACCATGACGATTCCGTGCTCGTCGCAGAGGCGGCGGACGCCGTCCATGAACTCCCGCGGCGCGACGAGAAATCCGCCCTCGCCCTGGACGGGCTCGACCACGATCGCCGCGACGGTCTCGGCCGCAACCTGCGTGACGAGTGCGCGTTCGAGCGCCGCGAGCGCTTCCTCGGAGCTGGGCCCGCGGTAGTCGTTCGGGAAGGGGACGCGGTAGACCTCCGGAGCGAACGGCCCCAGACCGGCCTTGTAGGGGTGCGTCTTCGAGGTCATCGACAGGGCGAGCAGGGTGCGGCCGTGGAAGCCGCCCTCGAATGCGATCACCGCGGGGCGTTTCGTGTACGAGCGGGCGTACTTGATCGCGTTCTCGACCGCTTCGGTTCCGGCGTTGAAGAACGATGCCTTGGCATTGGCGATCGGCACGAGCTCGCAGAGCCGCTCGGCCAGCCGCACGTAGACCTCATAGGGGACGATCGTGAAGTCCGTGTGGCTGAAGCGCTCGAGCTGCTCCTGCGCCGCCTCGACGACGCGCGGATGGGAATGACCGACGTTCAGGCAACCGACTCCACCGGTGAAGTCGATGAACGTGTTGCCGTCCACGTCGGTGAGGCGCGCACCCTCGCCGCGCTCGATCACAATCGGGAAGGTGAGGGACAGCGGATCCGCGATGACGCGCTGCTTGCGCTCGATGATCTCGCGGGAGCGGGGGCCGGGAATCTCGGTGCGGATGTCGATCGTCTTCGTCGTCGCCATAGGGCCGACGATAGCGCAGGGATCGGCCCTGTGCATACTGAATAATCCATATTCATGAGCGCTCGCGAGCGGCCACTCCGCCGGCGCGATCTCGATCCGGATCCACTCCGCCAATTCGAGCGGTGGTACGAGGAGGCAGGGCGAGTCGTCGAGTTCCCGGAGACGGTTGCTCTGGCGACGGCGACCGAGGACGGCAGCCCGTCGGTGCGCATGGTGCTGGCGAAGGGCTTCGAGGAGCGCGGCTTCAAGTTCCACACCGGCCACGGCAGCCGGAAGGCGCGGGAGCTGGCAGCGACTGGCCGCGGCGCGCTGCTCTTCTACTGGCACCCGCTCGGGCGGCAGGTGCGGATCGAAGGCCCGGTCACGCGGGTCTCGGACGAAGAGTCCGAGGAGTACTTTCGGACCCGACCACGTGGCGGGCAGATCGCGGCGTGGGCCTCGGCGCAGAGCGAAGTGATCGGCTCACGCGATGAGCTCGAGGCGCGCGTGGCGGAGCTGGAACGGGAGTTCGAGGGCCGCGATGTCCCGCTCCCGCAGCACTGGGGCGGCTATCGCCTGGAACCGGAGGTCTGGGAGTTCTGGCAGCACCGCGAG
>JBKPGE010000123.1:0-6318 GCA_046729215.1 Actinomycetota bacterium | reverse complement strand
CTTGCCATGATCGAGAAGGCGGCCGAGGGTGAAGGCGAGGAAGAGGAAGAGATCGAGGGCCCGGTCGCGGCGCTCCTCGGCACGGTGGAGTCCGGGGTGTCCACGGAACGTCTGTGGATGGACCCGGTCACCGAGAACCCGGCCGTCGGCGACACCGAGTTGTGGGAGTTCTACAACACGACTGCCGACGCGCACCCGATGCACGTCCACGAGATCGCCTTCGAGGTGGTGAACCGCGAAGGGCTCGTGACGGAGGAGGACGAGGTCGTCCAGCCGATCCAGCTCGACGGCAACATCACCCGTCCCGAGGCGTGGGAATCGGGGTTCAAGGACACGGTCATCGCCTATCCGGGGCAGGTCACGCGGGTGCGGGCGCGGTTCGAAACACCGGGTCAGTTCGTATGGCACTGCCATATCGTCGAGCACGAGGACAACGAGATGATGCGGCCCTACCGCATCGGTCCGATACAGCCAGGCCAGCCCGAATGAAGGGCCAGTCGGGGCCCGGCGACTACCGCCGGGCCTCGGCAGGCCAACCTGAGTCGAGTCTTTACAACCCGAACCATCGTTGTCGCCTGGCCGAGGCGAACGCATCCTTTTCGGCAGCGAGCTCTCGAGAGGGCCCCAGGAGCCGTGCCGTGGGCGTCGCGCCGCCCAAGAAGTTGGCCTCGACCTTTCCAACCATGCCGCCACCGAACTCGATGTAGCAGCTGCCCGCGCCTTCGTAGCGCTGGCGGAGCTCACCGCCACGGACGCGTGCGCCGATGTCCTCGGCGACGACACCAGCGGCGGACTCGGCGAACACACCGGCCTTTGCGACCGGAGCGCCTGCAACGTCGCCGAACGCGTAGACACCTGGGAAGCGGGTCGCAAGGTTGTCGTGGTCGACGGGCACCCAGCCGTCAACCGCCAGGCCGGAGCTCTCAACCACATCGGGGACGCAATGGACGGGAATTCCTACGAACACGTCGCAGGGCAGGCTGCCGCCACTTGCGAGCCGGGCCTTTCGGCTGTGCGCGTCGAGCTCGGTCACGCGTTGGTTGGGTACATACTCGATCTCTCGCTCGTCCAGGGCTCTGAGGAAGGTCTGCGAAAGCTCCTTCGTGATCGGCACCGGTGCAGCCATCGGGCCGACAACTCGGATCTCGACCTGTGGCCTCACTCCACGCTTCGTGAAGTGATCGTGCAGGAGAAGCGCGCCCTCGAACGGCGCGGGCGGGCACTTGAAGGGGTGGCCGAGGATCCCGATGAGGATCGTTCCTGAATCGAAGTCGGGGAGGGCGTCACGCATTCGCTCGGCTCCCGCGACGGAGTAGTACTCGAAGCCGGTGTCCTGGAATCCCGGGGTGGCCGCGATGTCGTAGTCGGCCCCGAGCGCGATTGCCAGGACGTCTGCATCGTATGAGCTTTTGTCGGTCACCACACGTCGTTTCTCCGGCTCGATCGACGTCACGCGTTCCTGACGAAACTCAACTCCCTCCTTGGAGATGTCCCGGTAGGGGAGCAGTACATCGGCGGTCGTCTTCCGGCCGAACAGGATGTCCAGCTTCGAGAATCCGAAGCTGAACGAGTCATTTCGGTCGAGAAGCGTGACGCGAACTTCGTCGGCGAGCGAGTCGGAGAGTCGTGTCGCCAGCTCCAGGCCACCGAAGCCCGCCCCAAGGATCACGACGTGCGACTTCTCCACCTGAGCAGACGATAGCCCCTGAGTGCCTGCGCGCCGCTCTACCGATTGCTCGACTGTTGCTTGTCCGGAATCACGGCGACTCGCTGCACGAGCCCGAGGAAGAACGGCTCCGAAAAGCCGGCGACGAAGGTGAACAGCGCGAGGGCGGCCCAGGACGCCGTCTGCCTGGCGCCGAGCTCCACCGCGCCGGTCTAGAGCACGAACAACGTGACGAGACCCGCGGTCGCGCCGATCAGCGGTTGGACGCGCATGGCCGGCCAGAACGAACGGAGATCGTCCAGCTCGATAAGGCGGCCCGAACGCGAAACGTTCCGCTGAGTGTCGCTCCCAGCGCGCTGGCGCTGGCCGCGACCCACATGGCCTTCCAGATGCCTTCACGGCCGCTTTCGTAAATGCCCGCCGAGAGGGATCGGACTGCGTCGAGTTGGGCTGATTCCGTGACGCTTCCCTCCATCCGTGCTGCGATAAGGGTCCGCAACTTCTGCTCCAGCGATGCCATTTGTTCGGCTTCTTGTCCCGTGCTGCCTCGTATTCGAGCTGCGCCCGGACGTACGAAGCGTCCCCAACGAGGAGCAGCTCGCGCTTGAGCTCGTTTGCCAGCTCCCAGGCCGCATCGATCGAGAGGGTCCTCGCGTCTCTCCGAGTCAGCTCTTCGAGTCAGCTCTTCGAGGCGCTCGCGCGCATTGGCGCTCCGAGGTGGGGTCAGCTCCGCGTCCAAGAGGTCTCGGGCCTGCGCCACATACTTCTGCACGTAGGCGACAGCCTTCGCGAGCTCCGGGTTTTGCCGACGGCGGCGCTCGAAGTAGGCGCGGGATTCCGTCGCGCGGCCGCTCCACTTCACGCGGTCGACCGGGAAACCAGCTCCTGACGGCGACAGCTGTTTCGGTCATCTCAACGCTCCTTCTGATCTACGGGTTCCTACGTTCGGACGCTACGGAACCGCTTTCGAAGCGTCGTTCGTCCGCGCGACACGGAAAGCGTGAAACCGTCACATAGTGTCTCCGTGCACTTGAGAAGTGGTTGGGGGAGATACGGTCCCGCGAAGGCGAGCGACAGCAGGCGGACTTTTGCGGCGGTTCTCTAGAGCACGGTCGGTCGGCGGGACCCGTCTCGCCGACGCGCTTCTCTTTGTGGCGGTCGGGAGCGTCTATGTCGGCGCGGCAAAGCTCGGGCTTGCGCTGTCGGTAGCGCACGGCGTTATCACGCCCGTGTGGGCGCCGACGGGAATCGCGCTCGCGTCGATGATCCTGTTCGGCCGCCGCCTGTGGCCCGCGATCCTGGTCGCGGCATTCATCGCAAACGCCACGGATGGTGTGTCGATCCCGCTTGCGCTCGCGATCGCGGTCGGGAACACCCTCGAGGCAGTCGTCGGCAGCGAGCTGCTGGCACTGGCTCGCTTCCGCCCGGCGCTCGATCGAGTGCGAGACGTGATCGCTCTGATCCTGCTCGGCGCCGTCGTGAGCACTGCAGTCAGCGCGACGATTGGCGTAACGGCGCTGTGGATCGCGGACGACCTGCCGGGGTCCTACGGCTTCTCATGGTTCCTCTGGTGGACCGGCGACGCAATGGGGGACCTGCTCGTGGCGCCGTTCTTGCTCGTGCTGCTAACGGCTCCCCTCCTCACGATCGTCCCACCCTCGAGACGCGTCGAAGCGGCGGCGCTGCTCGCGCTTCTCGCCGGGCTCAGCGCATTTGTTTTCATCGCCGGCTACTGGCGCTACCCGCATCTCCTCTTTCCGCTCTACATTTGGGCCACGCTCCGCTTCCGTCAGGTTGGTGCGGTGACGAGCACCATCATCGTCGCGGCGATCGCGATCGCGGGAGCGGTCACCGGTAACACTCCACTCAGCGACGCGGATCCAACCGAGGTCGTGTTGACACTCGAAGGCTTGCTCGCCGGGATAGCGATCAGCGTGCTCATACTCGGCGCCGTACTTGCCGAACGGGCCGACGCCGAGGACCGACTCGCCGAGGCGCAGGAGATCGCGCACGTTGGGAGCTGGTCGTGGGACGTTCTCGCCGACCGCGCCACATGGTCGGCTGAGCTCTACAACCTGTACGGAATCGCGAACGGGACACCGATGACGTACGAGTTGTTCCTCGATGCGATCCACCCCGAGGACCGAGAGCGGATGCGCCACGCCATCGAGCTAGCGCTGGCCAACGCGAACCCGTTTGCCCTCGAGCACCGTGCAATCACCCCTGACGGTCGCGTGCGATGGCTGCTCGGGCGCGGCCGGGTCATTCTCGACACGAGCGGAAGGCCGGTGCGCGTGCTTGGCACCGAAGAAGACGTCACTGAGCGCAAGCGGCTCGACGAGCTTCGCGACACGATTCTCAGCGCCGTTTCGCATGAGCTGCGCACGCCTCTCACCGCGATCGTGGGCTTCGCGCAGACGCTGAGGGATCGCGCGCTCGAGCCCAAGCTGAGAGCGGCGCTGATCGAGAATGTGTTCGTGCAGGCGCAAAGGCTCGAACAACTACTCGCCGACCTACTCGACCTCGACCGCCTGCGACACGGCTTCGTCCGCCCGAGGTTCGCGCAAACCGACATTGCGTCCCTCGTCGAGCAAGTAGTGGCGGCGCATCGCGACGAGGGGCACCCCATCGCACTCCGTGCCGAGCTCGCGCAGGCCAGCGTGGATGCGCCCAAGGTCGAGCGGATCGTCGACAACCTGATCGTGAACGCGGTGCGCCACACGCCCATCGGAACGGAGATCGACGTGCGGGTCCAGCGTCGGCGGGACGGTGTCGTGATCGCTGTCGACGACCGCGGTCCGGGCGTCGCGCGTGAGGACCGCGAAGCGATCTTTGAGGTCTTCCAACGAGGGACTCGATCCGACCACGTCACCGGCACAGGAATTGGCCTGTCTCTCGTCGCGCAGTTCACCGCGCTGCACGGAGGCCGTGCCTGGGTGCAGGAAAACCCGGGTGGCGGGGCCTCTTTTCGCGTATTTCTCCCAGAGAAGCAGCTCTAGCCGGGAAACGACTCGGCCCCAGCGGCAATCACGGATCCGGAGAAGAGCCGGGCGTTCTACGAGACGCCCGGCCTCGAGTACGAGAGATCGGACCTACGGTCGAGCGCCGATCGGAACTATCACCTAGCGGTGATGCTGAACTAGGCTCAGGGAGATGAACAAAAGCGAACTGCAGCGGAAGGCGGAGGTGGCCGAGCTTCTCCTTCACGCGGCTCGACGGCTCGGCGAAGGCATTGAGCCCGAGCGCGTCTACGAGCGGTTCCACGAGCTGATCGGCGGTGTTCTTCAGCACGACGGGCTGATCGTTTCGTCGCACGACGAACGTGACGACCTGATCCGCTGCGAGTACGCCTGGACCGATGGCGCCGTGCTCGATCCGGGGACCCTGCCGCCAGTGCCGCTAAACCGCGAGGGCGGCGGGATGCAGAGCCGCGTGATCGTAACGGGCGAGCCGGAGCTGTTCGACGTCCCGCAGCGAGTCACGAGCGTCGACGGTGTCTTCTACAACGTCGACGCCGAAGGGAAGCTCGAGAAGATCCCGGACGCTGGCCCGTCGAAAACGACGGCGGCGATGATGGTTCCCGTCAAGGACGAAGGCCGCGTCGTCGGCGTCGTGCAATTGATGACGGATCAAGGCGTGTACACCGAGGAGGAGCTCGAGCTCTTCGACGGCCTGGTCGCGCAGATGGGTGCCGCCGTCCGCGCCGCGCGGCTCCAGCAGGAACGGCGCCGGCTCGAGGCCGCCGAGGCCGCGGCGCGCGCGGTCGCTGCCGAACGGGAGCAGGCCGCACATGTGCTCGACGCAGTCGGCGACGGGATCTTCCTCCTCGACCACTCCGGCGTCGTCCGGCTCTGGAACAGCGCGGCGGCGCTCGTTACCGACCTCCCCGCAGAGGAGGTCGTTGGGCGGCGCCTCGTCGACTTCGTTCCGGCGTGGGATGGGCTCGCTCGGCGGATTCCGGTCGCGGACGAAGGAGCTATGGCGCGGTCGGTGACGCTTCCGTTCGAGCTTGGCAGCAGGGACGTGTGGCTGTCATTCGTCGCGGTCCGCACCTCCGCAGGCCTCGTCTACGCGTTCCGCGACGTCACGGTCGAGTGGCGCCTGGAGGAGGAGAAGAGCGACTTCGTCGCGACGATTTCGCATGAGCTGCGGACGCCGATGACGGCCGTCTACGGCGCCGCCCAGACGCTCCTCCGCCACGACCTCGACATACCCGACGTCCAGCGGCGCGTCTTGCTGGAGATGATCGGAACTCAGGCGACACGGCTAAGCGAGATCACGGAGGATGTGTTGCTGATGACCCGGCTCGACCGCGACGAGCTGACGGTCGAGCGCGAGGTGGTCGACATCGGCGAAGTCGTCCGCTCGACGATCGAGACGATGCGCTCGCACATTCCGCAGAAGGTGCAGCTCGAGCTCGTGATCGACGACGACGTCGGTGCCGCTTCAGGCGACTCCGACCGCATCCAGCAGGTTCTCGTGAACCTGATCGACAACGCCGCGAAGTACGGGGCGAGCCCGGTCCAGGTTTCCGCGGCCGGTGCGAACGGCGTCGTCCGGATAGAGGTTGCCGACGCCGGCCCGGGGATCCCGGCTGCGGACCGGGAGCGGGTCTTCGAGAAGTTCTACCGGTCGGGCCCGCAGACTACGCG
>JBKPGE010000122.1:0-6078 GCA_046729215.1 Actinomycetota bacterium | reverse complement strand
CCCACGCGGCGTCCGACGGGCGGCCGGCGGCCTGCAGCCGCAGCGCGCGCTCCATGAGTCGGTCGCTGGTGGGGTCGCAGAACGGCGTGGGGAACTGCGTGGCGCCGCAGCTGAACACCGCCGGGAGCCAGTCGGAGGCTGCCGGGTAGTCGCTCCGCTGAGCGACGCCGAGGCACGGGCCCCGTGACCTCCTGAAGCCAGTCACCGGGCCGGACTCGGTCTCCGGCCGGCGCGGACTGGGACTGACGGTTCGGTCCTCTCTGCGGCTTATGGGGCTCCCCGCGGCTCGACCGCCCGCTCGAGGATCTCCTTCAGCCGTCGCTCGTTCCCCGGCAACTGCTTTCGTGCCTGGCGGCGAACGAGTGGTGCGAGCAGCCTTCCGATCCCGTGCCCCTCGAAGTCGAGGGCGATCGTGACGCGCGAGCGCTCGCCATCGTCGAGCGGCTCGATGGTGGCCTCGGCGATCGCGGTGAGCGCGCCGCCGACGCCGCGCACCACCCAGGCTCGCGGAGGGCGAAGCTCGGTGATCTCCTCGGTCCTGGTGAGCGTTCGCGGTCCGGCCCGACGGGTCACGACCGCTCGCGAGCCGACTTCGAGCAGGGCACGTCCCTCCGGGCGTGCCGACAGGACGCCACTCTGCCATTCGGCGAAGCGGGAGAAGTCGGTCGCGTAGGAGAAGACGTCCTCGGGAGGGCGGGATATGTCGATGGTCTGGGCGATCGTGGTCACTGTCTCTACGGGGTGCGGCGTCTGAGGGTGGTGGCGCCCAGCAGGAGGGCGAGGACGATGCTGGCGGCGATGATGGTGATATCGAGCCAGAATGCGGGGCCGCTGTCGTCGGCGGCGACCTTGGCGAGCGCGTCGTCGGCGTATGTGATCGGGAGGACGGCTGAAACAGCCTTGAGCCCGTCGGGCATGCGCTCGCGCGGAATCAGCAGGCCGGCGAGCAGGATCTGCGGGAACAGCAGCGCGGGCATGAACTGGATCGCCTGGAACTCGGTCGTGGCGAACGCGCTGAGGAACAGGCCGAGGGCCATCTCGAGCAGCGCGTTGGCAATCGCGATCAGCACCACCGCCCACTCGGGTCCCGCCGCGTGCACGTCGAGCAGGCCGAAGCCGACCACGCCGGTGATCGCGCCCTGCAATGCGGCGAGGACGGCGAAGGCCAGCGCCTAGCCGAGCAGCAGGTCGAGCTTGGCGAGCGGCATCGACATCAACCGCTCGAGCGTGCCGCTCGTGCGTTCCCGCAGCATCGCGATCGACGTGATCAGGAACATCAAGATGAGTGGGAAGAGGCCGATCATCGGCGCCCCGATGCGGTCGAATGTCAAGGGTTGATGGTCGAAGATGTACTTGAAGAGGCAGAGCAGGACGGGCGGGACGAGGAAGACCATCGCGAGCGTGCGCCGGTCGCGGCGCAGCTGGGCAAGCACGCGGGCAGTTGTGGCGAGGGTTGCGGTACTGCTCACGCCGCCTCCGCGAGAGCGACGAAGGCATCCTCGAGCTCATTGCTATGGGTACGTTCGAGGAGATCGTCCGGGCTGCCGGTGGCGATGATCCGCCCGCTGTGCATCAGCACGAGCTGGTGGCAGCGCGCCGCTTCGTCCATAACGTGGCTCGAGACGAGAAGGCTGGCGCCCGCGTCGGCAAGCTCGTAGAAGGTCTGCCAGAGCTCGCGCCTGAGAATCGGATCGACGTCCACTGTCGGCTCGTCCAGCACGAGCAGTTCCGGTTCGCCCAGCAGCGCGACGGCGAGCGAGGCGCGCGACAATTCGCCGCCCGAGAGCGTGCCGGCCACCTGCTTGCTCTGGCTGGTGAGCCCGACGCGGCGGATCACTTCGTCGATCCGCTGCCTCGGCGCGGCGACGATGCGGGCGAAGTAGCGCAGGTTCTCCTCGACCGTCAGGTCGGCGTAGATGGAGGGCGCCTGGGTGACGTAGGCGACGCGGCGCCGCAGCGACGGCGTGCCCGCCGGCTGCCCGAGCACCGTCAGGCTTCCGCTCTGGACGATCTGGACGCCAACGATCGCGCGCATCAACGTTGTCTTGCCCGACCCGCTCGGGCCGAGCAAACCCGTCACCGTCCCCCGCGGGACCTGCAACGAGACACCTGGCAGGATCAACTTGGCTCCGCGGCGTACCTCCAGACCGCGAATGTTGATGGCGGCTTCGCCGCCGTTCTGCAATAATTCTTCGCTTGCTGAATTCATCGTGCGCGGAATATTGCAAGAATCGCTGACAGTGTCAAGGGGAGCAGCCAGGCGGAGCGGCCGGCGACCTGGCACGAGCAGCACGCGCGAGGCGATCCTCGCCGCCGCCGGCCGCAATTTCGCCCAACACGGCTACGACCGCGCCTCGCTGCGGGCGATCGCAGCAGAGGCAGAGGTCGACCAGAAGCTGATCGCCCACTTCTTCGGCTCGAAACAGCAGCTGTTCGTCGCGGCCGTCGGGTTGCCGCTCAATCCCGCCGAGGTGCTCCCGGCAATCCTCGCGGGTGACCGGGACTCGATCGGCGAGCGCCTCGCCGCACTCCTGATCGACGTCCTCGAGCAGCCAGAGCTCCACCAGCGCCTGACCGGCGTCATCCGTGCCGCGGCCAGCGAGCCCGAGGTCGCACGCATGCTTCGCGAGTTCTTGACCCGCGAGCTCTTCGGCCCCGCTTCGGAGCTACTCGGATCGGACAACGGGCCGTTCCGCGCCAACCTCGTCGGCTCTCAACTCGTCGGGCTGATCATGGCCCGTTACGTACTTGCCATCGAGCCGCTGGCCTCGATGCCGCCCAAAGCAGTCGCTGCTGCCGTCGCACCCACTCTCCAGCGTTATCTCCTCGGAGCGCTCGACGATCACGAGATGTGACCGTCGAGGAGTGCGCGTTCCCGGCTGCGCGCGCGGCCTAACTGATGCTCGGTTAGGCAGACGACGGCTTCTAGGCCTGGGTAGCGCTCAGGCGGGGCTGATCGTCATTTCGAGGCCACGGTCGAGGATCGACGAGATCCGCGCAGTCTCTACTTGAAGCGCCTTTTCGGGGCGCCCTCCCGCCTCTTTGAACCAGTTGATGCGCAGCTGATCGCCGTCCAGTTCCCACGTTCCGCACACCACGCCGCCAGCGACCACGACGGGCGCAATCCAGCCGCTCTGCTTGCTTACGGCGGCGCGCCGCGCCGCGGCTACGACATGGCCGTCCGCAGTCCCCGGCCCCAAGACGTACTGGTCGAAGCCGGGCAACAGTCGCACCGCATTCGTCGGCCTGGTCGCGACCAGCTCGTCGACGTCCTCGGCGAGTACGTGCGCGGGCTCACCGTCCACGTGCACCTCGGTGTGGAGATCGCCGAGCGAGCTGAACCACGTCCGCAGCCGGCGCTTGCCGAACCAGCCGCCGGCAAGCCAGTTGCCGAAGGCATCGCTCGTCGCCGGCGCATAGGCGCGCAAGTAAGCCACGATGGCCGTGCGCGCGGCCTCGTCGGGATCGGGAATACCGGGCCAACGTGAGCTCGCGGCCTCTGGGCGCATGAACGTGACTCGGTTTCCCTGGCTCGGCCCGAAGCAGAGGTCGCCCTGCCAGGCAAGCGGCTTGAGGAGCGTCCCCCAGCCTGAGCGGAGCTCCTCGCCTACCTGCCTCAGCCCCCGTTGCGCGCTGACCGCCACCGCGAGTTCGTCACGGGTAAGGGGTTTGGCGTCCAGCGCCTCGCGGACGGCTCGCCGAAACAGAGGCTGCTCCTTCGTGGTCATGCCGAAGTAGCGCTGCCAGCTCGGCCGCTCCCACGATCGTCCCGACGCCATCAGCGAAAGGAAGGCTCCTCCGTCCTCTGGCGTGAGCAAATGGAGCGCGCCACGCATCGCCCACGTCTTGATCAGCCGACCGTCGGACAGGGCGCGAGCGACCTCGCCGGGCCGCGAGGCCTTCCGCCGGACACGGATCGCGAGCTCCGCCGACGACGCCACCTGCGCCTGGACCCCGCACAGCTGGCGGACAACACCGGCGATCCGCGGGCTGCCCACCGGGTCGAGAAGGTGCCGCTGCATCCGCCACGCCAGCGCCTGTTCCCAAGTGATCCGCAACGCCACGCGCCGAGCGTAACGACGCCAACCTCTGCTAAGCCTGCGCCATGGCGACGATGGCCGACCTGGACGAGCTCGCGCTGTCCCTGCCGCAGACGACGAAAGAGGTTTCGGACGACGGACGTGCGTCGTACCTCGTGCACGGGAAGATGTACTGCTTCCATCGCGGCCGGCGGCGAGACGTGATCGATCCGAAGACCGGCGAGAGGCTCGATGACGTGTTGATGTTCCGCGTCGCACTTCGACGGCTATCCGGCAGTCCTGATGCGCATCCCCGATCTGGCCCGCATCGATCGAGACGAGCTCCATGACCTCGTGATCGAGGCGTGGCTGACCTAGACGCAGAAGCGCGTCGCGAAGGCCTGGCTCGAGGAGCCCGGAGTTCGCGACGACTCACCGTAGGTCGCGTAGCCGTCGAGTCGTGACTGCGACGTTCAACTCCTCGAAGTCCAGGTGGTCGAGCAGATGGCTCTTGAGCTCGTCGAGAGCGTCTGCAAGGGCGCGCCGCGCCTCATCGTCGTCGTCGTTCGAGAGTGCCCGCGTTCGGGCTTCGACGCCGTCGAGGTAGCCGGACACCGCTCGGTGGTCAGCCCTCAGCCGCTCCACCACCGGCCTGATCGCCGGATTGGACTGCTCCAGCTCGTCGAAGAACTCGGCGTCTTCGGCGTGGTGGTGCATGTGGACGAAGCGGCAGTAGTGCAGGCAGCTGACCTGGAACTGCCAGAGCAGCCCGTTGCTCTTCAGGATCTCCACCTGTTCCCGCACTCCCTCCGTCGGCAGCCCGTCGAGGACGGCCGCCGCGAGCTCCTCCACCCACTCCAGATCTCTCCGGATCCCGGAGTGGACCGCGAGCAACATCTGGTAGAGCAGGCGCCCGCGGGCGGTTTCCGGCTGGTTCTCGAAGGCGGCCACGGTCATGCTCCTGCCCGCCGCTCGGCGACGCGCTCGCGGACCCTCGGGGCGACGAGCTCGATGTACGTGGTGAGCGTCTCAGGATCGGGCGGGGCGACGAGCACAAACGTGCTGAAACCCAAATCCGTCGCAAAATGCGTGAGGACCTCGGCCCACTGCTCGGGCGGGCCGACGACCGCCTGGTCGCCGTCCGTCGCGGGGCCCTCCGTAGTGCTCGTGAACGCGCCGGGGATCAGGAAGATGCGGCGGATCTCTCGCGGGTCGCGGCCGGCTTCGCTCGCGGCGCGGTCGATGGTGCGGTTTCCCTCGGCGGCTTCGCGCGGCGGCTTGTAGTTCATCAGCGGGCTGACCCAGCCGTCGGCGACACGGCCGGTTAGCGCCAAGGCGCGGGGCCGGTTGGCACCGATCCAGATCTCGATCAGATGGGCCGGCGCCGGGCCGGCGTGCACGCCGGAGAGTTGGTAGTAGCGGCCGTCAAAGCCTAGGCCCCGCCGCTCGCCGCTCCACATCGCGCGCATGATTGCGACTGCCTCCTCCAGCGCCTCCAGGCTTTGGCCGGGCGTCCAAGCCCGGGCTCCCATGGCGCGAGCCGCCTCGAGGTAGCCGCCCGCCCCGATGCCGAGCTCGAAGCGTCCGCCGCTCAGCAGGTCGAGCGTCGCGGCCCCCTTGGCATGGACGGCCGGCGGCCGGAGCGGGAGATTGGCGACGGCGCCGAAGACGCGCACCCGTTCGGTCTGCGCGAGGATCACGCCGAGGAGCGACAGGGTGTCGAGGTGCCGCGGCTGGTAGGGATGGTCCTGGACGCCGACCAGGTCGTAGCCGAGGCCGTCGATGATTCGCGCGGTCTCCAGAACCCCGAGCGGATCGCCCGCGTCGGGAGTAAGGAAGTACCCGAACTCGAGGGCGTGGCCGTAGTCGAGCATTTCGTTCGTCGGTTGAGAGAGAGCTTCGGTGGACATCGTTCTCCTCTGCTAGTTACTTCGATACTAGAAGTAACTTCTGTAGTGCTAGTCTTATTCCGTGTCGCGTCTCGACCCAGAGGCGTGTGGACGCAGTGACGCGGCCCTCGTGCGCGCCTTCGACCTCCTCGGCAGGCGCTGGACGGGTG
>JBKPGE010000121.1:0-3884 GCA_046729215.1 Actinomycetota bacterium | reverse complement strand
CGGGACACCCGCCGGCCAGGAGCCGCCGAACTCGGGCGCCGGAAAGGCAGCCGAGAACAAGAGCGCTCCCCTGGCGCCCGGGCGTGTCTGGGCGAGCTTCTGTGCCGGCATCACGCCGAGGGAAAAGCCTGCGTAGACGAGCTCAGAGGGCAAGTCTGCAGCGGCCTGCTCGCCACGCTCCAGGAACGTTCCGAACCCAACTTCCTTCGCGTAGCCGATGCCCTCCTCGAGCGAAGCGAACGTCTTGTCGTCGTAGAGATCTGGGGGGTGAACAGTATGTCCGGCCGTCCGGAGGTCGTCGGCGAAGGCAAGGAACCCGGGTGTCTGTCCCTGCGCATGGTGGTAGAGCAAGACCTCGGCCACGGCGGCGGAGTCTACTCCGGGGGGCGGAAAGCGGGATCGAACCAGTGAGAGTTTAGGTTCTGAGAAACCCCCGATTCGGGGATTAGGCGTCGCCGCGGGAAGAGCTGATCCTGAGGGATGATGCTCGCTCGGGCTTACGGGTGGATTCTCCGTGCTGCGCTCATCGCCGCGCTCGCGCAAGCGGTGGTGCTTGGCGCTCCCGGCGTCGTCCTGGGAGGAGAAAAGAGCGCAAGAGGGCGCGGGGTTCCGACACGCAGGACTCCAGCGGCGACGGCCGCGTCCCGCTGGGCCTGTTGCATCGCCGCTGACGGTCCTAGGTGGCGGGGGCTCCGTTCTAGCCATCGCTCGTCTCGCGGCGCACGGAATCTTGGCCGAGGAGCCGAGTCTTTGGTTACTTCAATCCCTGAGGAAACGACGGCCGCGTGGGCGCGTCGAGGCGTCACCGGCTCCTGGAGCCACTCGTTCAAGACGTACGCCATACGCCAACATCCAGCTGCCGCGAGCGGTGCAGTGGCTTGAGCTCGTGCCAACGTGAGGCGGTTGAACACTCGCCGTGGGGCGGACTCCTAACGCCCAGGTCGATGCGGCCCGAGCCGCCTTCGCGCCAGCTCCACTTCCGTGCTATTCGACGAGAGGTTCGACCTCGTCGCGCTTGTCAACGATGGCGTACCGGTCGGATTGCTCGACGACATGCTCGATTTCATCCCTCTCATGACCAGGAACTACGGCGAAGCGGTCGCGCTGTCCACGGACGCGTTCGTACTCGGCCATCGTCATGAGGACGCGGCCGTCGCATCCGGTGTTCTTCCCGCACTCGCAACGGAACACGAACTGGTGGTCGGGCGCAGCCCAGTCCGCCGCCGCCTCATCGAGAGCAGCGATCTGATCGTTCACGGCGCGGATCAGGCTTTCGTTGCGCGCCTGCCGCTCGAGCCGTTGGTTCACCGACAGCGCGGTCTCCTTTCCGGATCGGGGGTGACTGCTCCACTCCCTTGGGTAGCTCGGCCAATGGAGGTTCCCCTCCTCCTGATCGCGAAACACCCGTTGGTGGGCCAGGGTGGTCGAGCGAATCCGCTTCCGATGACGCGGATCTGGCCGTTCTGTGACTTGTAACAGCCGTTGATCATCCCTCCTCCGGCGATGTCGGCAACGGCGTAAGTGACGCCGCCGCGATCGCCACAACGGCGACGGCGGGTGAGTGCCAAAACAACCGACGAAAACGTCTGTGCTGGCTCGCCCTCCTGTTCGTTTCTTCTACCCGCGACGCCGCAGGATTCGAGGGCCTATCCGGGTAAGGCTAGGACGCGCCGAAAGGCGTGTGCAGGAGGTCAAGACGCTGCGAGTTCGGCGCGCCGGAAAGGGGGCGCCCGACTAGGCGCCCCCTTTCTAGCCGTCCTTCAAGCGGCTGTCAGCGAACCCTGAGCGTGTTGCTTGGCGCCGCCAGGTAGCACGTGCCTGCCTGTGCCTGCGGCAGGAGCACACGAAGCCGCCAGCCACGGCGGATACGCGACCGGAAGTTCGACGGCGTGACGAATGTGCCGGCGGTCGGCGTCGTCGATGCGCCGAGCGTCACTCGCTTGAGCGTCGCCCAACGCTGCAAGGTCGGGCGGTAGCGCTGAAGCAGGATCGTCTTGCCGGTGAACGACTGCGCCGCCGTCACCCGTGCCTTGAAGCGCGAGCCGACCCGCGTGAGGCGGATCTTCGGCCGCACCTTTACGAGCACGGTCGAGCTGTCTGTTGCGCGCCAGCGCGCCTGGTACGTGGTGTTGATCGTCGGCTTCACGGCGAACGTCCAGTTCCCGCCTGCAGTCGTCGTCGCCGCACCGACCCGCGTGAATGCCGTCTTGCCGCACTCCCGACCGTTCACGACGACGGACTCGTTCGCCTGCTGGCTCGAGATGACGCCGGAAAGGTTCAGCGGCACGAGGAACGTGGTCGTTGCGCGAGCAGCCGAAACCGACACGGAGGTTCGTGCCCCACTGACCGTCACCGTTCCGCGGAAAGTGTTTCCCTGTTGCGACGGATCGCGGTAGTTGAACTTGCCGCCGGCTCGGAAGGTGCACGACCCACTCGCACCAGGTTGGATCGTCAGATTGCATGGTGTCTGGTTAAAGACGACCTGGTGAGCGGACGTGTCCGTGTTGCGCCAGGTCACCGAGTCGCCGGAAGCGATCGTGACATCCGCCGGCACGAACCCTGTGCGCGAGATCGTGACGGCTCGGTCCGCGGCAGTGGCGGATCCGAGCGCAGTGAGCGCCAAGACCGCCGTTACCGCAATGAAGAGTCTTCGCATTAGGTGTTCCTCCTGTGATCGTTCTCCGTACACAGGGTTCTGCCCAGAAGTAATGGAAAACACCTGCTAATCGCAAATTTCTTACAGCTTGCTCTCGATCTCTTTACGGTCTGCCGGCCCTGGCGACTCGCAAGGGCCAGTTGCCGAGCAATTTCGCGGAGCTCCGTTACCTCCAAGGCTGTTATGCGTGAGTGTCCTTAGGCAGCAGTTATCCAGCAAAACGCGAAGAAGTGCGGTTTTCTGGCTTCCAGGTCTCGTGACCCGTGCGCTCTGGAAAATCCCCCTGCCGCCGGTTCTCCGCGTAACGGGCTGGAGGACGCCGGACGTAATTAGAAGATCCGCGGCACTCCCGATTCCGGGCCGGAGCGCGGGACCGTTCTCATGGCGTGCGAGCCGGGCGATCAGCTGGGCGATCTCGGCCTGCTGATCCACGACGATCTCTTCCAACTGCGCGACGAGCATCCGGCGGTTCTCAGCCCCGACATACGCCCCGTCTTCGTAGTTACAGGGCTTGCAGGCCGCGACGATGTACGCGACTGCGCAGAACAGCTCGGGGAACTGGCTAGCGTCCCGTGGCCTGCTCGAGCCTCACGGTGAAGGTCATCCAGTCCTCCTATCCAGGACCGGACGGTTCGCTGAGCTTACGCGGGCTTCACGGCGTTGCCGGGGTTGGCGAGATCCTGAGACAGCACTGGGAAAGCGCCGGGACAGCACACGCGGTGCTCATTTCCGCCATCCCCGGCAGACGTGACCCGCTTAACCATGCTGTGTAGCGTCGCCGCCTAGCCGTCTCTGTCCGACGGGCGACTGAAAGTCCGAGGCGGCGGCGGGATGACCCACAACCATGCTGGCGGAATCTGTCTTGCCTTGAATCCGACCTGTCTCCCGCCGCTGCTTCGTTTCGGCTGGCCGGTGACCTGATAGAAGCCTGCGTCCCTTGCCCGACACAGCCCTGTCCAGGCCAGTCGACCACCTCGACGAGAAGGAGGCTAGGTCATGGAGTGGACGGCGGCAATCGGCGTGGACACGCACAAGGAGGTCGACGTCGCCGTCGCCATGGATGCGTTCGGTGCACGGCTCGACAGCCGGCAGATCCCGACCACCCTCGCCGGCTACCGCGGGCTGCTCTCCTGGGCGCAGGAGCTTGGCGTACCCGCCTTCGCCGTCGAGGGCACTGGCAGGTACGGCGCGGGACTCGTTCGTTTCCTCGAGCGAGCCGGCGTCGCGG
>JBKPGE010000120.1:0-9082 GCA_046729215.1 Actinomycetota bacterium | reverse complement strand
CTCGGCGAGCCCCCACCGCCCCATGCCGGTGTCCAGCTTGAGGTGCACCGGAACCCCTTCCGGGATCTCGCCGTCGACGACCGCGAGCTCTAGTCGCGCGGCCCGGGCGGCACTGACCTCACCGCCTGCCGTCGGCCCCATGACCAGGATTCGAGGCTCGGGAAACGCGGCGCGCAGCTCGATCGCTTCGGCGACCGTGGCGACACAAAGGGCCGCCACTCCCTCACCGAGCGCCGCGCCGGCGACGTCGACAGCGCCGTGGCCGTACCCGTCCGCCTTGACGACGGCCCACAGCTCGGACTCGCTCAACACCTCGCGCAGACGACGGACGTTTCGACGCAGCGCTCCGAGATCGATCGTGATCTCGGACCTATGCATCAAGGACGCTCGGGAGCGTCTGCAGCAGGTCGCTTGCCACGAGCCCCGCCTTGTGCGGCGCCGTCACGGCGGCCTGGGTGTGCGCTCGCGCCGCCGCCGCGGTCGCGAGCCGTGCGTCCATGCCCTTCGCCAGGAAGGACGCGACGACGCCCGTCAGGACGTCGCCCGTTCCGGCAGTCGCCAACGAAGGAAATCCCCCGGAAACGAGCGCACCGGCACCCGGAGCCCCGACCAGCGTTCCCTCTCCCTTCAGGAGGACCACACATTGGAATTGCTCGACCGCGCGCCTCAGCGCCTCGAGCCGGTGCGCCTCGATCCAGGACGCCTCCTCGTCGATCAGGCGACCGAGCTCACCCGAGTGCGGCGTCAGCACCGTGGCCGCGCGCCGCTCGACCGGCTCGAGGCCGTAGAGCCCGTCGGCATCCACCACCGCCGGGAGGTCGATCTCGTCGAGCAGCCGCCGGACGAGCTCCTGCCGCTCACGGCCCAGCCCCGGCCCGATCGCCAATGCGCTTGCTCTCTCGGCTGCCTCCCAGACCTCGTCCAAGGGACGCTTCACCGCTTCGAGGAGCCGTGTCTCGATCACTGGCAGCGACTCCGGCGGCGCGGCCACCGCGACGTAGCCGGCGTCCGCCCGAAACGCCGCCTCGGCAGTCAGGCAGACCGCGCCGGTCATGCCCGGCGAACCGCCGACGACGAGCACCGATCCCGCGGAGTACTTCGTGTCACCCGGCTTCCGCCTGGGCACGGAATCGAGGATCTCGGGCGTGACGAGCCCGTGTTCGGTCTCGACCGGCTCGAGGCCGATGTCGGCGACCACGACCTCTCCGGCGTGGAACCGCCCTGGGGCGACCTCGTGCCCGACCTTGAGCCCGTGAAAGGTCACCGTCAGAGAGGCGTGCACCACCTCGCCGGGAACCTCGCCGGTCGATGCGTCCACACCCGACGGAATGTCGACGGCAACGACAGGCCGGCCCGCCGAGTTCATGGCCTGGATCTGCCGCGCCGCCTCCTCCCTCGGGGCTCCGCGGAAGCCCGTGCCGAAGAGCGCGTCGATCACGACGTCCGCCTCGCCGAGCGACCGCTCCTCCCACCCGGCCGAGCGAAGGAGCTCCGCGGCGATGCGGCCGTCGCCCCCATTTGCGCCTCCTCCGTAGACGCCTGCGAAGCTGCGTGCGGCGGGATAGTGCGCCAGCGTCTCCTCCGCAACGGCGCGGCCCGCGCGCTCCATCATCTGCTCCACGTCGTGACCCGCCTCCGCCGCCCGCATTTCGGCAGCGGTGTAGAGCGGTTCAAACATCCGGATCGGCGACCACGCAGACTGCGCTTGCGAGGTCGCGCGAGTGGGACATCGAGAGATCGATCGGGCCGGCGCCGACGCGCCGCGACCAAGCCTCGATCCGCCCCGAGAGCCGGACGGACGGCTTCGGCCGGCCGGCGATCTCGATCTCCTGCCACGCGAAGAGGCGGGCGACGCCGAAGCCGAGCGCCTTTCCGACCGCCTCCTTGCCCGCGAACCGGACGGCGTAGTGCTGGGCGGGATTCGGACGCCTCTCGCAGTAGGCCTGCTCGGCGGCGGTGAAGCAGCGATCGCGAAAGCCCTCGTAGCGTTCGAGCGCGTCCCGGATGCGCTGGATCTCGATCATGTCGATGCCGACGCTCGTCACAGCGACTCCTCGAGCCAGAAGGGGAGGTCGGCAACCGAGGACAGCACCACGTCAGGCGCCACCGCCGAGCGCTCGAGCTCGTCAGGTCGAAACTTGCCGGTCCGGACGAGCGCGGTTCGCAGTCCGAAACGTTGCGCACCGAGAACGTCCGACTCGAGATCGTCGCCGACCATCCAGGTGAGCTCGGGCTCCGCGTCGAGCGCCTCGATCGCAGTGGCGAAGTAGGCAGTGCTCGGCTTGCCGACGACGATGGCCTCGATCCCGGCGGCATACTCGAGCCCGGCGACGAAGCATCCCGAGTCGAGCAGCGGTCCGCGGGAGGTCTGCCACCAGCGGTTGCGGTGCAGGCAGTAGAGCTCCGCGCCGGCGTCCAGCTCGGCGAAGGCCCGGGCAAGGTTCATGTACGAGAAGACGCGGTTGGTCTCCTCGGTCTCGTCTGCGCCACCGAGCAGGACCGCCTCGGCATCCTCGCCGACGAGCACCACTCCCTCCAGGTCTTCGAGCACGGCGGCCATCGTCAACGCGAGCACCCGCTTGCCGGCGAGCTCGTGGGCGGCTGCGAGCGTAGTGGTCTGCAGCTCGTCGTCATCGAGATCGAACCCGAGCTCGCGCAGTTCGCCGGCGAGCGAGCGCCGTGAATGTGTCGTGTTGTTGGTTACGAAACGCAGCCTGTGCCCGTTCTCGCGAAGCTGCCGCACGGCCTCCGGCGCACCTCTGATCGGAACCCCGGAGACCTGAAGAACCCCGTCGATGTCCAGCAGAATGGCGGCCATGGACGGCGAGTCTATTCGGGTGACCAGGACGGTGGCGATCCCGGTTTCGGAGATCGAGCTCCGCTTTTCGCGCTCGAGTGGGCCCGGCGGCCAGCACGCACAGAAGACCGAGACGCGCGTCGAAGCGATCTTCGAGGTCGAGGCGTCGTCGGCGCTGACACAGGCCCAAAAGGAGCGCGTCGTCCGGAAGGCAGGGCCCGTCCTCCGAGCGATCGCCCAGGACGAGCGCAGCCAGTCGCGGAATCGCGAGCTTGCGATCGAGCGGCTCGTCGCAGCGCTCAGGGACGCACTCAGGGTCGAGCGCCGACGGCGACCGACGCGGCCGACGGCGGCATCCCGCGAGCGCCGGCTGGAGCAGAAGCGCCGCCGCGGCGCGACGAAGCAGCTGCGCCGGCCGCCCGAGTAGCTACTCGACCGTGACGGTCTTCGCCAGGTTGCGCGGCTGATCGACGTTCAGTCCGCGCAGGCGCGCGATGCGGTACGCGAGGAGCTGGAGTGGAATCACCGCGAGCGCGGCCTGCAGAAAGGCCGGCGTCCGGGGAACGTAGATCACGTCGTCCGCGTGGTGCTGGATGTCCTCGTTGCCGTCCGTGGCGATCGCGATCACCTGCGCCCCACGCGCTCGCGTCTCCTGGATGTTGGAGACGACCTTGTCGTAGACGTGCGAGTCGGTCGCGATGCACACGACCGGCGTCTCTTCGTCGAGCAGCGCGATCGGCCCGTGCTTCATCTCACCGGCGGAGTAGGCCTCGGTTGGGATGTAGGAGATCTCCTTGAGCTTGAGCGCGCCTTCCAGGCAGACCGGGAGCCCGATGTGGCGCCCGAGATAGAGGAAGAACGGCTTGTCGAAGTGCCGCTGCGCGATCTCCTCGATCGGATGATCGCCGTCGAGGAACTGCTGCATCCGCACCGGCAGCTCGTAGGCCTCGTCGAGGATGAACTCGATCTCGTCGGCCGGCAGCGTCTCGCGCGCCTGCGCCATCTTCAGCGCGATCAGGAAGAGCAGCGAGACCTGAGCGGTGAACGTCTTCGACGAGGCCACCGCCACCTCGAGCCCGCATCTCGTGAACAGCGTCGAGTCGACCTCGCGGGTGATCTGCGAGCCCATCATGTTGGTGATCGCGACGGTGTGAGCGCCCTTCTCGCGCGCCAGCTTCATCGCATGGACGGTGTCGCGCGTCTCGCCGGATTGGGAAATTCCGATCACGAGCGTGTCGGGGCCGATGACCGGGTTGCGGTAGAGCCACTCGGACGCGATGTCGGGCTCGGCCGGGATGCGCGCCCATTCCTCGATCGCATACCGCCCGACAACGCCCGCGTGGTAGGACGTTCCGCAAGCGAGGATCACGATGCGGCGCAGCGCCCGCAGATCGTCGTCGACCATGCCGAGGCCCTCGAGCACGAGCCTGCCGTGACGGACTCGATCGCCGATCGTCTCGCGCACGGCGTCGGGCTGCTCGTAGATCTCCTTGAGCATGAACGTCTCGTAGCCGGCCTTCTCGGCACCTTCGTCATCCCAGTCCAGTACGAGCGTCTCGTGCTCGACGGGATCGCCGTCGGTCCGCGAGAAGCTCGCCCCCTCGGGCGTGATGGCGACGATGTCGCCGTCTTCTGGGAACATGACGTTGCGCGTCTCCCGCAGGAACGCCGCCGCGTTCGAGCCGAGGAACATCTCGCCCTCCCCGACGCCGACGACGAGCGGGCACTGGAGCCGCGCGCCCACGAGCAGGTCCGGATGGTCGTGGTGGAGCGCGACGAAGGCGAAGTGCCCCTCGAGCTCGCCGTAGGCTTTCTCGACAGCCTTCACGAGATCGCCGGAGTAGTGACGCTCGATCAGGTGCGCGACGACTTCGGCATCGGTCTCGGAGTCGAACTCGTGTCCGTCCGCAATGAGCGATTCCTTGAGCTCGCGGTAGTTCTCCACAATGCCGTTCAGCACCAGCGCCAGCTCCCCGTCGTTGCAGCCAGTGAGAGGATGTGCGTTCTCCTCCGACACGCGGCCGTGGGTCGCCCAGCGGGTATGGCCGAGTCCGGTGGTCGACTGGGAGCCGTTCAGCAATGCCGCTGCTTTCAGATGCGAGAGGTTGCCGACGGCGCGGACGTAGTCCAGCTCGTCGTCTTCGCGGAGCACGATCCCGGCTGAGTCATAGCCTCGGTACTCGAGGCGCTCGAGGCCGTGGATGAGGAGGGGCTTACAAACTCGGGGTCCAACGTATCCGATGATTCCGCACACCCTGGAGCTCCTTCGTCGACTGGCCGCTGTACTCGAATGCCCCCTCGAAACACCAAAAGCCCGGCCGCGTCCGATCTTCCTTGAAGATCGATCAACCGAGCTCTCGACGAACGAGAGCCGAGATCGTACCACAGTATTCGGCCGCTTCATCGGGGTCCGAAGCTTCCGCGAGAATCCGCAGCACCGGCTCGGTTCCGGACGGCCTGACGAGAATTCTCGCCCGGCCGTCGAGCTGTTCGTTGAGCCGCTTCACCTCTTCCAGGATCGCCGGAGGCACTTCGCGGTGGTCCGGGAGGGGGACGTTTTCCTGCACCTGAGCGAAGCGGGGCATCACCGCCGCAGCGTCGGCGAGCGACCGTCCTTCGAGTGCCCGGCAGAGGAGCAGAGCCGCGGCGAGGCCGTCTCCCGTGACGTGGCCGTCGAGGCAGATGATGTGGCCGGACTGCTCTCCACCGAGCACACCGCCCTCACGGCGCAGCGCCTCGAGGACGTAGCGATCCCCGACGTCGGTCGTGAGCACGCGGATCCCGTGCTCCTCCATCAGCCGGTAGAGGCCTAGGTTGGTCATGACCGTGACGACGACCCGATCGACACCGAGGTGAAGAGCGAGGATCGCGAGGATCTTATCGCCGTCGACCGGGTTGCCTTGCCCGTCGACGGCCAACATGCGATCGCCGTCACCGTCGAACGCCACGCCCAGGTCCACCCGCTGCTCCGGGACGGTGCGGGAGAGGAGCGAGAGATCGGTCGCCCCACACCCAACGTTGATGTTCGTACCGTCCGGTTCGGTGGCGAGCGGCACGACGTCGGCACCGAGCCGCTCGAACGCCTTCGGCGCAATCTCGGAGTAGGCGCCGTTGGCGCAATCGACCGCGACGCGCAGACCGCTCAGATCCGACCCGAAGCGCTCGAGCACGTGCTCGAGGTAGCTGTCGGCGGAGATCTCGACGCGGTCGATCGTTCCCGCGATGTCGCTCGGCGGCTCGTCGAGCAACGCCTCGATCTCCTCCTCGGAAGCGTCCGTCCGCTTCTGGCCGTCGGCGTCGAAGAACTTGACGCCGTTGTACTCGGGCGGGTTGTGGGACGCGGAGATCACGGCGCCGAGGTCGAGCGCGAGGAGCGCGACTGCGGGGCTGGGGAGCACACCGCCCAGCACCGCGTTCCCACCTGCCGACGCAACGCCCTCCGCGAACGCCGCTTCCAGCTCCGGGCCGGAACCCCGCGTGTCGCGGCCGATGAAGACGCGGCCGCCGGGCGACCACAGAGCAGCCGCTCGGCCTAGACGCTCGACGAGGTCGGGCGTCAGGAACTCCCCGACGACGCCCCGGACGCCGTCCGTGCCGAAGTAACGCCGCGCCATGGCGCGCGAGGCTAACGCTTCGACGACTGTGGGGCTAACGCTTCGAGAACTGCGGGGCCTTGCGAGCCTTGTGGAGGCCGGCCTTCTTGCGCTCGACCTTCCGCGCATCGCGGGTGAGGAAGCCCTCGCGCTTGAGCACCTTCCGCAGTTCCGGATCGGCCTCGACCAGCGCGCGTGCGATGCCGTGCCGGATCGCTCCTGCCTGCCCGCTTGGGCCGCCACCCTCAACCCGCACACGCAGGTCGTAGCTGCCCTCGGCGCCGGCGACCTTCAGCGGCGCAAGCACCATCGTCCGGTGTGACGCGCGCGGGAAATAGTCGTCGATCGTCCGCCCGTTGATCCAGGTCCCGCCGTCGCCCGGACGGAGAATCACGCGGGCGATGGACGTCTTGCGCTTGCCAGTGCCCTGGTACTGCGCGGCCGCTGCCATCAGTGCGCCTTCCAGTGATGTTGCCGCGCTTCTGGCGCGCGAAAAGCAAGCCAGGCTGCGGACTCAGGACGCGTCCATATTGAAGAAATATGGGCGCGGACTGAGACTCCAGACTGGCGCCGCTTTGCAGCCGCCAGAAGCCCGGATGACATTGCTGGGAGGCGCACTATTTCTCCTCCATGGGAAGGGCCTGCGGGTCCTGCGCCTCGTGGGGATGCTCGGAGCCGGCGTAGACCTTGAGCTTGGTCAGCTGAGCGCGGGCGAGGCGGTTGCGTGGGAGCATCCCCTTGACCGCCTTCCGGATCACCTCAGTGGGCCTGCGCTCGAGCTCCTCGCGGAGCGTGCGGCTGCGGATCCCACCGGGGTACCCCGAGTGCCGGTAGTAGATCTTGTCATCGAGCTTGTTGCCGGTGACGGCGATCTTCTCGGCGTTCACGACGACGACGAAGTCGCCGGTGTCAACGTGCGGCGTGTACTCCGGCTTGCCCTTGCCGCGCAGCGTGTCGGCGATGCGCGTGGCAAGACGGCCGAGGGTCCTGCCGTCGGCATCGACGAGGTACCAGCGGCGCTCGACCTCGCCTGGCTTTGCATTCCAGGTCTTCATGACGTCAAAGCGGCGGACACTCGGCCCGCCGGGCGCGAAGCATAGCGGCTCATTCCTTGTCACGGCGCCCGCCGACCCAGGCTGCAAGCGCGATTGCGACGATCAGGACGGCGAACAACAGCTCGACTACAGCGCCGGCGACGCCGCCGTGAGCCAGAACCGCAGTTACTTGGCCGAGAGCAGCCACAACCCGGTGCACGTGTAGAGCACCATCAGGGCGAGCATCGCGTACTGCGTCCGGATCGCCGTCCTGGCTGATCCCCACAGCGCCACCGCGCGGTCGTGGGCCAGCGTCAGGCCGAGCACATGGCCGACGACGAGGACGCCGACCTGCACGTACCAGATCCCGTTCGGCGAGTTGAAGAGCGACGGCGTGAAGTGGGAGGTGCCGAAGAGATCCCACCCCTCTCCGAATGGGTCGGACAAGAGCGGAATCGCGAACTGACCCTGGTTGACGAGCAGGGTGAAGTAGTGGGCGATCGAGTAGGCGAGCGCAATTGGTACGAGGCTTGCGATGAAGAAGCTCGTCAGGTCCTGCCTGGTCATGGCAACCGCCTGGGCCGCTCGCACGGCGAGCCGGAAGAGAACTGCAACGAGGATGACGCCAACGATGAGCCCGAGGCCGTTGAAGCCGGTCGCCACGAGGTCGGCCGTGCGTGGGGAATTGACGATGTATCTCGCCTCGAGGTTGTAGAGCCGGTCCTGCCACCACGTCGTCCGGCTGAACCCATCGAAGGCGACGGAGCCGAGCATGACGGCCACGAAGGCGATCGTTCCGGGCGTGTTCTGGGGGGCGGTCAATCCCGCCAGTGGCGGCCGCACGATGACGACGCGCCGGCCGTTCTCCTTGAGGACGGCGAACGGCGCGATCAAGGAGAAGAGCCCGAAGTACACGTGGAACGCCTCGGCGTTCTCGACCCATTTCTGCCGGCCGTAGAGCAACATCCCGGCCCACGTGATCCAGCTGTAGATGACGATAGCGAGCGCGAGCGTTCGTGGCTCGGCCGCTCTCGGATATGCAAGTTCGAGTGCCGCGAACGCGAGCAGGAGGCCCGCGGCCGGCCACCGGCCGAGGCGCGGGGGATATTCGGCCGCCGGTTCCCATGTGCGCCCGGATTTCGCCCAAACCCAGGCGACGGCGTCCGCCGTCGCCTTCCATGGGCTGAGGACGGACCAGAGGTTCCCGAAAATGACGACGATCGGAACGAGGCCCAGCCAGAAAATGACCCAGACGAACGTCGGCGCGAGGTTGTCGCCGGCATCGGGCTTCCCGACCAGGGCCGCCAGCCAAACCAGAACGAGAAGGCCGATCGAAAGGGCGCCAAGGATGATCCTCCAGCCGGTCCAGAGGATCAGCCGCTGCCAGCGCTCGGAGAGCGGCCGCCCGCGGTCCCGGCCTTCGAGGATCGGCTTGCGCCAGAGCACTCCGAGCGCGACGAAGCTGAGGATCAGCGTGAGCGCCGCCGCGTAGTACATGAGCCAGTCCGGCAGGACCGGGTCGCGGATGCCCCCGATCCCGTGGGCGAGCGGAATCGTGAGGCTCATGGCTGCGTGGTGATGCGCGCGAGCGGTACGCCGCGCTGCTCGAGCTCGACCTCGACGGTTCCGTTGATGGTGGCCCGGAACGGGAGGCGTGC
>JBKPGE010000119.1:0-8306 GCA_046729215.1 Actinomycetota bacterium | reverse complement strand
CTCCAGTCATCTGCTGCCGGCACGCGAGCGCATCTCGGCGGGCTTCCTCGACCGGTTCGAGCACCGCTTCGTGCTGGCCCATCTCAAGGACGTGGACCCCGGCGGCGCCGAGGTGCAGACGGGCGAGTTCGGGACCGGCGTCTTCCCCCAGCGCCCGTACATCGAGTTTCTCGCCTCGCGGCGCCCGGACCTGCCGCTCATCATCGAGCACCTGCCGCTGGAGCACGTGCCCGCGGTCGCCGAGCGAGTCCGAGACCTGGCGCCTCAGTACGTGAGTAGCACCCGCAGCGCCTGAGCAGGGTCGCCGTCGAGGAGTGCGTAGGCCTCTGCGGCGTTCGCGAACGGGACGCGGTGGGTCGTGAACGGGGCGACGTCGAGCCGGCCGCGCGCGAGCAGGTCGACCGCCGTGGCGCGCAGCCGGCTCCGGTCCCAGCCGGGCGAGCGATGCGGCGCGCCCCAGCCGCTCATGCTCCCGACGAGCGTGAGGCGATTGTGGTGGAACTCCTCGCCGAGCCGCAGAGCGGGGGGCGAGCCGCCCACGTAGAACCCGGCCGCAACGACGCTGCCCGCCAGTCGGACGCAGCGGAGCGCCTCGTGCAGTGCCTCATATCGCCCCGAGAACTCGATGGCGACGTCCGCCCCGCCGCCGCCTGCCGCCAGCTTGATCTCCCGCCCGACGTCGGAGGACTCGGGGTCGAGCGTGCAATCCGCGCCGAAGCTCCGGGCCAGCTCTCGTCGTCGCTCGATGGGATCAAGGGCAGCGACCCAGCCGGCCCCGCTCAGCCGTGCAAGCTGCACCGCCAGAAGGCCGAGCACGCCCAGACCGAAGATGGCGACGCGATCACCGACTTTGAGCCGCGCGTCGTGAACAGCCTGGATCGCGATGGCCGTGGACTGCAGCAGCGCAGCCTGCTCGGGGTCGAGCCCTTCCGGCAGGACAAGCCAAGGCACGGGCTGATCGGCAGCGATCGTCACCGTGTGCGTCTCGCGGTGCGGCAGCGTCAGGTGAACCCGATCGCCAACCTCGATTCCCTCGACGTCGACTCCGACCGCTCGGACTCGGCCCACCCACTCGTACCCCAAGCGCACCGGGTACGGCTGCGTCTTCTCGTCCTCCGCGAACAGGCGGAGGTCGAGGTCGAAGCGCTTCCCCCCAAAGGCTGTGTCACCGCGGTAGAGGGCAAGCTCCGTCCCGTGGCTCAGGCCACTGACGATCGCGTCCGCCTGAACGTCACCGGGCCCGAGCGCCCGATCGTCATACGGGACGATCTGGATCTTGCGAGGCCCCGTGAGTAGGAGCTCGTTCGGCATCGCGGCGCTAGGGAGGCAGCGAGATGCTTCCGTCGTCCGCGATCGTCCAGCGCGGGTTGTGGGCGACCTCCCACGGATGGCCGTCCGGATCGACGAAGGCACCCGAATAGCCGCCCCAGAACGTCTCCGCGCCCTCGCGGGCGATCCGCGCGCCGGCTCGGCGGGCCTCCTCGATCACCTCGTCGACCTCCTCGGGCGAGCGGACATTGTGCGCGAGGGTGATCCCGCCCCACCCGCCGTTGTCCTCGACTCCGGAGTCCTCGGCGAGCTGGCCTCGTCCCCAAAGCGCCACGATCATCCCGCCCGACTGGAAGAACACGACGTCGTCCTTGAGCTCGGCGCGCGTCTTCCAGCCAAGCGCCTCATAGAACGCGCGGGCGCGCGCCAAGTCACTCACCCCCAGCGTGATGAGACTGAGGCGTTGCTCCACGCGCGCATCCTCGCATAGCGTCTCCCGCGTGGCGGCGCCGCACCTTGGCCTGATCCTGCCCAACTACGGCGATGCGCTCGACGCCGAGCGGCTGGCAAGCGTCGCGGTCGCTGCGGAGGAGTCCGGCTTCGACTCCGGTTGGGTCACGGATCACCTGATCGTTCCGCCCGAGCATGCGGGGATCTACGGGCGGATCGCTGAAGCGCTCGTGTCGCTCGGCTTCCTTGCCGGCCGCACGCAAAGGCTGCGCATCGGCATCTCCGCGCTGGTCGTTCCGCAGCGCAACCCGCTCGTCGTGCTCAAGCAGCTGGCGACGCTCGACTTCCTCTCGGGCGGTCGGCTCGTCACCGCTGTCACCGCCGGTTGGATGGAGGGCGAGTTCCGGCTTCTCGGCGCCGACTTCGACCACCGCGGCCGTCTTCTGAACGAGTGGCTGGAGCTCGCTCGGTCGTCGCGGCTGGATCCCCCGTTCGTGCGCCCCGGCGGACCGGAGCTCTGGGTCGCCGGCGTGTCGCGTGCGACGCTGCGCCGCGCCGCGACGACAGGCGTCTGGCACCCCGTTGCGCTGCCGCCGGACGAGCTGCGCGCCATGGCCGAGGAACTCCGCGAGCAGCGGCACGACAGCCGCGTGATCCTTCGCATCGGCGCCTACCTCGAGGACGAGCCGGCACCTGGCGTCGACGAGCGCGGCCGCCACGCGATCGCCGGCCCGGCGGACTGGATCGCCGAACGGCTGGTCGAGTACATAGACGCGGGTTGCGACGGCTTCGTCGTCAACCTCGACCACGAGGCGCCTGACCTCGTGGATCGAGTTCACCGCTTCGCCGCCGAAGTCAGGCCGCTGTTGGCCGGCTAGCCAGGACGGCTGCAATGATCCCGCCGATGAGACCCGAGCTGTCCGAGGCAGTCGGGCGACTACGTGACGAGCTTTCCGCAGTACGCCTGGAACTGGAGGTTCCGGGCGCGGCCGATGCGCGGCGGGCCCGCGACGACCTCGTAGCCCAGGCCGACGACTATCTCCTTCCGCGTCTCAGCCAGATGGACGCTCCGGTGCTGATGGTCGTCGGCGGATCGACCGGCGCTGGGAAGTCGACGCTCGTGAACAGCCTCGTCGGGTCCGTGGTGAGCCCGGCCGGCGTCCTTCGGCCGACGACCCGCGCACCGGTTCTCGTCTGCCATCCGGACGACCTGCGCTGGTTCGAGGACGACCGGATCCTCCCGCACGTTCCGCGGGAGACCGGCGCCTCGGCGGCACCCGGAACGCTTCAGCTCGTCACCGACACGGCGCTTCCCGCCGGCCTCGCGCTCCTCGATGCACCCGACATCGACTCGGTGCTCGCGGAGAACCGCGCGCTCGCGAACCAGCTGCTCGCAGCCGCCGACGGCTGGCTGTTCGTCACGACCGCGCTCCGCTACGCCGACGCCGTCCCGTGGGAGTTCCTACGCGCAGCACGCGACCGCGGCACAGCCATGTCCGTCGTGCTCAACCGCGTTCCCGGAGACGCCGAGCGCGAGGTGACGAGCCACATGGGCGAGATGATGCGCGAGCAGAGCCTCGACGCCGACCTGCTTGTCGTTCCCGAGGTCCCACTCGAGAACGAACTTATCCCTCGGGAGGCGCTCGCGCCGGTCCGGCGCTGGCTGGACGGCCTGGCCGCAGACGCGCAGGCCCGAGCCGAGCTGATCAGGCGAACGCTGACCGGCGCGCTGGCGAGCCTCCCGGCTCGCGCGGGGACCGTCGAGCGCGCGGTCGCCGACCAGCTCGCCGCGGCCGCGGAGCTTCGAACCGAAGTCGACTTGGCCTACGCGGCCGCGCGTCGCGAGGTGGAGGACGCCTTGCGGAGCGGCTCGCTGCTTCGCGGCGAGGTGCTCGCACGCTGGCACGAGGTGGTCGGAACCGGCGACGTCATGCGGGCGCTCCAGTCGCGGATCGGATCTGCTCGTGACCGCCTGAAGAGCATCGTCACCGGCAAGCCGGGCGCCGGCGAGGAGCTGCGAGTGGCGGTGGAGCACCGGCTGGAGGCCGTCGTTCGGGCCGCCGGCGAGCGGGCCGCCGAGCGCGTCGCCCGCTCGTGGCGCGAGCGTGTAGCCGGACGCGCGCTCCTCGAAGCGACCCCCGGGCTCGATCGAGCAGCGGATCGCCTGAGAGTCGACACCGAGGAGCAGGTGCGCGCCTGGCAGGACTTCGTCATGGAGCTGGTGCGCCGGGAAGGCGAGGCCAAGCGAACCTCGGCGCGGCTCGCATCGCTCGGCGTCAACGGCGCCGGTCTCACCGTGATGCTCGGCGTCTTTGCATCGACCGGAGGCCTCACGGGCCTCGAGGTGGTGGTCGCCGGCGGCACCTCGGCGCTCGGGCAGAAGGTGCTCGAGGCGATCTTCGGCGACCAGGCCGTCCGCGAGCTCGCCGCGGAGGCGCGCCGCGACCTCATCGACCGCGCTGACCAGATCCTTCGGGCCGACGCCGCTCGCTTCGATGCGCTGGTCGAGGGCGCGGCAACCGAAGCCGAAGGCTTCGCTCGGCTGCACGCTGCGATCGACGCGGTTAGACGCGCCTCGTGAGCCGCAACTTCGACCGAAGGTTGACGGCGCTCGCCGAGGCCGTCCAGGTCGCCGATGGGCGGCTCGACCGCGGCGCGGTGCAGCGGGCTCGAGCCGTGACGGAGAAGGCCGGAGCGCGACTCGGCCTCGACATGGAGACAACGGTCGTCGCGCTTGCCGGGCCGACCGGCGTCGGCAAGTCCCTGCTCTTCAACACCCTGTCCGGAACCGACCTCGCGACAGTCGGTCGCCGTCGCCCGACGACCTCCGAGGGCCAAGCGGCCGTCTGGGGCGACGGCGGGGATGCTCTCCTCGACTGGCTCGACATCGGAAGGCGCCACCACGTGTCCAACGGCGCTCTGAGCGGCCTGTTGCTCTTGGACCTGCCCGACTTCGATTCCGTCGAGACCGCCCACCGGCTCGAGGTCGACCGAATCGTGGCGCTCGCCGACCTCGTCGTCTGGGTGGTCGAGCCACAGAAGTACGCCGACGCGTTGCTGCACGAACGGTATCTCCGCCCGCTGCAAACGCACGGCGCGGCGATGGCGGTCTTGCTGAACCAGGCCGATCTCCTGTCCCTGAACGAGGTCAGGGGCTGGCGTGAGGACGTTTCGCGGCTCCTCGCACGAGACGGACTTCCAGACATGCCGGTTCTGGTCGTTTCGGCGCGGACGGGTGAGGGGCTCGAATCGCTCCGCCGCCTCCTGGCCGATCGAGTCGCTGCCCACACGGCCGCGGTCGCCCGACTCGACGCGGATGTCAAAGCGGCCGCGACGGCATTGGCCGAGCGGTTCGGCGACGGACGGCCTGCGGGCGTCCAGCGCACCGACCGCGAGCGGCTCGTCGCGGCACTCGAGGAAGCCGGCGGCGTTCCACGGGTCGTCCGGGCAGTCGACGCGGCGCACCGACACCGCGGCGCGCTCGCGACCGGCTGGCCGTTCATCCGCTGGGTGCGCCGGCTCAAGCCCGATCCCCTTCGCCGGCTGCGGCTCCGGGACCGCGCGGAGGAGGGGGCTCCGGAGCCCAGCCGGACCTCGCTCCCGCCGCCGTCCGAGGTCCAGCACGCCCAGGTCGCGACCGCGGCCCGTGGCCTCGCCGATCGTGCCGCGGGCGACCTCCCGGCGCCCTGGCCCACGCTCGTCCGAAACGCGGCCACGAAGAACGAGGAACGGCTGGCAGACGGGCTCGACCGGGCCGTCGGCGGCGCAGATCTTCGGGTGACCCGCCCGCGGTGGTGGACAGTGGCGGGCCTGCTGCAGCGCCTCCTCGCCGCAGCAGCGGTCGTCGGCGCCCTGTGGCTCTTCGTCCTCGGCATCCTCGGCTGGCTGCGCCTCAACGACGCGATTACGACGCCCAAGGTGGGCGAAGTCCCCATCCCGACATTACTCCTCGTGGGCGGCGTCCTGGCCGGGATCCTGCTCGCCTTCCTGGCCCGAGTCGCCAACGGTATCGGCGCCCGCCGGCGCTCCCGCAAAGCCGCCAGCAGCCTACGACGACAGGTCGAGGAGGTCGCGCAAGAGCTCGTGATCGACCCGGTCGAACAGGAGCTCGAGGCGCACGAGCGGCTTCGGAAGCTCGTGGCCGAAGCCGGAGCGCGGACCTAGCAGCGCGAGCGGGGCCGCGCGAGATCGGTGAGCAGGCGCCCCAGAACGGCCGGCCAGCTCGGCAGCGAGAAATGGTCGACGCCGGGATTGTCCCTCAGGCTGAAGTGGAAGCACAGCATCGCCTGCCAGACAAGGACGGCGTCGTTCGTGAGGTCCTGTGGCATCGGTCAGCCGAGACGCTGCACGGATCGAGTCTCGTTCCCTGGAAGCGCGAGAACGCGCTCGAACTGCTCGAGCACATTCAGCGGAATACCGGGCACCACTGGCTCCCCGCGCTGGCTGCCGCCTGGGATGTGTCCGAGTACACCCTCTATGGTCGCTTCGCCCGCGACGTCCTGGGCGATAGCGCGGGACAATTCGTCGAGTCGTCTCCCCTCTGCCACGACTAGCGTGATCCTCGGCGAGGCCACCCGATACATCCTCACCTGGTCCGCCTTCGTCTTGATCGCCGTCGTGTTTGTCCTGGTGCTGTGCGGCCTGGACTAGCTCCGCGCCGCCGGCTAGCTGCGAGTGAAACCCGCGTGCAAGGCTTCTACTTCCACGGCGCCGCCGCCTAACAATCGCGCCTTGTCATGCGCCTGCCGCAACGCTTTCTCGCTTGGCTCGCCATAGATGTGGATCGATGACAGCGTGACGAGCTCCACGAACCGGCGAAAGCGCGGCCCCGCCACCTCCATGTGGTATTCGAGCGAGGCGGAATCAGGATGCACATTCACGACGGTCATCCTGGTGCCATCGTCGCTGAAGTAGACGTTGTATGCGATGAGTCGCGGCTCGTTGGCCTCGATGAAGTCGACGAGTTCCTCGAGCCCCGCTTTCAGCTCGTCGAGCGCTCCCTCGCGAACCTCCGAAATGTCGACGTACAGGATTGCCTCGGACACATCCGCCCCCTTCCATGCGGCCGGCGGCGCTTCGCATGCGCCGCCGGCCGTGAAGTCGAGATCAGCGCACGCGCATGCCGAGCGCCGGATCCCAATGCAGCACGCTTTGGTACTTCTGCAAAGGCGCTTCCGGCAGCTCGCCCACGCGCACGCCGAAGCGCCAGCTGCTCGGGCAGATCGCGATGAAGCGGGCGTAGCCTCCGAGGCCACCCCCGAACTTCGGATAGCCGATCTCGATCAGGCAGCCCGCGGGCGGCACCTGGTCGAGGTTGGCCACACCCTCGGCCTGCGCGAAACCGTTGTGCATGAGCCAGCTCTCACCTTCGAGCGTCGGCGTCGAGTCGGTGTCGAGCGGCTCGTGCCCGTGGAACAGGATGTGGCGCTGCAGGTGTAGGAACTGGAGTGCAGCAAGCGAGACGCCGGGGAACTGCGTCAGCGTGGCAAGCGCGGGGTCGGGCCAGCGCTTCGACCAGTCCGAGCGAACCATGACCACACTGCCCTCGGGGATACGGCCGTAGCGCCGCTCCCACTGCCGGATGTCCGAGACCTGGAGGTGGTAGTTGAAGTCGCGACTGACCTGGTCGACGATCGAGATGACTACGAGCGGCCGGACTGCGAAGGTCGGCGGCAGCTCGTCGATCGCCGCGTACTCGGGCGCCCAGTGCGCCGGCGGATCGAGCTGCGTACCGAGCTGATCGGTCTGCAGCGAGTATGCGGTCGCCTCGAAGCCGTCGATCGCGTAGGTGTAGGGCTGCCCGGTGGACGGGTTCTTCGCGGGCGCGAAGGTCGATTTCCCGAACCCTGCCCAGACAGGAATCGACGGCGTGATGGTGTGCGTCAGGTCGACGTATTTCGCCTTGCGCAGGGTGTCGTTGTAGATGCCCCACAACGACTGCTCGCGGTCGCCGTGGCCATGGTGGCCGCGCCACGCACCTGCAGCGGCCGCGCCTGAGAGCGCGACGCCGATGGCGAGGACGACCGCCAGCACGAGGCGGCCGGATCGCTGCCCGTGATGACTCATGAGAGCCCTCCCTTCCTCGAGAGACGGTAAGAGAGCAGCCTTACAAACGGAGGCTCGACGGTGTCGAGTTCTGGACCGCCCTGCTCTCGGTCAGAATCCGTTGATGCCCTCCTACGCCGTGAATGAGGCAGCGGTAGCCCGGGCACGTCGCCTGATTCGACGGCGCCAATACGTCCTCGGGAGCGACTGGGGAAACGTCCAGCCCAAAGCCGACGACGAGAACGCGTTTCTCGACTCACACTCGTGGGCCGAGTACGCCCGAATGGCATCTTGGCCTGACGGAGGGCGCTTCAGACGAGACGAAAGCGCGCTATGCGTTCGTGTATGGAGACTTCCGCCGCCTGCATCGCACTGGTCTGATCGCCTGCCACTACCGGGCAGCGGAGTGGCGGCACAAAGAGATCGAACTTGCGGCTCACGAGCTCTTGCAGCTCCTGGATAAGTCCAGCGCTTGACCCGCGTTCGCCGCACTAACAACTCGTACACCCGTTCGACCCGCGGAGCCAGGACGGTTATGAACC
>JBKPGE010000118.1:0-16175 GCA_046729215.1 Actinomycetota bacterium | reverse complement strand
GGCTGGGGGAGCGGGCGCGGCCCACTACGAGGTGCTGCGGGGCCCACCTACTTTTCCCCTGTTCGTGGAGGGAGCGGAATTTGACGTGAGCTTCCGAGTCGTTGGGACGGACGGAACGGTTCTCACGAGTGAGTGCTTCACGGTTAACGTGAAGTAACGGGTTCGGGAGTCCCGAAGACTTCGCCTCGAGTTGACCTGCGGACGCCTCGGGACTGGACGCCCTCGGGCGTCATAGCGCAACACTGGCGCAGGCGAGCGAGTAGCCCCTGAGTGACTGCGGACGCACAGCGAGCAGTCACCGGGACTACGTGTTCTCGGCGGTCTGCTCGAGCTCGGCACCAGGTGATGAACGGTTGATGCGTAGCCGGCGCAGCGCGGGCCCTGGATCTGGCACACGTGGCCGTAGTGGGCGAGCACGGCCTTGCGGAGCCGCTGCCATCTTGCCGTCGAGTAGCGTCGGTCGCTCATTCCTTCACGCCGACGGTAGCCGCCGGAGCGTCCAGAGGCGACCGTCGCGCTCGACGAGTTCGACCGTCCGAGCCGACTAGCTTCGTTCCGCGGCACACGCCCCTCCGCCAGCTCCTACGTCACACTCAACGCATGCGGCGAACCGTTGCCATTGGGAGCTCCGTCGCCGTGGCCCTGGCGGCTTCTGTCTTGGCCGTGATTACCGCGAAAGGCTTCTCTGACCGAGCCGCCTCCGCCGATTCAGCGACCATTCCAGTCCTGGTCCGCTGCCCTCGCGCAAGCGACCATCTTGGCCAGTCCTACGTCACCGCTGACCAGGTGATCGCAGTCGCCCGGCGCGTCAATCACCGCGAGGTGACCCACTACCAGGGGCAAGCGGTACGCCGGACACGCTGGAACACGCCGGTTCAGGGCCTCGTCATGTACGTCGGCGAAAACTCTCTCAATCTCCCGGGCCGGCGGGTGCTCGCGGTTCGTGCGAAGAAACGCTGCGGAAAGGCTGCGCTCGCGAGTTCAGCGGTGACGTTCTACGACAGCCTCAGTACCGTCTGCTGCCAGACCTTCACGCTCTTCGTGGTCCGAGGCAGGAGAGCCTGGATCGTCTTCGGGGCATAGGCGCTTCGACCAGCAGGCCCGCGGGCAGCGGACACCCCCTCGATGAATCTCCCCCGAGGAACTGACCGGAGCCGGGCGGCGAGCCGGACGCCCGAGCGCTTTCCTCGGCCGCGGCCAAATCGGCACCGGTCGTCCAAGCCAGCGTTTCAAGGAAGTGGGGTGTCTCGCGTGAGACGTATCTCGCATCGATCATCCGCCCCACGGCCCAACTTCCACGACCCGCTGATCCGATCCCATGCATTCGTCCTCGTCATCGGTCAGGTAGCGCCACCTCTCATCGCGGCGCAGCCCGCGCGACGAACAGCCGCATCGCGAAGGCGGCGAGTGGTGAGAAGACAACCGCGAGGAAGACGTAGTCCCCGAGCACCTGTGTGTCCGGAAGCACGAACGCCGGCAGGAACAAGACGAGTGCGTAGAGGGAGTGCGGGCGCGTTCGTGGCCAGTCGAGGTCACGCCGCATCCCGAACCAGAAGAAGACGTAGCCGATGACGACGCTCCCAACGGCGAGGAGGTACCCGCCATAGTGGAGTGCTCCGTGCCAGGTGACGTCGGCTCCCGGCGAGTCTTCCTTGAATCCGAGCAGAAGCGCCCCGACGCCTGCGAGGGCGAAGAGGGCGGCGGCGAGCTTCATCCGCATGTTTTCCGCGTCGCGGTTCACGGCCGTCGCAAATGCCAAGAGTAGGAGCCCGAAGACGAGAAAATTTGCGATCTGGAGCCAGCCGTCCGGGCCGAGCGAGAGGCCGCTCGGCCATGGCCAACCGAGCCGCTCCATGAAGTCTTTCTCGTGCCAGCTGGCGGCGACGGTCACGCTGAGGAAGAGGAGCGGTGCGAGCGCCCCTGCGAATGCGCCGCGGCGTACCGTCAGGTTCACGTCGGGACGACAAAGCCGCGCTCGTCGGCGGCCTGCTCGCGGCCGCACTCGACGCAGACCAGAACGGAGCCGTCGCGCGTCGTCACCAAGGTCCCCCGATCGGGGCGGCGCTTGCGTTGGCTGCCATCGAGGGCTTCCTCCTCGGTCGTGGGCGGGCCGGTCACGCGGCGCCGCCCGACTTCGTGGCGATCCTCTCACGGCACGCCCCTGGCCGGAACGGCCACCTAGGCGCGCCGGCGCCGACGTCCTAGGCTCGAGTGGGCGTGGGATGGGCCGCGGACTTCGACCGCGCCCGAATTGTCTCTCCGAATTCGTGACTGGGACTCATTTCGAAGCTGCCGCCGAAAAAACGGGGTTTTTTCGCGGGCGCTCGGCCGCATGACGGCCAGTCACGGGTTTGCACCGAAACTTGAGCCGTAACGCTGCGATCGCGTCGGTAGCGTCCCCGTCGTGGCCGTTTTCCACGGAGCCGACTACATCTGCGCCGCTTGCCACGCCCGCCGGCGTGGAGACCGGACTAGCCGAAGCAGCGGAGCGCCGCCGCCGTTACGACACTGCGGCCGCCTGTCCCGAGTGCGGCGAGCTCGTGATTCCGGGCCTGCGCGAGCGGCAGTACTGCTCGAACGCCTGCCGGCAGCCCGGCTACCGGCGGCGGGCTGCGACCGCGGGGTAGAGGGCCGGACGGCGGTTGAGCGCCAGGCGCTTCCTCCACCCGCCCCTTCTCAAACCTACGAAAGGTCAGAGCTCGGCGCTAGACGCGCTTCGGCCACGTCCTCAACGACGAGCGCCTGGGTCGGCGTCGTCGAGACGACGCGCCAAGACGCCTGGCTAAGGCGTGTCTTGGCTCAAGGCGTAGACAAGCAAGACGAACCAAGCCGCGAACGTCGCACCACCAATGAACGCTGCAGCCTGGCCCAAGACGGATTGCTGCCGGCGTCTCTCTGCCCATCGCCAGCCTACGACTCCAATCGGAATCGCAATCAGAGAACAGAGAATGCTCGTAACGCCCAGGCTTGCGGCGGCGTCATCGCTGATTACTTCCAGCTCACCAAGGCCGAGCGAGCCGACACCAGCGACGGCCGCCACGAACGCAACTCCCAACCCGATCACGCTTACGACGACAGGCACCGAGGCGATCTTCGCCCGGTAGCGCGAACAACGCAACCACTCCGATCCTTTGGCATACCCCGCCGCTAGATGCTCTTTAGGACACGTCCTCAACGATCAGGACGGGCGACTCGTCCTCGTTCGTGGCGGCGATGCCGACGACGCGCAGTGTCCGATCCCGGCCGAGCGGGATCGTGTCACCGGCCCGCCAGTTCGTCACGGTGCTCTCGATCGACGAGGGCTCGGCCGGCGTCCCGTCGGCCTGCTCGAGCCTCACGGTGAAGGTCATCCAGTCCTCCTGTCCGGGACCGGACGGCTCACCCAGCATCGCACACGCGGCGCTGTAGACACAAACGCCGATTTTGTAGACACGGCACTTCGGCGGCTGGAATCGCGGCCACGAAAAAACTCGCCGTTTCCAGCGAGTTCTTCGAGAGCCGACGCCCGGACTCGAACCGGGGACCCCTTCATTACGAGTGAAGTGCTCTACCAGCTGAGCTACGTCGGCGAAATGGCTGTGCTACGTGCTTTCCGCGCCTCGACCTTTGGGGGGTGATGCGTGGCGGGGGCGATTCGGGGGCGACGGTGCAGAGTTCGAGGCTGTCAAACGCGCGTAGAACATCCGCACCTAGTCTAGCCGGCCCGGCTCACGCGCTACCCCTCGGAGGCCGCGGCCGCGCGGCCCTCGCGGGCCTTCCGGACAAGGTCGTCCGCTGTCTTCGTCGGTTTGCCTCGTAGTTCTTCGATCACGTGCGTGTACGTACCGAGCAGGGTCTGGATCGAGTGGCCCATGTGCTCAGCGATCTCGGCGGGGTTCCGACCCTCGGCGAACATCAACGACGCCGCGCTGTGCCGGATGTCATACAGGCGAGGGCTCTTGATACCCACCGCCTTCGCCGCAGGGACGTAGACCTTCGTCCGCCAGTTGCGGTAGGCGCTGTCAGTCCAGAGTCCCCCGCTCTTCATGGGAAAGACGTGCTCGGAGTCCGGGGGTCGGCCACAGGCCATGCGCCATGCGGCGAGGTCGGATGCGAGTGGCTTCAGGAGTCGCACGGTTCGGTTCCGCCGAGTCTTGGTCTCCTTCGTCTCCCCGAGCGCGAGGGCCTTGTCAACTACGATGGTCTGTCCGCGCACGTCCGCCCACGTCAACGCGAGGGCTTCGCCAGGTCGGAGGCCGCCGTAGGCGAGGACACTCACGAGTACAGCGTCGCGCTGCCTTAGCCGCCCTCGCAGTGCTTCGACAGTCTCCGGCGACATGGGCTCGACCGCGCGCGACCGGCTGGCCCTTGGCTTCTTGATGACGCGCGCCGGGTTGGCCTGGATCCGGCCCCATTCCACGGCCCGCTCCAACATGCCCTGGAGCAGGACAAGGGTCTTCCGGATTGTCTCTTGGCCGACCCCTTCGCTTGCGAGATCGGTCTGGAACCGCTGGATCGTTTCGGGCTTCAGCCGCCGCAGTTGGAGCTTCCCCAGGCGGGGGATGATGTAGCGGTCGCGGAGACCCCGGTAGTGCTCGAGCGTTGTGGCGGCCAGGCGTGGATCGGCGTAGTTGCGGAACCACTCCTCAGCGAAGTCCTCCAATGATTGCCGGCCAGCGTCGAGGTCTTCCAGCTCCCCCTTCCGCTTGGCCAGCTTGACCTTCGCCTCGTACGCCTCAGCGTCTTCCTTGCGCGGGAAGGTCTTGGCTTTGCGCTGACCCCGATCGTCGTACCAGCGCACACGCCACACGGGCCGCGACCGCTTACGCTCGACTCGCTCGAGGCTCACGGTTCCAGCTCCTGGACGGGGTAGGGCTGTACCTGGTTGGCCTCGATCCACGCCTCCACGTCGGATCGCCTGATGCGGATACGGCCGCGAGGCTTATAGGCGCGCAGCTCCCCAGACTCGTACGCGCGACGAATCACTTTCTCGTGGAGCTTCACCATGCCGGCGATCTCGGCGACGGTCATGAACTCATTCTGATCTGGCTTCGGGCTCGTCGGCTCCGTCGTGACCGCGAACCCGGTGCTCATCGTAGGTCCTTAGCAATCTCGCGCGAAGCGCCTTCACGACGCGATGCACGGTCGATTTGCTCCAGCGCCCGCCGCGGACGGTGGGCACGCCGTCAGCGACCAGGGCTTCAACGATCTGCCCGACGCTCAGCCCTCGGTGGCGCAAGGACACGATGCGCTGCCGAATCTCCGCGGAGACGCGCGTGCCTCCCTGAGATCCAACGTTCGCAAGCACCTCGAGTCGCTCGCGCTTGCTCGCGTCTGCGAGCTTGTCGCTTAGGGCAGCGTCTAGTCGCTGGAAGTTGTCCCGGCCCGTGAAGGTGACGATGCTGGGGCCGTTGCTTCGCCGGGCGATCTTGGCGGAGATCCCGATGGCCGCGAGACACTCGCGTGCCTCCTCGAGCGTCTCCTCGCGCTCGCTGACGATGGAGATCCTGTACTGCCCGTTTGCCGGGTCTCCGACCCAGCCCGTGCGGTCCAGGAGCGTTGCAAGTTTCTGAGCGGCGTCCTCGGACTGCGGCTTGCCGCCGAGGCGCGTGTGGAAGTGCATGGTCTCCTCTCTCTAGGTGGCGCGAAGGGCATTTGCCCTCCGCGGATGATCCGTGGGTGATCCGTGGGTTCCGCGGATGACCGCGGGAACGCCGCACGCGGTGGAAGGGCCCCGGTTACTAGCGATGGACGGCTAGCTCCGAGGGAACCTGTCAGTTCAGCGCGGCCAGGATCTTGAGCGAACGCAGCCGTTCGCAGTCCTGACTTAATAGTTATTAGTACTAGGGATGCATAGCCCTTAAGTTCTAAGACTTAAGTGCCTGTGGTTCCTAAGGGGCATCTCCAACAGTCCAGGAGCCCCTGGATGAGCTCCACGAACGCGTGCGGATCCTCAAAGCGCGTGTCCGGATCGAGGCCGGCGACCTTGAGGAATTCCCTGTCGCCTTGCACGGTCCCGTCTATCCACCTCGCCCACACCTCCTGACCTTCTCGCCTACCTCCGATCTCGACTCTGGCCACGCGCTCGTCCCTTCTCCGTTCGGTAAGGAGATATTGGCATGCGCTCGGCTCGCCGCCGTGCCCATGACGGCCCCGGCCGGTCCAAAGAAAAAGGCCCACCAATTGCGGGCCTTCTCCTCCAGCGAACGTCCTCGAGGGTATTAGACCCGGACGAGTCCGTTCGATTTCTCCACGATCACTTCGCCGCCCGTGACCTTGGGCGGATTGGGAAGCGCCGTCTCGAGCTTCTCCTCGCGCACCCAGGTGGCTGCGACGCGGTTCGACTCGTCGGCCTCCACCGACGTGTCGAAAAAGTCGATGGAGCTCATGACGCCGTTGTCGGCCTCGATGAGGTGGTAACTCTTGAAGCCTGGCATCTTGCTCAGACGCGGCAGAAGGCTCTCGCCGACCTTCTTGGTCAGCTCCTCCGTGCGGCCCTGGTCGATGCCCTCGTACCGTCGGATGGTGGCATGCATTTGTTGCTCCTAACTGTCACGATTCAGGCTGAAGAACCTGCCGGTTGAGCTCTCCTTGAAGCGCTTGGGCCCGGTGTGACAGTCGAAAGAGGACAAGCCTCGGAGCCTCGACGGCTTCCGTCTGGGTCTTCGCGCAACACGTACTGTAGCAGACTTCTTGAGAACGTGATTTGATGGTGATACGTTTTTCTACGTTATCTATGTAATAATCGAGGCGATGTGCCTTTCTCCGTGACCCTCGAGCGCGTTCCGGATCAGGAGCTCGGCCCGCTTCTGATTCAGCTTGCACATGCGGGCTTTCACAATCCGACGATCAAGCCTGTTGACGCCGATGGCGCATCTGGCCAACGCGCCGCTCCTGCCCGCGGGTCGAACGCCGACCTCGCCGAGGATTGGCGGCTCGTGCGGGAGCGGGAGGGCGAGTCGTATCAGTGGCCGGGGGCGCGTGAGCGCTACGCGCGCTACCGCGTCTTCATCGGCACGACGCGCGCAGAAGGCGCGGTTCACATCGGTCTTGGTGAGACGATCCGCAAGAACAAGTGGGGGCGCGACCGAAAGTACGTCGTCGCCTTCCTCAGCAGTGGATCCCCCCAGCGACCGCTGGCGGAGTACGTCGCTGCTGACGACTACGAGAAGACACGCGAGCTTGTCGCAGTCATCCGTGGGAGCGACGGTGGTCGGCGTATGTACGGCGCCGGCGACCCGCTTCCCAGGGTCTACAGGGAACGCTTTCGGACGCAGATGTACAGCGAACGAGTTGTCTATCCGGGCGTCTGGAACAAGGTCGTCGTCGTCGCGCGCGAAGACGACGACGAAGCGATGCTCAACCACGCGCTGATCCAGGGCCGGCGGCGCTACGGGAGGTAGCGAACGTCGTCGCCTCGGGCGCGACCACCGCCGAAGCCGACTCCCGAGTCGATCATCTTTCTAGCGAGCAGGCGGGCCAGGCGGGCCGGGTGGGCCTTGCGGACCCCTGCGACTACGTCCGGCGCTCCACACGACGTAGACGAGTCCGACCATCACGACGATGACGGCGACGGCGATGGCGACGATCGCGACGGTAGAGGCGGCAAGGACCACGGCCGCGAGTCTATCGGCGGGATTTCCCTGGAAGGCGCCGTCCTCTCTGGAATTTGCGAGTATCCGCCGAGCGCGGTGTGGCGCGTCTCTCTGAGGAGGGACAATGGGTGCAGGGGACAAGTTGAGGAAGGTCGTCAGCCACGTGCGCGAGCGTTTCCGATCCCACGGGCCCGACAGCTACTACCAGTACAAACAGAGGCGTGAGCGCGAGCGCAAGCAGGCAGCGCGAGGGCGCAAGGACGCAGAGCGCTCTGCTGAGCGGGAGCACGAGCAGGCAGAGCGGGGCCGTGACTACGCCGAGCGCTACAGGGCCGAGCGCACAGCCGAGGAGCCGGAGACGGACGGGGCTCGGGACGACACGAGCAAGCCTGACTGAATCCTCACGTTCAATCCGTCTCGCCCAGTCCAACCGTTTGTTGGGCTCGCGCCTCGCGGTTGGCTCCCGAAGTTGCGTCGCGCTCGCGGGGAGGGCCGCCATGCCAATCGAGACACAGCGCCGTGGCGTCGTCGCGTAGCTGACCGTCGCTTGCCTGGAGGGCCGCCTCGGTGAGGTGCTGTACGGCCTCGCGGGCGTGCATGCTCATGCTTGCGGTCAGGATGGCAGCGATGTTCATGCGAGCGGCGTCGCGCTCAAGCATGCCGTCGGTGACGAGCATCAGCCGGTCGCCCACGTCCAGTTGCAGAGCCTGCACCCGGTGGCCGCGTCCGGGCTGCAGGCCGAACGGGCGGTCAGCCTCCAAACGAACGTGCTCGACCTGCCCGGCTCGCAGCCGGAGCGGAGGCGGATGGCCGGCGTTGACGATGCCCGCCGTTGCAGTCGCCAGGTCAATCCGCACGAGCAGACCGGTAACGAACTGGCCTTCGACCGCCTGCTCGGCCAGCGCATCATTCGCCAGCCGCGCCTGCTCGGCCAGCTCAACCCCCCGCCGGCGGGCGTTGCGCAGAGCCCCGACCAACACAGTGGCCAACAGGGCGGCGTCCATCGTGTGGCCCATCGCGTCGGTCATCGAGACATGCAATGTCTCTCGCTCGAGGGAGAAATCGAAGGTGTCACCGCCGATCTCACCCGCCGGCTGCAGCCAGGCGGCGAGGGTGAACTGCCCGGCCTCGCACGTAAAGGCCCCAGGCAACAACCGATGCTGGATCTCCGCCGCCAACGACAACGGAACCGAGCGCTGTCCCCACTCGAAGAGATCCGTGTACCGGCGGTTCGCAATGACCACGTACGCAAGGAAGTGCGCCGCCAGAGCCACATCGGCCACCGTCTGCTCCACCGGGAAATCCTCCAGCCCCAACTCCAGAACACCGACCGCTTCACCGCGGCTGGTCACCGGCGCGAATAACCGAGCGCCGCCATCCTCGACGATCACCTCGACGGCCTGGGAGGCCAGCGCCCGCCCGTGCGGCGTCCCAACCAACGGCACCCGCTCCGCAGTCTCCCTCCCCTGCAGCCGCATGCCCCCTTTCCCGCCTGCGTGGCCCAGCCGGACCAGCGACCGCCCACTGAAGTCGGCGATCAGGAAGCTGACCTCGCGGGCACCGATCGCTTCCGCCAGCGCGGCGGCGAGCACATCGACCGCCGCGACCGGCGGGGCCGCCTCGACCGCAGCCAGCAATGAATTCAAGTTCAGCGGCGATTGCCAACCCTGACCCATCTCGCCTAACCTAACGCGACTGCTCGCCGGCATCACCGCGCTAAATTAGGCTAGCGATGACTGAGACGGAGACCCGCCACCTGCGTGTCCTGATCGCGAACGAGAAGCGGGAGCGGCTCGAGTTGCTTGCACAGGTCGTGGCCGGGCTCGGGCACGAGGTGATTGCGCGGGAGATCTACGTGAAGGAGGTCGGGGCGGTGACCGCGAGAGAGCGGCCCGACGTCGCTCTGGTGGGGCTCGGCTTGCACTCCGAACATGCGCTCGAGCTGATCTCGGAGATCGTCCGCGAGGCTTCCTGCCCGGTGATTGCGCTCCTCTCGGCCAAGGATCCCGCCTACGTCCACGAGGCCGCCAAGCGCGGCGTCTTCGCCTACATCATCGACGACAGTCCGGATGAGTTGCAGAGCGCAATCGACATCACGCTGCAGCGCTTCGCCGAGTACCACCGCCTGCAGGGCGCGTTCGGGCGCCGGGCCACGATTGAGCAGGCCAAGGGGATCCTGATGGCCCGCCACGCAATCGACGCCGACCGAGCGTTCGAAATGCTGCGTGACCACTCGCGACACAACGGCCACAAACTGGTCGACATTGCCCAGGCGATCGTCGACAGCCATCTCCTGCTGTTGCCGCCGCCCCCTCAACCACAGGTGCCTTCCGAGCGGCGGCCAGCTTAGTCGGGGACCGCTCGCGCTCTCAGAACGCGTGATGAGCAAGTCGGTGTTAGACTTTCGGTTGCAACGCCTTAGCGATCGGCGTAGCGAACCATCACGCGGGGCATAGCGAGCGGCCCGCGAAAGGTCCTCCCTCAGCAAAGCGGGTTGGAGCAGCACCTGGCCGACCTCAAACGCCTCGGTCGGCGATGAAGCCTTCGAGCCAGGAGGACCTGATGGTAGAGATTCGCGTTGCCGTTGAAGAAGCCACGGGCGCACACGGGCTCGTACGGCGCCTGGCAGGACTATTCGACCGGTCGTCCGTCTCATTCGACGAAGCGTGCAACGAAGTCCGCGTTCGCTCGGAGTGGGAGTCGCGCGCAGTCGTCCAGGTCATCGACACGGTCGATTCGTGGCTGGCAGCTGCTGGCGTCGGTTCGGCGAAGCTGTCGATCGGAGATCGCTCTTACACGATGGTCGCATGACAACCCCAAGCGGGCGAGCAGAATGACCGAGCTCACTCCACTGTTCAACTCGAACGTCCAGCCAAGGCGCCGAATGAGAGAAAAGCCTGGGGTGTGGCACTGCAACTGCCGGAAGCCGCTCGGCCCCTACCAGCTGAACTCCGCACACCTCAAGCGCTGCCCCGTCTGCGGCGTCGCACGCCACCGGGATCCGACTGTGGCGGCGAACGTGAGGCTTGCACCTCATACGCCGGCCTCCGATGGAGCCGGCAGAACCTCGCCGCCTCGATGATCGAATCGTCCCGCAGACACGGGCACTTCGACCCGCGCTGGCACGCCAACGGCCTGAGCCCGCGCGACCGCGAAGTCGAGCGCGCCCCGATGATCCGCCTGGCCGGCGACGCTATTCGCAGGTGGGAGAACGAGGGAGGCAGTTACTCGATGACCGACGAGCTGGACCTCGAGGCGAATCGCCGCGAACAACTTCCCGCCGGGCTCGAGTGGTACGCGTTCTCGACACGCTACTTCCCTGGCCGGCGCCGCCACGATCTCGAGGTGCTCAAGGCTTACGAGGCGTACGGATCCGCCGGCTTCGCGCCGAGCATCTCGCACGGAAGCCGCATGATCGCGAGTGTCTCTTGATCGAAACCGTCGCAGTCCGTCCCGCGGTCGCGGTGAACAGGCGTACCCCACCGTGGCGCGGTCTCCTCCACAATTCGCATCGTCGGAGGCTCCTCGGTGGGCTCGCAGGCAGTCTTCTCTCGCTTGGCGCGTGCGTCCTCGTCGCTCGACAGCTGAGCGACGCAAGTTGGCCTCTGGAGGGCGCATACGCTCCCCTGGTCTTCCTCGTCGGATGCTCCTATCTCGCCAGCTTTGGCTTTCGCGCGTTCGGATGGCAGCTGCTGTTCCCGAGGAGCGAGCGCCCCGACCGCGCCCGTTGTCTCGCCGCCTGCGGGGCGGCCGCGGCCAGCGGAGTAGTCCTACCCTTCCGGCTCGATTACGTCGTGAAGATCTCCACCCTGCGCCGGCTCGGAGGGGTGAGGCTGGGGCTCGAGACGATTGCCGTCTCGATCGTTGCGCTGGGCATGATCGACGCAGTGGCGATGCTCCCGCTGGCTGTCTCGGCCCTCGCGACCTCCGGCCCAGTCCTTCGAGCGCCGCTGATCGTCGTCGTCCTGTTCTGCATCGGCTGTATCGGGATCATCACGCTAGGACAACGGGTGGCACGCCTCCCGCTCGTCGGACGCTCGCCTCGCCTCCACACCATCTACCGGCGTGTCGCGGACAGCACGCGGTTCTCTCGGGAGACGCTCGTCGCTGGTTTCCTCCTGTTGGGCTGCTGGACGTCACGCGCACTCGGCAGCGCGCTCTTGCTGAGCGCCCTCGGCGTCCGGTTCTCGCCGACTCTCGCGCTGGTCGTCCTCTGCATGAGCGCCGCGACGGCAATCCTTCCGCTCACGGCCGGTGGGGCCGTCGCCGGCATGGGCACGACGGCCGGGGCGTTGTTCGCGCTCGGCGTTTCGAAGGGCGCCGCGGTCAATTTCGCGCTTGCGTCCGGGCTCCTGCTAACCAGCGCGGCGCTCACCGCGGCCGCGCTCGGACTGGGTGGATCGCTTCTGCTCACGTTGCGCGCGCGCCGGCCGCTCGCCGCCGTGGTCCCAGCTAGCGTGGCGGAGACGAGCGCCTGACGATGTTCCTAGCCGCGGACTAACTAGCCCGGCTCGACCGCAGCCACCCGGAGCCACGCGGCCAAATCCTCCAACTCGGCCTGCACGCCCTTGGTCATTGCGCGCGTGAACTTCACGTCCTCGTGGATCGCGTTCACGCGCAACACCGAGGCCTTGCGGTCGGCCGCTGCGTCGAGCTTCCCCACCAGCCGGTCGTCGTGGAGGATCGGAAGGGCGAAGTAGCCCCAGCGGCGCTTGGCTGCGGGCTTGTACATCTCGAGGGTGTACTCGAAGTCGAAGAGCTCCTGGGTGCGAACGCGGTCGTGGACGAGCCGGTCGAAGGGCGACAGCAGCGCCGTACGCCCTTTGAAGTCATCGACGAGCGCCGCTGGATCGACGCGCCACTCGCCCTTCACCCCATCGACCACAGCCGGCTCGCCGGCCTCGCCGACGTTGGTCGGCTCCATCGGCATCGCCCTCGTCTTCTGCCGGGCGATGCCGAGCGAGGCGAGCCGCCGCTCGTTCTTTCTGCGCTCAGCCTCCTCGACCGAGGGGACGACGACGTCGGCCGGGTAGACGCGCTCGGGCAGGTCCCAGAGCCGTTCCCGACCGACGCGCCCGGCGATCGCGACCTCGCCACGCGTCATCAGAAACTCCAGCATCTGGGTGACGTTGCGGTTGTTCGTCCACCCGGTCGAGGCCCACGGCACGACGCAGGTGTCCGGGATGTCGCGCGAGGTCAGCGGCCCCGACGTGGCAAGCCGGTCGAGTTAGACGAGGCGCTCGATCGCGTCCTCGATGGCGCTCTCGAGCGGGTCGACGTGGAAGCCTCTCGGGTCGGCAAAGGTGTGCCAGCCGAGTTTCTACGGGCCTGGGCGATCGGCCACCACCTACGCGCGTCTAGCGTGCTAGAAGCGCCAGCGATGCGGAACGAAGAGCCGCGGCTGCTCTGGCGAGCCTTGGCGCGTAAGTGCCGGCTTGGCGCCCGTTCTGACGGGTCGACTGATGATCGGTGGGCACAGCTCCGTCCGACTCGACTTCAAGAGCCGCGTCGCGAAGGGGGAAAGCTCGACTACTTTCAGATGGCACTCTGGCTCGCCGAGCAAGACTTCGACGACGCCGCCGAAACATTTGGGGGGTCGATCCGCAACGTGTGGCAGATGCTCGAGCGGCCCACATTGCGTCCACTTGCTGTCCGCCAAGCGCTTCTGGACTGGCTTAGGTCGTTGCCGCCTGACTCCCGCTCCCGGAATCACGAGCGCGCGACGTTTGCGGAGCTTATGAAGGCGCTGAGAGCCCGTTTGCCGGATCGAGGACCCGGATCGGCTAAGCGGCCGGTTCACTATGAGGCGGCAGCCCTCCGCGCCGAAGTGGCTGCCGCGCTGGCCCCGTTTGCGCACTAGAGCCGTTGCTCCTCCCGGGGCTGGCGCCCTGAGTCACGAAGAACCGGGCACTGGCGCGACCGCCACGTAGCGGGCGATCAAACCAGCCGCTGGCTGCGCAGGCTTCCGTACAGGTTCTCCAGGCAAACCGCTTATAGAGCTCATCGGAAACGAGACGCCGATGCGCCTTGCCAGATGCTCCGCGTTGGAAAACTGCGCTGCATTCCGCGGTCGATGCCGATGAAGGTGACCGCTCGCATCGGTGACGCCATCCACGGGAAGCTAACGACTTTAGGTCGCTGAAAGAGAGACGCGGCATGAGCCTATGGGAAGTCGTAGACGCGCTGGTGCTGCGCTGGGTCTTCTCGCTCCCGCGATGGGAATGAGGGGGAACGCCTAGTTCGCGCTCAGCTCGATCTCGACGGACTCGACGCCGACCATGCCGACCCACTCGGGCTCATCTCGAAGCACGTCGGCGAGGGCCTGCTCCGCGTCGTCCCGGCTGGGCCAGAAGTCGATGATCTCGTTCAGCTCGTAGTCGGCGATTCCGAAGAAGCCGATCCTCGTCACGCGGCCTGCTCGCGCCGCTGGTCCGCGAGCTGAACGAAGAGGTGGATCACTTCGAGCATCAGGACGCACTGGATCGAGTCCTTCTCGCCCCCGATGTCCGGCCGATGGCCGTGCTCGATTGCGTGCCGCTGGAGAACCGGGCTCTTCGAAGCCTGATTCGGATCGCTTCCCACCGCGACGAGGACCTTGATCAGAGCGTCGAGGAGTGCGTCCACAGCGGTGCCATCGGGCGCGATCGCGATCTTGACGGTCCGACCCTTCTTCCGGCGGACGATCGTGAACACGTCGCGCGGCCCGAATTCCTCCCGGATGATCCCCTCGATCGCAGGCAGCCAGGCCAGGATCGCGAGGCGGTAGCTGCCCCGGCGGTGGGCGTCGATCGCCTCATCGCACAGCGGGCGCCACTGCTCGAACGAAGGCCGGTCGTAGAAGCCCTCGATGATCTCCTCCAGCCGGTCGGCGTCGTAGAGACGGATCAGCTCCTCCTCGAGCGCATCCACCCCCTCCTCCTTCGCGATCTCGAGCATCCTCACCGGCGCCTCCATCGCGAGCGATGGCGACAGGAGCCAGCCTCGAGGGGCGATCAGAGCGAGAAGCTCCCGCTGCGCCTCTTCCCATTCCCGGACGCGCTCGGCGAACCGCTTGAGCGTCGCGCCGAGGCCGGAGCCGAAGTCGACGGGCGCGATCGCCTTCGCGACCATCGCCGAAATGTTGTCCACGTAGTTCCGCTGCCATGCCTTCACGGCCTCACTGATCTGCGGCAAGGGCGAACTGCTGCCGGCCAGCGACTTCGCCCACTGCGCCTGAACGTCGTCGGCCAGCCGGAGGGAGCGCAGGAACCCGGGGTCGTCGAGACGCGGCACGATCGACTTCTGCATCTCGCGGACGATCCGCGCCGTGTTCTCCTGCGAGATCGCTGCGAACTGCTTCTGCCAATTCGGGCTGAGGACGCTGAAGAGCTTCGGCCAGTCGCGGTTAAACTGAGCGAGAGACCGCCGAATGTCAGGCGGCAGCGACGGGACGTACCGCTCGGGCTCCTTCTCGTTCGGCTCCTCGGCCTCGTCCTCGTTCGGCTGCTCGGGCTCTTCCCTCGGTTCGTCGCTCATGCGGTCCAGTGTAGAGACCGCTCGGCCGACCCCTTCGGGGGCGATTTGGGGGCGATGCTGCCGGGCTCTCGCGGGTACTCGCGTACCCCGAGCGCATCGGCGTGAGCTACAGAACTCGCGGCTGAGCAGGCATTTCGTGTCCCCCCGGTGACGCGAGGGAACGCGCGTCCCGAGTCCAAACATCCTTGAGTCCAAACATCCTTACGAGTGAAGTGCTCTACCAGCTGAGCTACGTCGGCAGAAGCGAATCAGTTTAGCCAGGTCTCCGTGAGGCTAGGCGACCGCCTCGTAGAGGGCTACGAGCTGGTGGATGTTCTCTTCGACCGTGAGCTCGAGCCGCGCTGCCGCGATGCGGTGACGGACCTCGACGAGGTCCAACGCGGCTAGCTGTCCGCAGAGGTCGTCAAGCGTCGCGAGACTCAGGCCGAGCCCGTCGCCGACCAGTCGCGAGAGCGCCCGGTGCTGGAGCGTCAGCACTGGGAGGCCACAGCCGAAGTACTCGTAGGCTTTGTTCGGGAGACACGTGTCGAGGTGCGCCGCGTTCAGATTGGCGTTGAAACCCGCCCACCCGAAGTCGTAACCCGGCAGCGCGGCGAGCAGCCGTGACGGCGGCAGAGTCGGGTGCATCTGGACGCCGGCGACCTCGGCGTACTCGGGCACGGGGCGCGACGGATAGACGTCGAGCGCGACGCCTTCGCGGACGATGGCGCGAAAGATCTCGCGCAGGTCGTAGTGGCCGCCGTTCGTCGAGAGCGTGCCCTGGTAGACGAGCCGCGGGACATGTCCGTTCCGGCGGTCGGCGGGCGGCAGCACCACCGGCAGGTCGCGCCGCAGCGCGTAGTTTGGGAAGGCGAGCATCGGCGCACTGGGGCGGTAGCGGGTGCGGATCTCCTCCATCAGCTCCTCCGACACCGTCACGAGCGCCGAGCATTGACCCACCGCCAGTTGCTCCAGGGCGAGCGGCTCGCTCGGCTCCGGGAAACCGTTCTCGTAGGGCGTTCGCCGGAGGCTCTGCAGGTCGTGGACGTCGTGGATCACCGGTATCCGTCCAGCGAACAGCTCGAGGGCGATCACGGTCAGTGAGTC
>JBKPGE010000117.1:0-3388 GCA_046729215.1 Actinomycetota bacterium | reverse complement strand
CTGTCATGTTCGTCCAAGGGCTAGCGCCCATCGGGTTTCGCGCTCCGGCCGTGGCCTTCAATCGACGCGGATGCAGTGGCAAGATCGCGATGGCGTCGTCCACGTCAACACGGAAGCGAGGTGCCCGGTGTCGATCGTCATTGCCGCATGGGTCGCCGCAGTGCTTGTCTTCTCGTCGTTCTTCATGAAGACGATGATCCCGCTCAGGATCGTCGCGATCACAAGCAACGTCGCGTTCATTAGCTACGCGCTGCTTGGCCTTAACTATGGGATCTTCGGCCGCGTCTATCCCATCCTCGTCTTGCATTCCGCGTTGCTGCCGCTGAACATCGTTCGCCTGCGCCAGATCAAGCGGCTGATCGAAGACGTGAATCGGGCCAGCAGCAGCGAGGCGTTCGAGTCGCTGCTCCCGTACATGACGAGCGAGAGACATCGCAAGGGCGAAACGATCTTCAGAAAGGGGGATCCCGCTAGCAGGCTGTACTTGATTGGAAAGGGAAGCGTGCGCTTTCCCGAACTCAGCAAACAGCTCTCGAACGGAGCAGTCTTCGGAGAAGTCGGTTTATTCGCTGAGCAGGGCGTCCGGTCGGTGAGCGCGGTTTGCGAAGACGACTGCCGCCTCTATGCGATCGGGAAAGAGAAGGTGCTCGAGCTCTACTACCAAAATCCGCGCTTCGGCTTCTTTCTTATTCGGCTTGTCTCTGGGATCGTGCAGCAAGATCAACCGATCGGCGCTCCTGCGGGCGTGCTCGCATAGCGCCGCTTCCAGCCGTGGGAGAGGACTCGCGACCGAGGGTGCGATTCCGGGCGTACCCCATTATGCGCAGCGCGACGGTCGGGCTAATCGGAGACGGACGGTAGGCGCTTGATGACCCAGACGCGACCGTCACGCTCTTCGGTCGTGGCCGGCGCGGCTTCGATCATCGCGCGGCGCTCGTCACGGAGCCGGCCGTAGATCCCGGCTTCGAGCCTGTAGCCGTTACGCCTCGGAGGAGACGGTCTGCGGCTCGGTGGTGGTGCTGGCTCGGGGGCCCTCCTCGTCGTCGTCGCCTGGCGCGTGTGTGCGCTGCTCACGTCGGCGTTCGACGCGCTCCGCTTCCCAGGCCAGATTCTGCTGGCGCCGGCAGGGCCGGCACACGCGCCGGTTTGGGGCGAATTGATCAGCGGGCTCTCGATCCCGCAGGTCCGGCAGGTCTTACTCGACGGTGTCGCCCCGTTCGTGCTCTGGGGGGCCTCAGTCGCAACCGGCGCGGCGGCGGTCAGTTCCTCGTGGACGAGCTCGACGACGACCTGGCGGACGAGCTCGGAGACGGGGCCGCGCAGCTCGTCTCGGACGAGCGCCTTGAGCGTCTGCCCTGGCGCGGCCACGTCCTGAGTCTACGACCGTTCTTGGCTAGCGCAGGGGTTCAGCACCCAGGCTGTGAGCCGCAGGATTGTCGCGGAGAGTCGATGACGGGTTGGCCCCGACAACCAGCGCCGGGGCCAACCCTGAGTCATGCGAGGCTACTAGCCGCCCGCAAAGAAGCCTCGGTGGCCATTGCACGAGTCGCCAGGATGGAAGCCGATCGTGGCGAGGGAATCCCTGTCCTCCTTAGTCGTCTGCCCCCAGTTCTGCACCTGCTCGGCAGTCCGCCCCACCGGCGGCTCTCCATCATTCTGCCCAGAGAACGAGCAGATCGAGCTGGCGTGCGGAACCGCGTCCGGCGCAGCCCCTATCGGAGTCAGTTTGCCGTTTCCGGTGACCTCGCCGGCCAACGCGGAACCAGCGCCCACAGCCGCAACCACGGCCGCACAAGCTGCAACCGCGAGCAAGGACTTTGTCCCCGCCATAGTGTCTCCTTTCGAGAGACGCAGCGTCCAATCGTGACGCTGCGTCGTTTGCCGCAAGAAGCCAAACCTACGACGGTAAAGGCGCCTGGTCAATCACTCATTCGAGGGACGCTTACTGAGACTCTCGCGTCCTTTTTAGCCCGACGGCATGCGGAGACCGCGCTATCGCGCTGCGGAAACACGGCGTCGCGAGGTTCACGCAATATGCCCGCGCGACTCGTCCTTCGTCGTAGTCTCCTCGCACAGGAACGCGCCGGCGGCAAGCCAGTCCTCGGCCGTCGGCGGCTCGCACAGTTCGTCCGCCTCCACGACGATCGGTGAGTTCGTCGCTTCCTCGTCTGCCCTCACGTCCTCCAGGGGCGGCGATCGGTGTCGCAGGTGTAATAGGTTACGCACGCGCACTTCCTCTCTTGAGGGATGCCGTGCGGCTGCCGCACATCGACGGTCGGCGCCCTTCTTAGCTCGGGCGATCCACTGTAAGCCGGTTGCCACCGGTTTTCGACTAGCCGACTGGACAGGTTCAATCCGAGTAGTCGGTTCGGCTCAGGGCCGGGCGGCGGTCGAATGCCAGGCGCTTCCTCCGCCCGACCCTTCTCGAACCTACGAAACGTCAGAGCTCGGCGCTAGACGCACTTTCGGCCACGTCCTCAACGACCAGCACCGGTGGGTGTGGGTGCCGCGGCTCGTACAGCCCGAGCTCGCCGCCGCCCGGCAGCCGGATCGCCGTCATGAGCCCGAACCCCTCATCGCTGACGGGCCGCGCGATGTCGACGCCTTTGGCCTGCAGCTCAGCGACGGTCGCATGGACGTCGTCGCACATGAGGTAGAGCTCGTGCCGGCCGTTCTCGTCCGCGGGGTGGGCTGCCACCTCGGCAGGCGGCAGAGCGAAGATCAGCCACCCCTCGCCGCCGTCGACAAACGGCAGCTCGAGCACGTCTCGGAAGAACGCGCGATCCTGCTCCGCGTCCGTCGTGAAGATCACTGCATGGACTCCCGTGATCATGTCCGCACCTCCCGGCTTTAGATGTGGTACTCCAGATTTACGACGAACGGGACGCGTTCAGAGTGACAGGGTCGAGATCGGGCGCTCCCTGCGCATGCATCGGCTCAGCCTCCCAGCGCGACGGTGCGCGGGTCGGCTTCTAACCTCAACGACCCGGAGCGCCCGGCTCCACCGCTGCGGAGACTAATTCCACACGAGCGGCCGAGCCGCTCCCATGTCTTGCCTCGCCACGCCACGGGTGCGCGAACAGTTGGTGACCCGGGCGGCCGGAGGGCCAACGGCCTCAGCCGTCGCAGGTTCCCCGGCGAGTAGCCTCTGCGCGGTGGCTGACGAGTTGATCCTCCGTGTTACGGATGCGACTGGCGAGGCTTATGACGATCCCTCCGAATACATGCTGTTCATGCTCTTTGAGGATCTCGAGCCGTGGCCTGACGATCGATCGTAGGCCCCAAGACGCAAATTGACACGCCCGAAAGGGCGTAGTAGCGTCGAATCGCGTTAGACCCGACGAGGGACGGAAGGGAGCGGCGTCGATGCGGCGAATTCCGATCCCGG
>JBKPGE010000116.1:0-2577 GCA_046729215.1 Actinomycetota bacterium | reverse complement strand
GGCGCGGCTCGGGCTGGACGCTTCGGCGCCGAGCCGCCGCGTGGTTCATGGTCCTCGTCGCTCGGACGATCACGAGGAAGTCCGTTCGCTTCCTCGAGCGGATCGACGACGCCCGTCAGCGCATCTTCTTCGCGAATCACTCGAGCCACCTTGATTTCATCCTGATCTGGTCCTCACTGCCGCGGCAGGTGCGGGAACAGACGCGACCGGTCGCCGGGCGCGATTACTGGGAACGGAGCCGGTTCCGCCGCTACTACGTCACGAAGGTCTTCAATGCCGTCCTCATCGACCGGGCGCTCCTCGACGGCAACGGAAGCGGCTTCGATCGGCGAGGACGCGACGCCGTCGAGGAGATGCTGGAAGGGCTTGGCGACGAGTACTCGCTGATCCTGTTCCCCGAAGGGACGAGGGGCTCCGGCGAATCGATCGGGCAGTTCCGCGGCGGCCTCTACTACCTCTCGCGCGAGCGCCCCGATGTCGACCTCGTCCCCGTTCGCATCCACGGCGCCCACAAGGTTCTCCCGAAGGGAAGGTTCATCCCGCGACCACAGGACAGCGACCTGACGTTCGGCCCGTCGATGCGACTCAAGGAAGGCGAGACGAGAACGGCCTTCATCGAACGGGCGCGCGCGGCCCTGGGCACCCTCTGACAGTCACGAACGGCGGACGAAGTCGATCGAGACAGGGACGCCTCCGAGGTCGAACCGCTCGCGCAGCTGGTTCTCGACCCAGTAGCCATAGTCGCGCGTGATCAGGCCAGGGTCGTTGACGAAGAAGCGGAAGCGCGGCGGGCGGACCTGCGTCTGCGTCCCGTAGAGCAAGTTGAGGCGCCGGCCGTTGCGCGACGGCGGCTGCCGGATCTCGCGGAGCTCACGCAGGAAGCGATTGAGCGCACCCGTGGTTATGCGGGACGTGTGCTTGTCGTACAGCTCCTCGATTCGGTCGAGCAGGCGCCCCACGCCGCGGCCGGTCTTCGCCGAAACGGCGACGAGCGGCGGCCGCTGCTTGAGCCGGTCCGCCAGTCGCGGGCGGAGATCCTCGATGCCGACGGTGGAGATGTCCCACTTCGAGGCAACGACGAGGGTCGAGTCCTGGGCCTTGCGAGCGACGTCGGCAACGGCCAGGTCCTGGTCGACCAGTCCTTCGCTGGCATCGACCAGGACGAGCGCAACGTCGGCCCGCTCGGCGGCCTGGATCGCCCGGAGCTCCGAGTAGTACGCGATGCCCTGGCGCTGACGGCGCTTGCGTCGGAGGCCGGCCGTGTCCACGAAGACGAACGTTCGGTCGCCGCGCTGCATGACGGTGTCGATCGAGTCGCGCGTTGTCCCTGGCACCTCGGAGACGATCACCCGGTCCTGGCCTACCAGCGCGTTGACGAGGCTCGACTTGCCCACGTTCGGCCGTCCGAGGATCGCGACGCGGATCGCGTCCTCGGGGATCTCCGGACGAGATGTCCGGCCGGGGAGGCGCTCCAGGATCGCGTCCAGGAGGTCACCGGTGCCGTGACCATGCACGGCGGAGATCGCAATCGGCTCGCCCAGCCCGAGTCGGTGAAACTCGTGGATCTGGTCGGTGCGCGAGGGGTCGTCGACCTTATTGGCGAGAACGAGCACCGGCCGGCCGGACCGGCGCAGCAGATCGGCCACCTCCTCGTCGCCGGGCGTGACGCCGGTCTTGGCGTCGACAACGAAGAGGACGAGGTCGGCCTCCTCGATCGCGGCGCGCGCCTGCTCGGCGACCTGGCGAGTGATCGGCGAGCGGTCTGCGAGGTCGACGCCGCCGGTGTCGACGAGAAGGAAGCGCTTCCCCCGCCACTCGCAGACGAGCTCCTTGCGGTCGCGTGTGACTCCCGGTGTCTCGTGGACCACAGCGGCACGCGTGGCCGTCAGCCGGTTGACGAGCGTTGACTTTCCGACGTTCGGAAACCCGACGATCGCCGCCGTGCCCGCGAGCTCCGGCGGGTGGTCAGTGACGCTCACAACCGCCCCGCGTTCCATACCACGTGTCGACCGGTCATTTCAGACGGCCGCACGGGCACAGCCCGCACGGCCTGAAAGAGACGCCGCGAGCGGCGTCTCATGCCGGTGGCGTCGCATGGCGTGGGCGGCCGAGCATGTGCGCGTCGACGAGGAAGCGCCAGAGGCCGTGGATCGCCCGCTGGATCTCCGCGGATGCCTCGCGGTACCCCTTGGCGTTCGCCGGGAGCCCGTCAAAGGTCAGCGGCCGGCCCCAAGCGACGGTGATCGGCTCGAAGCTCCCGGGCTTCCAGAACTGCGTGCCGTGTATGGCGGCAGGAACGATCGGCACGCGCTCCTGCAGCCCCACCATTGCGGCCCCCGGCAGGACCTCGCCCGGGACGCCGCTCCGCTGTCGGGTTCCTTCGGCGAAGAGCCCGAGGGCGTCTCCCTCCTGCACGCACTGACGCATGAGCCTGACGGCCTCGCGGTCGGACTCTCCTCGGCGGACGGAGAAAGCGCCGAACGAGCGAATGAGCGGTCCGATGAACGTCACGCGGTGCAGCTCGATCTTGGCCATGAAGCGAGTATTCCTCGGACACGCCGCTCCGAAGGCAGGCGG
>JBKPGE010000115.1:0-5785 GCA_046729215.1 Actinomycetota bacterium | reverse complement strand
CCGAGGAGGAAGTGCCGCAGGTTACCGCGCATGAGAGTTCGCACGGAGAGGTCGGCGGGCGGACGCTGCTCGAGGTCGGGAAGGAGCTCGACACGGCGCCGCCCCGGGCGCACGACCGCGTCCGCTGCGGACCGAATGGCTGCAACCCGGATCGGAGTTCCGCCCGCCGCGCGGACGCGCCACAGCACTTTGGCGCCACCCCGGTCGCTGACGTAGACGACGTTCTGCCCATTCGCCGTAAAGGACGGTGAGGCTTCGGTCGCGTGGTCCGCCGTCAGCCGTCTGACGGAGCCGGAGCGAAGCTCGAGCACGTAGACGTCCGGGAAGCCCGACGCGTCGGAGACGAGCGCGATGCGGCGTCCGTTCGGTGACCAGGCGGGCGCGCTCTCACGGCCCGGTGCGGCGGTCAGTTGCCGTGGGCTTCCTCCCTTGATGGGGATCACGTGCAGGCGGTCGTCCAGCACGAAGGCGATCCGTCTCCGCCGGGCGACCGGCCGGGCTCCCAGCCCGCGACGAGGCGCCGTTCGGCCGACGCGTCGGCCCGCAAGACATAGATCTCGCCGGCGCGCTCGACGACCAAGCGCTTCCCGTCGGGCGACCAGTCGGAGCCAGCTCGTCGGCCGTGCCGGTCCAGGTCAGACGGCCGCGATGGGTGCCGTCGGCGTCGATTACGAAGAGATCCGTCGCTCCGCCTCTCGCCGGAGCCACGTACGCCAGGCGACGTCCATCCGGAGACCACGCGGGCTCGATTCCTTCGAGGGGCGCGCGTCGGGCCTGGTCGGCTGCGAGAGCGCTGCCCGCAAGCGAGAGCGCGACGAGGGCAAGTGCGACCGGCTTCATGCTCGTTGTCCGAAGTCCGCGGCAGCCTCAGCGAGCGTGGCGACCGGGCCGACCGAGACGTCCTCTCCGTCGAACAGCTCGAGCCAGTCGGCCAGAGGCTTGGCGGCGAAGGCCCCCGCGAGCGCACCTGCGATCTCGGCCTGCGCCGAGGGATCGAACTGGCGTGCAGCAAGCTCCGGTAGGCCCAGGAGGTCGCAGAGCCGGGCAAAGAACTTGCCCTCGAGAGCTCCGACGGTGATGTGGCGGCCGTCGGCGGTCTCGTAGATGCCGTAGCACGCAAGCCCTCCGGTCAGGAGCTTCGGTATCGGCTCCCCCGTGAGTCGGTGCGCCGCAAAGCGGTGCGAGCCGTGGGTCATGGAAACGACGACGTGCGTGCCTCTGCCCGTCTTCTCGCGCTCGAGTAGTGCGGCGACGATCCTGGCCACCGCCATGAGCGATCCTGCGGCAAGATCGGCGATCTGGGTCGGCGGCAGCGCCGGGGCAGTGTCGGCGAGCAGGCCGGCCCAGCCCAGGTAGTTGAGGTCGTGTCCGGCGCGTCGCTCGTGCCGCCCGCCGAGCCCGAAGCCGGTGATCGAGCAGTAGACGACGGTCTCGGGGAGGTCTCCAGGCCCGACGCCGAGCCGCTCGGCGACGCCGGGGCGGAAGCCCTCCATGACGACGTCGGCTTCCGCGCACAGCGACCTTCCGCGTTCCGGCTCGGTCTTCAGGTCACACGTCACAGACTCCTTGCCGGCGTTGAGGGCCTCGTACCAGCCCGGCGCGAGCTCACGCATCGGGTCGCCGCCGGGTGGCTCGAGCCGAACGACGCGCGCTCCGAGGTCGAGTAGCTCGCGGCTCGCGAACGGCCCCGGCAAGTAGCGGGTCAGGTCGACGACGAGGACACCCTCGAGCGGGCGCACGGGGACGAGGAAGCTATCAGCGTCGCCGGGCGTTTCTGGGGTTGAGAGGATCCCCCGAGAAGGGAAGGAGGGAGCATGGCGACAAACGGCTACGCGAACGAGGTGCTCGTCACCACGGATTGGCTGGCCGAGCATCTGAACGACGACAACATCGTCGTCGCCGAGGTCGACGAGGAGCCGGACCTCTACGAAGAGGGCCACATCCCCCGCGCGGCGAAGCTCCACTGGCGGGAGGATCTCGAAGATCCCATCGAACGGGATCTCGTCGAGAAGGAGGCGTTCGAGCAGCTGATGGGGCGGCTCGGGATCAGCAACGACACGACGCTCGTCCTTTACGGCGACAAGAACAACTGGTTCGCCGCGTACGCGTACTGGTACCTGAAGATCTACGGCCACCAGGACGCGCGGATCCTGGACGGCGGCCGGCAGAAGTGGATCGACGAGGGTCGGGAGTTCACGACCGACGTGCCGTCACCGGCTGGCGCGAGCTACTCGGCGCAGGAGCGCGACGAGTCAATCCGGGCGTACCGTGATCAGGTTCGCGAGTGGTTAGGCGCCGAGGGCCGGTCGTTGGTGGACGTCCGCAGCCCTGGCGAGTACGCCGGCGAGCTCATCGCTCCCCCCGGTTACGAGCAGGAGGGCGCGCAGCGGGGCGGCCACATCCCGACGGCCCAGTCCATCCCGTGGGCCACGGCGGTCGCCGACGACGGCACTTTCAAGGCGGCCGACGAACTACGGGAGATCTACGGGCAGAAGGGAGTTACGCCGGAAACCGAGGTCGTCGCCTACTGCCGCATCGGCGAGCGCAGCGCGCACACGTGGTTCGTCCTCCGTGAGCTCCTCGGCTACGAGAACGTCCGCAACTACGACGGCTCGTGGACGGAGTGGGGCAACCTCGTGGACGTCCCCATCGAGCGGGGCGCCTAAAACACGACAGCTCTCTGCGCGGCTAGGCCCCGGTCGGAACGGGGCCGGCCGCGCGGTGGGCCGGCGACAGCGCCGGGGCCCACGAGCAGAGCGGCGAGACGTCCCCGTCGCGGCCGTTCAGCCGTCGGTAGCCGAGCGCATGCTCGGCTTGCATCATCTTGTGCACCTGCGTCGTGCCCTCGTAGATGATCGGCGCCCGCGCGTTCCGGAAGTAGCGCTCCATCCCGTACTCGGCGGAGTAGCCGTACGCCCCGTGCACCTGGATCGCCAGGTGCGCGGCCCGGAACGCCGACTCCGTCGCATGCCACTTCGCGAGCGAGGTCTCGCGCGTGTTCCGCTTGCCCTCGTTCTTCATCCACGCCGCCTGCATGACGAGGAGCTTCGACGTCTCGTAGCCGAGGATCATCTCGGCGATCATGTCCTGGACGAACTGGTAGCGGCCGATCGGCTGGCCGAACGTCTCCCGCTCGCGGGCGTATTCCGCTGACCGCTCCAGACATGCACGAATGACGCCGCACGCCCCTGCGGCGACGGTGAACCGTCCCTGGTCGAGGCCGTACATCGCGATCTCGAAGCCCTGACCCTCCTCGCCGACGAGGTTCTCGGCGGGGACCTCGACGTTGTGGAAAAAGAGCTCGCCCGTCGACCCTGCCCAGATCCCGAGCTTGTTCTCGGTGTCCTGGGTCGAGACACCCGGCCAGCCGCGCTCGACGATGAACGCGGAGATGCCCTTGTGCTTCGCACCTGGGTCGGTCTTAGCGAACACGAGCTGGTGATCCGCGACCGAGGCGTACGAGATCCAGTTCTTCTGGCCGTTGAGCACGTAGACGTCGCCCTGGCGCTTGGCGCTCGTGCGCATCGAGGCCACGTCCGACCCGGCCGCCGGCTCGGTGAGGCCGAAGCACGCGAGCTTCTCCCCCCGCGCTTGAGGAGCGAGGTACCGCTGCTTCTGCTCCTCGGTCCCGTAGCGCAGCAGGGAGAGCGAGTTCAGACCGACGTGGACGGAGATGAGCGTGCGGAACGCCGCTTCACCGCGCTCGATCTCCTCACAGGCCAGCGCCTCGGAGACGAAGTCGAGCCCGGCGCCGCCGTACTCCTCAGGAAGTACGATTCCGAGCAGGCCGAGCTCCGCCATCCCTTCGATCACGGACAGGTCGAGGGTGTGGTTGATGTCGTTCTCGACGGCGTTCGGTAGCACCTGCTCGTCCACGAACGACCGGACCGTCTCCTGGATCAGGCGCTGCTCGTCTGTGAGCTCGAAATCCATCGGCTGGCAGTCTACGGCGCGATTGCTGGGCTAGATTGCCGACTGAACAGTCAGTCAACTCCGGCGAGGCGAACATGGCAGTGATCGAAGAGAGAGCGGCGACGGGCGTGTCCTTTGCGCTCACGGACGAGCAGCGCGAGCTGAGGCAGCTCGCGCGCGACTTCGCGGAGAAGGAGATTCGTCCGAAGGCAGCCGAGTACGACGAGAACTCGACCCATCCTGCGGACATTCTCGAGAAGGCACACGAGCTCGGCCTGATGAATCCGCACATACCGGAGGAGTACGGCGGCCTTGGGCTGCCGGGCTTCGACGGGATGCTGATCGGCGAGGAACTGTCCTGGGGCTGCGCCGGGATCGCGGTCTCGATCGTGGCCAACACGCTCGGATCGGCACCGGTGATGATCGCCGGGACGGAGGAGCAGAAGCAGCAGTGGCTGCCGCCGCTCGTCGAGAAGCCGATTCTCTGCTCGTTCGGCCTCAGCGAGCCGAATGCGGGGTCGGATGTCTCGGGAATCCAGACGACCGCCGTCCGCGAGGGCGACGAGTACGTCATCAACGGCTCGAAGATGTTCATCACGAACGCCGGCCACGCGGACTGGCTCGTCGTCTTCGCCTCGACGGACAAGAGCAAAGGACACAAGGGGCTTTCCGCGTTCGTCGTCCCGACCTCGCTCGGCGGCGTAACGGTCGAGAAGCACCTCGACAAGATGGGGCAGCGCGCGACGGACACCTCGGCGCTTGCGTTCCAGGACGTTCGAGTGCCGGTCGAATACCGGCTCGGCGAGGAGGGCGAGGGCTTCAAGGTCGCGATGAAGACGCTCGATTTCACTCGGCCGGGTACTGCAGCCGGCGCGGTCGGCGTCGCTCAGGCCGCGTTCGACTACGCGGTCGAGTACGCAAAGACCCGCGTCCAGTTCGGTCAGCCGATCGCGATGAACCAGGGCGTCAACTTCCTCGTCGCGGACATGGCGACGGAGATCGAGGCCGCGCGTCTCCTCGTGTGGCAGGCGGCGTGGCTCTTCGATCAGGGGAAGCGGGCGACCCTGCAGTCGTCGTACGCAAAGCGCTTCGCGGCCGATACGGCCATGAAGGTGACGACCGACGCCGTGCAGATCTTCGGCGGCTACGGCTACATCAAGGAGTACCCGGTCGAGAAGCTCATGCGCGACGCGAAGCTCTTCCAGATTTACGAGGGGACGTCACAGATTCAGCGCCTGGTCATTGCGCGGGAGATTTTCCTCCCACGCAATGACCAACAAGTCAAGTAACAGGTTGTTACATGGCGCTTGAGATCGACCTGAGCGGGCGCGTGGCACTCGTCACCGGGGGCTCGCGCGGCCTGGGCCGTGCTGACGCGCTGACAGTGGCTCAGGCCGGTGCCGATGTGGTTGTCGCGGACATCCTGATCGAGTCGGACGAGTCCGCGGACGCGGAGCGCTACGGTCCGCTCGCTCAGGCGGCGCGCTCGCAGGGTCTCATTCACACGGAGGAGACGGCGCAGGAGATCGAGGCCATGGGTCGCCGCGCTCTGGCGCTCAAGTGCGACGTCACCGACACGGCGCAGGTCGAGGCGGTGGTGAGCCGGACGGTCGAGGAACTCGGCTCCGTGGACATCCTCGTCAACAACGCAGGCACACTCGACCATGTCGGGCAGCTCGAGAATCAGATCCCTGAGCTCTGGGAACGCGACCTGCGCGTGAACCTCACCGGCGCCTTCAACTGCTGCCGCGCCGTCTGGCCGCACATGAAGGAGCGAGGCTGGGGTCGGATCGTGAACATGGCCTCCGTTGCCGGCACGCTCGGCGGGTTCGGCCAGGCGAGCTACGCCACCACCAAGGCCGGTCTGCTCGGC
>JBKPGE010000114.1:0-5251 GCA_046729215.1 Actinomycetota bacterium | reverse complement strand
GACGCGCTCCTTGCAGCGCTCGGCGAACTCCGCGATCCCGTACTCCTCGATGTCACGCTTCGAGTTCAGGCCGAGGGACTTCTCGACCTCGACCTCCACCCAGAGCCCCTGGCAGTCGAACCCGTTCTGGTACCGCTGCTGAAACCCGCGCAGCGCCTTGTAGCGCTGAATGACATCCTTCAGCGAGCGGCCCCAGACGTGGTGGACGCCCATCGGCCCATTCGCAGTGATCGGCCCGTCGAGGAAGCTCCATCTCGGGCCCTCGGCGTTCTGCTCGCGGAGCCGATCGAAGATCCGCTCGCGGTCCCACCACTCGAGGATCTCCCGCTCAATTGCAGGATGATCGGGGACTGAAGCCAGCGGTTGGAAGACCTGATCGGCCATATGTTCGATTTTACGGAGGGGCGGGAACACGTCAGCCGTCCCGAGCGTTAGCCTCTCCGAACCTCTTTCGAAAGGAAACGAATGTCTCAAGCACAGTCCGTTACGGAAGCGACCTTCGACCAGGAGGTGCTCTCGTCCGACACTCCCGTCCTCGTCGATTTTTGGGCGGAGTGGTGTCAGCCATGCCTGCTCGTCGAGCCGGCACTGGAGAAGATCGCGGAGGAGCGCAGCGGCCAGCTGAAGCTCGTCAAGGTCAACATCGACGAGGAGCAGGATCTGGCGATGCGCTACGGGATCGCCTCGATCCCGGCCATGGTGCTCTTCAAGGACGGCGAGCCCGCCGCAGCCGCCATCGGCGCGCAGCCGAAGTCGGCGCTCGAGCGCTCGCTTGGCCTCGAGCCTGTCGAGGCGTAACGCCCCCTTCTGGGCGGCTTCCTCGTCATCAATCCCCGGTCGGGGAGCGGGAGGCCGACTGCCGAGGAGCTTGCCGAGGAAGCGGGTCGCCGTGGTGTGGCGGTCCGCATTCTCGGAGCTGACGACGATGCTGCCGAGCTCGCGCGAGCGGCGGACGCGGATTCCCTCGGCGTTGCCGGCGGCGACGGCTCACTCGCCCCGGTTGCGGAGATCGCGCTCGAGCGCGGCCTGCCGTTCGTCTGCATCCCGTTCGGCACCCGGAACCATTTCGCACGAGACCTCGGGCTCGACCGCGACGATCCCATCGGAGCACTCGACGCCTTCGAAGGCTCGGACCGCCGGATCGACATCGGGCGCGTCGCCGACCGGCTCTTCCTGAACAACGTCTCGCTCGGCCTCTACGCCCAGCTCGTCCATCGCCGTGAGGGGCATCGTCGGCGCCGAGAGGCCCTCGCTCAGCTCCGAGCCCTGTGGCTCCTCGCCCGACGCCCGCGCGGAGTCGAACTCTCCGTCGACGGCAAGCCCGTCGACGCGCAGGTCGCACTGGTCGCAAACAACGCGTACAAGCTCGAGCTTTTCTCCCCCGGCGAGCGCCCTCGGCTCGACGAGGGACGCCTCTACCTCTACCTCGCGCACGGGAGGCGGCCGCGCGAGTGGGAAGAGCGAAGCTGCGACCGGCTGACAATCGACGCTCGCGGCCACCGCGTCGACGCTGCAGTGGACGGGGAGCCCTCCGCCCTGGAAACGCCGCTCGAGTTTTCGATCGAGCCGCGAGCGCTACGCGTGCTCGTTCCGGTCGCGCCAGGCTGAGAGCACCTCCGGGATGTGCCCGAACGCGAGCTCGTCGAAGGGCACCTCGTCCCGCACGAACCACCGGAACTCGGCCACGTCGTCGGCCGCCTCGGGCGTCCCCTCCTCGAGCCGCGCGACGTAATAGATGTTGAGCGTCGCGACGACCCGCCCGCGGTACGCGTAGCGATCCATCCAGATGCCCAGGAGACGTTCGTCTCCGATCTCGATTCCTGCCTCCTCGCGCAGCTCCCGTTTCATCCCGTCAAGCGGATGCTCGCCCTCTTCGAGGAACCCGCCTGGGAGGTCCCACTTGCCCGCAAAGGGATCCTTCGCCCGCATGGCAAGGAGCACCCGCCCCTGGTTGTCCACGACCACGCCGGACGCGGTGGGCTTCGAGTGCGCGTAGGTCGTGAAGCCGCACTTCGGGCACTCGAACATCCCGTTCTCCGCAGTGACTGGGGTCGCGCAGACGGGGCAGTGTCTCCAGCCGTCGAACTCGCCCACGCAGCAACAATACGGAGGTATGTCCCCGCGCCATGTCCCAGCATCGGTCACCGAGCTCTCCCGGATCGGGCTGCTCGCGAGCCTTCCTGGGGAGCAGCTGCTGAAGCTCGCGGGCCGAATGCGCCGTGAGGAGCTCGGGCCCGGGGCTCCCGTGGTTGCGCAGGGCGACGACGGCGATCGGTTCTACGTCGTCCTCAGCGGCCTCCTCTCGGTCACCCAGTCCGAGCGGGGGTTCCGCGGGGTGCTCAAGCCCGGCGACTACTTCGGCGAGGTTGCGCTCGCGATGGACATCCCGCGGACGGCCAGCGTCTCGCCCATGACGCCCGTGACGCTGGCCAGCTGCGACCGCGAGACGTTCGACGAGCTCATCTGGCCGCTCTTCTCCGCGGACTAGCTCATGTCGCCCGTGGTCCACGGGTCGACCCCTGGATCGCCGCCACCGGCGGCAACGACGAGCCGCTCGAGGTAGTGATCCCAGCCGTGAGCGTGTGACTGGGCGGCTTCCTCGGTCGGCAGGCCGCGGTGGCTGAACCGCAACGTCGTCCCGCCGTCGTTCGGGATCAGCTCGATCTCGATCGTGGTCGAGCCGGGCGCGACCTTGCTCATCCCGCCCGGTTGCCAGCCCCAGGTGTGGACGAGCCGGCGCGGCGGGTCGAGCTCCACGAACTCGCCGATGGCCGTCTCGCCCGGGATGACCTCGACCCGGTACGCCCCGCCGGGGCGGGGATCGAACGAGGCGGTCTGCCCCATCCAGCGCGTCGCCTTCTCCGGATCGACGAGGAACTCCCAGACGGTCTCCGGGCTCGCGGCAATCGCGATCTCGCGTTCGACGGTGGTGGTCTCAGCTGTCTGTTCCACGTTTCTTCCTCTCCTCTCGCTCTGCCTCGCGTTTGAGTACGTCGAGCCGCTCGTCCCAGAACTCCTCGAGGAACGCCTTGACGTCGTTGAGCCCCTCGGGACGCGCTCGGTAGAGGCGCCTCGTGCCGTTGCGCCGCTCGCTCACCAGTCCGGCCTCCTTCAGGACGTTGAGATGCTGCGAGACCGCCGGCCTCGTCAGGTTGAAATTCGCCGCGATCTCGCCGGCGGAGAGCTCGCCGTCCCGCACGAGCGACAGGATCCGGCGCCGGTGCGGCGCTGCGATCGCTTTGAGCGCGGCCTCCACAGAGGAAGTGTAAGCAATTTCTAACGTAAGTGTCAACTAACGCTTATGGTCGCCTCCGCATAGAGCGCGTCCGACAGTCTCGGCCAGGCCTCCTTCGCCCAGTCGCCGAACTCGAGGTCGGTCAGACAGCCGAGAGCGAGCTCGGCCTCCGGATCGACCCAGAGGAACGTTCCGGCTCCGCCCCAGTGGCCGAAGGTTCGCTGCGACACCCTCGTGCCAGACCAGTGACCCGGCTTTTCGTCGCGCAGCTCGAACCCGAGGCCCCAGTCGTTCGGGTCGAAGCGACCCATCCCAGGAATGACACCCGCGAGGCCTTGAAACTGGACCGTGGTCGCCTCGTGCAGGGTCTCCGGCGCGACGATGGTCGGCGACAAGAGCTCTCCCGCAAGGCGGAGGAGGTCGTCGAGGTTCCCGAAGAGGCGTGAGCCGGCCGAGCCGCGAAGCTCGGCCCGCATCCCGAGCGGCTCGAGGACTGCCTGGCGGAGGTAGTCGGCGAACAGCATGTCCGCGCGCTCGGCGACGAGCTCCCCGAGCACTTCGAACCCGGTGTTGGAGTAGATCCGCCGCTTCCCCGGCGGCCCGATCGGTTCGCGCCCTTCGAACGGAAGCCCTGACGCATGAGCCAGGAGGTGCCGGACTGTCGATCCTGGCGGCCCGGCCGGCTCGTCGAGATCGACGCTGCACTCCTCGGCCGCGACGAGGACCGCAAGCGCCGTGACGGGCTTCGTCACCGAGGCCCACCGGAACTCGCGCATCTCGTCGCCGTGAATGCCCAGAACCCCGCCGGCGCGCCGCGCGCCGACCGCAACGTTCTTCGCCGGCCAGTCGGCCACTTGCCGCAATGAGTCCACGGCGGCGGATACTTGCAGGCAATGGATCGCCGCCGGATCTCCTCCGCGATGCCCTTTGAGCAGACGTTCGGCTACTCGCGCGCGGTCGTCGCCGGCGAGCGCGTGTTCGTCTCGGGCACCGCGCCGGTGATGCCCGACGGCGCCGACCCGCCGCCGGACGCCTACGGCCAGGCGCGCCGCTGCCTGGACATAGTCCTCGCCGCGCTCGAGCAAGCGGGGGCAGGGGCCGAGGATGTCGTCCGCACACGCATGTACGTGACCCGCACCGAGGACATCGAAGAGGTCGGACGAGCGCACGGTGAGGTCTTCGGAACCGTCCGGCCGGCGACCACTGGCGTCGTCGTTGCGGCCCTGTTCGACCCACGGTGGCTTGTCGAGATCGAGGCCGACGCCATAATCCGCCGATGAAGCAGGCCTGGCCTTCCTCCATCACCGGCGACGGCCTCGGGCCGGCCGGCAGCGTGCTCGAGCACGAGTTCGGCCAGGGAGAGGCGTACACGCTCGGCGTCGAGGAGGAGTACATGCTCCTCGACTCCGAGACCTTTGACCTTGTCCAGCGAATCGACACCGTGCTGGCGGCCTTCGTCGGGCACGAGGCCGAAGCGCGGTTGAAGCCCGAGCTGATGCAGTCCACGCTCGAGGTCGCAACGCCGGTCTGCCGCAATGCCGGCGATGCAAACCGCGAGCTACGCCGGCTCCGCGAGGCCGTTCGCGGCATCGCAGCCGACAACGGCCTGCGCGTCGGCTCCGCCGGCACCCACCCGTTCAGCCTCTTCGAACGGCAGCGGATCACCGCCCGCGACCGCTATCGGGCTCTCGTCGACCAGATGCAGTACGTCGCGCGCCGCGAGCTGATCTTCGGCCTCCACGTCCACGTCGCAGTCGACGACCCGGACAAGGCGATCCAGGTCGTGAACGGGCTGCTCGTCGACCTCCCGCTCCTGCTCGGCCTCTCAGCGAGCTCTCCCTTCTGGCGCGGAGAGCCGACAGGGCTCGCGTCCACGCGACAGCCGATCTTCGCCGCCTTCCCCCGGTCCGGCCCGCCGCCGCGCTTCCGTGACTACGCCGAGTACGCCGAGGTGATCGGCTATCTCGAGCACACGGGCTGCATCGCCGACTACACGCACATCTGGTGGGACATCCG
>JBKPGE010000113.1:0-6203 GCA_046729215.1 Actinomycetota bacterium | reverse complement strand
AAGCGCGGCCGCGGGATCGGCCCACCACCACCCGGCGACTGCGTTCGCGAGAAGGCCGACGAGAAGCGCGACCGAGAGGTAGGCGCAGATCATGTTCTGGCTTCCCTCGCTCACCGTGGCACTCGAACCGAGCTTGGCTCCGACCCCGTGCTTCGCAATCGCGAGCAGTGGCATCGTCAGTGCCGTAAACGCGGCGAGGCCGATCCCGACCCAGCTCACCGAGGGATGCGAGCCGTCCACGAACGTCCTGATCGACTCGATGCCGATATACGCGACGAGAACGAAGTAACTGATTGCGATCAGCTGTTGGGCGCGACGTTCCGCCGCGTCGGAGTCGGCGCGTCCCGCACCGAAGCGCCACAGAATCACGAACCCGGCCAGGCCCTCGATGAGGCTGTCGAAGCCGAACCCGACCAATGCGACTGAGGACGCGGCGATGCCGGCTCCGACCGCGATCACGAACTCGGCGAGGTGCCATGCATTTCCGCCCCACGCAAGCAACCTCGCGCGACGGACGAGGCGCGCTCTCTCGGTAGGCGGCGGAACGGTGAGGCGCCGAAGCGGTTGAACCTCTATCTCTGTCACGTTGGCGCGACCCTTGGATGAAAGCTGCTACGAGCTAGCAGTCGCAGTGCGGGCCGCACGAGCAATCCGGTCCGCAATCACACGTATTGGGCATGCAGACAGCTTACTTGGGCCGCGTCCCGGGTCAGGCCCGATGCCGTGGCCGGTACGGCCACGCGGCCAGTACCGAAGCGGACCCGTGGGCACCACCGCAGTTCTCTCGCTCGAACCGTCCTGCCGGGCCATGTGCCGGGGCCAGGCCCCAGGACAATGGCTCGCTCGGCCACGCCTAGACCGCAGCAGGGGCACGGCCCATAGAATCGACACCATGGCCGACGCGTTCGGAGCGCGCTCCACGCTGGAAGTCGGTGACGAGCGCTACGAGATCTTCCGCCTGGCGCCGCTCCAGGAGCGGTACGACATCGAGCGCCTGCCCTACACGCTGAAGATCCTGCTCGAGAACGTCCTGCGCACATCCTCTCCGGAGAACGTCGAGGCGGTCGCCGAGTGGGCCGCCAAAGAGGAGCCCTCGCGCGAGATCGCCTTCACGCCCGCCCGCGTCATCCATCAGGACTTCACGGGGGTTCCGGCGATCGTCGACCTCGCCGCGATGCGGCACGCGATGCACGACCTCGGCGGCGACGCCGCCCGCACCAACCCGCAGCTGCCCTCTGAGCTTGTAATCGACCACTCCGTTCAGGTCGACGCCTTCGCGAACCGCATGGCCATCGAGGTCAACACCGGCCGCGAGTACGAGCGCAACGGCGAGCGCTACGCCTTCCTCCGCTGGGGACAGCAAGCCTTCGACAACTTCAAGGTCGTGCCGCCGAACACGGGAATCGTCCACCAGGTCAACCTCGAGTACCTCGCCCGCGTCGTCGAGGCTCGTGATGGACAGGCGTTTCCCGACACGCTGCTGGGCACCGATTCGCACACGACGATGATCAACGGGCTCGGCGTGCTCGGCTGGGGCGTCGGCGGGATCGAGGCGGAGGCCGCGATGCTGGGCGAGTCGGTCTCGATGCTCGTGCCGCAGGTCGTCGGCTTCCGGCTTAGCGGCGCGCTGAGAGAGGGCGCGACGGCAACCGACCTCGTCCTCACCGTCACCCAGATCCTCCGGCAGACCGGCGTTGTCGGAAAGTTTGTGGAGTACTTCGGCGCCGGCGTCTCCAACCTGCCGCTCGCCGACCGCGCGACGATCGGGAACATGTCGCCCGAGTACGGCGCGACGTGCGGCTTCTTCCCCGTGGACGACGTCACGCTCCAGTACCTGCGGCTTACCGGGCGCGACGAACAGCGGATCGCGCTCGTCGAGGCCTACTGCAAGGAGAATCTGCTCTGGCACGACCCCGAGCACCAGCCGACCTACTCCGAGATCGTCGAGCTCGACCTGGGCGATGTCGAGCCGAGCCTGGCCGGGCCGCGACGCCCGCAGGATCGCGTCCCGCTGACGGACGCGAAGCGCTCGTTCCTGGCCGCTCTCGAAACCTTCGGCGTGGACTACGGCAACACGCACGACGAGGCAGTGGCCGAGTCGTTCCCGGCGAGTGATCCCGTCGCGGATGTGCAGCCGGGCCATGCCCCCATCGCCGTTCCGGCACCGATCATGGTCCCCCATGTCGTCGTCGCCCAGCGCGCGCAGGCGGTGCCCGTCGAGCTCGACGGCGAGCGGTTCGAGCTCGAGCACGGAGCGGTTGTGATCGCCGCGATCACGAGCTGCACCAATACGTCGAATCCCAGCGTCATGGTCGCGGCCGGGCTCGTTGCCAAGAAGGCGGCGGAGCTCGGGCTCGAGCGGAAGCCGTGGGTCAAGTCCAGCCTCGCGCCGGGCTCCAAGGTCGTGACCGAGTACTACGAGCGCGCGGGCCTGACGCCGTATCTCGAGCAGCTGGGCTTCCACACCGTGGGCTACGGGTGCACGACGTGCATCGGAAACTCTGGCCCGCTGCCCGAGCCGATTTCGAAGGCTGTCCTGAATGGAGAGCTCGTCGTTTGCTCGGTGCTCTCCGGCAACCGCAACTTCGAGGCGCGGATCCACCCCGAGGTGAAAGCGAACTACCTGGCCTCTCCCCCGCTCGTGGTCGCCTACGCGCTGGCGGGGCGCATGGACATCGACCTGACGACCGAGCCGCTCGGACAGGGAAGCGACGGCGAGGAGGTCTACCTGCGTGACATCTGGCCGAGGACCGAGGAGATCGATGCCACCGTGAAGTTGGCGGTCGAGGGCGACATGTTCCGGCGCACCTATGCGGACGTCTTCACCGGCGACGAGCGCTGGCGCTCGCTGGAGATCCCCGAAGGCGACCTGTACGACTGGCGCGAGGAGTCGACGTACGTGCGGCGGCCGCCCTACTTCGAAGGGATGTCGCCTGAACCTGGGACCGTTGACGACTTCGAAGGCGCCCGCTGCCTCGTCCAGGTCGGCGACTCGGTCACGACCGACCACATCTCACCCGCCGGCGCGATCAAGCCCGACAGCCCGGGGGGCAAGTACCTCATCGAGCACGGGGTCGAGCGGAAGGACTTCAACTCCTACGGCTCACGGCGTGGAAATCACGAGGTGATGGTGCGTGGCACGTTCGCGAACGTCCGCCTCAAGAACCTGCTCGTCCCGGGCAGCGAAGGGACGTGGACCGTGCATCTGCCCGACGGCGAGGAGATGACGATCTACGACGCATCGGTTCGCTACGAGCAGGAAGGAACGCCGCTGATCGTGATCGCGGGCAAGGAGTACGGCTCCGGCTCATCGCGTGACTGGGCGGCGAAGGGGCCGAAGCTGCTCGGCGTTCGCGCGGTGATCGCCGAGAGCTACGAGCGAATCCACCGCTCGAACCTGCTTATGATGGGAATCCTCCCGCTTCAGTTCCAGGACGGCGAGACGCCGGCGACGCTCGGCCTGACTGGCCGCGAGGTCTTCTCCGTCGAGGGCGTCGAGAACGGAGAGGCGCGCGAGGTCACCGTGCGGGCCGACGACAAGGAGTTCACCGCGCGGCTGCGGCTCGACACGCCCCGCGAGCGCGAGTACCTGCGCCACGGCGGGATCCTTCTGTACGTACTCCGCCGGCTACTCGGCAACTAGTAGCCGCGGCAGCTCGCGCATGTCGTCGAAGACGACGTCCGCGGAGTGCAGGCGCTCCGCGGGCATGATCCCGCCCGCGTACGCATACACCTTCATCCCTGCGGCGTGCGCCGCCTGCACGCCGAATGGGCTGTCCTCCACGACTGCGCACGCCGTCGGCGCCGCGCCCATCTCCGCCGCTGCGTGGAGGAAGAGATCCGGGGCAGGTTTCCCATGCTCCACGTCGGCTGCGCTGAAGATCCTTCCGGCGAAGCGATCCCAGAGCCCGGTCAGCCTCAGGTTCTTCTCGATCTTCTCCAGCCGGCCGCTCGATGCGACGCAGGTCCGCGCCGAGATGTGCTCCAACGCCTCGACGACGCCGTCCACGGGCTCGAGCTCCGCGTCGAAGGCCTCGCGGTAGAGGTGTTCGAACTCCTCGTCCCACGCGCCCGGCAGCTTCCGGCCCAGGTATGCCTCGATCTCGCGCGTCATCGCCTCGTCTGTCTTGCCGACGAAGCGCTCGATCACTTCTTCCTCGGTGATTGGCCAGCCCAGCTGCGCCAGCACCTGGACGTCGAGGCGCACCGAGATGCGCTCGCTGTCGACGAGCACTCCGTCGCAGTCGAAGATGACGAGGTCGAAGCTCAGAAGCGCAAGAGCGCGCCGATGCCGCCGACCGGCTCGAGATCCTGGCGATGCCGCAGAGCCAGCACCCGGCCGCCGTGCGCGAGCACCTGGTGGACGGCCAGGTCGAGCCCCTCGTCGCGCTGCTCCATTTCGGTGCCGTCCAGCGGGCAGCGGCCGCCGTTGACGCTCACCCGGCCACAGGCCGGGCACACCCACGCCGAGTGCTCGACGCCCTCCTGGAAGAGCAGGCACTCGATCCGGGCATCCGAAGCGGCCTCGAGCGTCTCCTCCCAGCCGGACGCCGCACGCGCGTTGCGGCCGACCTCCTCCTTCCAGCGCTCGACGCTCTGGAACTCCTGGTTCTCCCGCCACTCCTCGAGCACGGGCATGGCCGCGTTGAGCAGCTCGACCGGCGAGGCCTGGGCCTTCGCCGTCGTCCAGCCGATGATCGCGTTCCGGGCGTCACCCGCCAGAAGCTCCGCAAGCTCGCGCTTCATCTCCTCCGGGCAGACGACGACGACGCGCGGATAGCGGAGCCGCCGCAGCTCCGTCTCGAGCTCCTCGCCGACCGTCTTCAGATGGTCCTTGACAAGCTCGTCCGTCCGCCGCTGAATGCGCGCCTGCGACCAGCCCCCCTGATCGTGGCGCCGCGGCTGCTCCTCGAACAGGTCGGCGACCTCGTCCAGCCGTCCTGCGCGAAGCCGGTACAGACGTCCCTGCTCGCGCGAAACCACGGCGACAACCGCGCCCTCGCCCCGGCCGACGAGCGGCACGAGCGGCGCCAGGTAGAGCTCGCGTCCGACCTTGAGCTGGTCAGGGACCGACTCGCCCAACGGCAGCGCCTGCCAGACGTTGTCGAGACCCGCGCAGAACACTGCGAGCCCCTGTGCGCCGTCCCGTTCGAATTCGTCATCGAAGAAGGCTCGGATCCGCCCGAAATCGGACTTCAGTCCCAGGCGTACCTCGTGCGTATGGTGCGTGCTGTTGTTCTTCTTCTCACCCTGGTCGAGGAGCGAGTGGACTCTCGTTTGAGCGTCCCCGGGCGTCGGGGAGACACTGGGATCGAGATCGACGTACAGGCTGATGGCGCAGCCTTTCTCGGCTCGGAAACCAGCGAGTTGCCGGAGTGCATCCCACGTCACACTGCTGGCCACTGACGGCGATTCTATGTCCGTGACGGCGTATTCGGTTGGTCATGGCACGAGAAGTGCCGAAGAGCTTCTGGAGATGCTTCGGAAGGCCAAGGTTCGAACGGTCGTCGACGTCCGGCGCTACCCGAGCTCGCGACGGAACCCGCAGTTCAACCAGGTCGGGCTTGCGAGCAGCCTCGCCGACGCCGGCATCGCGTACCGCCATGCGGAAGCGCTCGGGGGACGCCGCAGCGGCGAGCCGGGTGAGGAGCGCTTCGGCTGCATTCGAACGTCTGCCTTCCGGAGTTACGCCGCGAGAATGGGCACGCCCGAGTGGCAACAGGCGCTCGGCGCGGCGCTGGAGGAACCGGCTCCCTGCTTCCTCTGCGCCGAGACGGTCTGGTGGCGCTGCCACCGGCGGCTGATCGCTGAGTTGCTCGTCGCCCGGCGCCACGAGGTGGTGCATCTGCTCCCCGACGGCCCCCACCGCCATACACTGTCCGAGGACGCGGAGGCTAGGGACGGACGCCTCTATCTATGCGGTGAACTGGTCGCGTAAGTGGTTAGCGAAGCGCCCTCACACAGGGAAGTTTCAACCCGTCCGCTTCGTTGAATATTGTTGACAGGTCCAACAACCGGGCCTGATTCCTATGGAGAACGGAATGAACGTGAATGTTCGCGAATTGATCATCATCGGCGGCGGTCCGGCCGGGTATACGGCCGCGCTCTACGCTGCCCGCGCGAACCTCGAGCCGCTGGTGATCGAGGGCTTCCAGTGGGGCGGCCAGTTGATGATCACGAGCGATGTCGAGAACTATCCGGGC
>JBKPGE010000112.1:0-5063 GCA_046729215.1 Actinomycetota bacterium | reverse complement strand
TCGGCCTACGCGTCCACTCGGTCGATCCCGAGGAGAACCTGATCCTCGTCAAGGGCGGCGTGCCCGGCCCCAAGAACGCCATCGTCGAGGTGCGGGAGGAGATCCGTGGCGGCGCCTAAGGCTCCCATTCTGGATGGGGCCGGGAAGCGCTCGAAGGACGCCGCGCTCGAGGAGGCGGTGTTCGGCGCCGAGGTCAAGCCGCACCTTGTCCACGAGGCCGTCCGGGCTGAGCTGAACGCTCAGCGCGGCACGCGCGCGGTGAAGAGTCGCGGGCTCGTCGCCGGCGGCCGCGGGAAGCCGTGGCGCCAGAAGGGCACGGGCCGCGCACGCGCGGGAACGACCCGGGCGCCGCAGTGGACCGGCGGCGGGGTCGCGTTCATGCCGCGCACGAACTTCGACGTCAAGGTCAATCGCAAGGCCCGGAAGGCCGCCTTTCGCGCTGCCCTCTCGAGCCACGTCCAGGGACAGTCCCTCGGGGTTCTCGATGGTTCGGCGTTCTCGGAGCCGTCCACGAAGAGCGCGGCGGCGTTCCTCGAGGCCTGGGGCAAGGAGCGGCCGGTGCTGCTCGTCGTCCAGGAGGACGAGGAAGCCGTGATCAAGTCGTTCCGAAACCTCGACCGGGTGCTTGTGATCACTCCCGCCGAGCTCGAGGTCGCGGCCATCGTCTGGGCGCGGACGCTGCTAGTCAGCGAGGGCGCGCTCGAGGACGTCCAGAGGAGGGGAGCGGCGTGAGTCTCCACCCCAACGAAGTGCTTCTTAGCCCGGTTGTGTCAGAAAAGAGCTACAGCCTGATCGAGGACCGCAAGTACTCGTTCCGCGTCCACCCCGATGCCCACAAGACCCAGGTTCGCCAGGCCGTCGAGGAGCTTTTCGGCGTCAAGGTGCAGGCGGTCAACATCATCCAGGTGCGGTCGAAGCCGAAGCGCCGCGGCCTGGTCCGCGGTCGCCGCCCGGGCTGGAAGAAGGCAATCGTCCAGCTCCGTGAGGGCGAAGCGATCGAGATCTTCGAAGGAGCCCAGGTCTAAATGCCGACGCGGAAATTCAAGCCCACCTCTCCTGGACGCCGCTTCATGACCGTCTCGGACTTCGCCGAGGTTACGAAGTCGGAGCCCGAGAAGAGCCTGCTCGAATCGGTCCGGAAGAAGGGCGGCCGAAACAACGAGGGCCGGATCACGACGCGCCACAAGGGCGGCGGCCACAAGCGCCGCTATCGCGTCGTCGACTTCAAGCGGACGAAGGACGGTGTGCCGGCCAAGGTCGCCGCGATCGAGTACGACCCCAACCGCTCCGCGAATATCGCGCTCCTGCACTACGCGGACGGCGCGAAGTCGTACGTCCTGGCGCCGGCGCGTCTCAGGATCGGCGCGACGGTCGAGTCCGGCCCTACGGCGGACATCAGGCCCGGGAACGCGCTGCCGCTGCAGAACATCCCCACCGGCACCCTCGTCCACAACGTCGAACTGAAGCCCGGCCAAGGCGGCAAGCTGGCCCGCAGCGCCGGCTCCGGCATCCAGCTCGTGGGGAAGGACGCGGGTTACGCGGTCCTTCGGCTACCCTCCGGCGAGCTGCGGCGCGTGACTCTCGCCTGCCGCGCCACGGTGGGTCAGGTCGGCAACGTCGACCACGAGAACATCACCGGCGGCAAGGCGGGGCGCAGCCGCTGGCGGGGGAAGCGTCCGACGGTGCGCGGCTCTGCGATGAACCCTGTTGACCACCCCCATGGCGGTGGCGAGGGCAAGTCGAAGGGGGGTCGGCACCCGGTCACACCGTGGGGCGTGCCGACACTCGGCAAGCGGACCCGCCGCAAGCACAAGGAATCCGATCGTCTGATCATCCGGCAGCGCCGCCGGGGCAAGGAGAAGCGTTGAGCAGGTCGTCCAGAAAAGGGCCATACGTCGAGGAGCGGTTGCTGAGCCGCATCGAGGCGATGAACGACTCCGGATCCAAGAACATGGTCCGGACCTGGTCGCGCACTTCGACGATCTTCCCCGAGATGGTCGGCCACACGATCGCGGTGCACGACGGCCGCAAGCACGTCCCGGTGTTCATCACCGAGCAGATGGTCGGCCACAAGCTCGGCGAGTTCGCGCCGACGCGCACGTTCCGAGGTCACTCCGGTGACCGCAAGACGGAGGTGAGGCGCTAGTGGGTCGAGCCCGAACCGAGCCGGTGGAGGAGCAACAGGAGGTGTGCGCCCAGGCGAAGTGGCTGCGCATCACACCGCGCAAGGCGCGTCTCGTCGTAGAGCACATTCGCGGCCGGACCGTGCCCGAGGCGCGGTCGGTGCTCGCGTTCACTCCGCGCGATGCGGCCCGCGAGATCGAGAAGGTGCTCGCCTCCGCAGTCGCCAACGCCGAGGCGAATCACAACCTGCTCGGCGACGAGCTCGTCATCACCGCGGCCTACGTCGACGAGGGCCCGACGATCAAGCGCTTTCGCCCCCGCGCCCGCGGCCGGGTTGCACGCGTGAAGAAGCGCACCTGCCATGTGACGCTGAAGCTTCAGCCGGTCGAGGCCGAGATCGAGAGGCCGCAAGCAACGGCGGCCGAAGAACCGAAGCGGCCAAGACGCCGCAGGGCTGCCTCCAAGGCGGCAGGCCGAGAGGCGGAGAAGCCGAAGCCGACCGTGACTGAAGAGGAGCACTAATGGGACAGAAGATCCACCCGGGCGGGATGCGCGTCGGCGTCATCCACGACTGGAAGTCCAACTGGTACACGAACGACAAGGAGTTCTCCGACGCGATCCTCGAGGACGTCAAGATCCGCGAGCACATCCTCGGGAAGCTGGCCCATGCCGGCCTGTCCGACATCCTGATCCGCAAGGACAAGCAGCGGATAACGGTCGACATTTACACGGCGCGCCCCGGCATCGTGATCGGCAAGTCCGGTGCCGAGGTCGACGCGCTGCGCCGCGACCTCCACGCGCTGACGCACAAGAACGTCCACATCAACATCAACGAGATCAAGCGCCCGGAGCTCGACGCCAAGCTTGTCGCGCAGTCGATCGCGGAGCAGCTCGCGAACCGCGTTGCCTTCCGGCGGGCGATGAAGCGCTCGCTCGCATCGGCGATCCGCTCCGGCGCCCACGGGGTGAAGATCACCTGCTCCGGACGACTCGGCGGCGCCGAGATGAGCCGTTCCGAGACCTACTCCGAGGGTCGCGTGCCGTTGCACACGATCCGAGCGGACATCGACTACGGCTTCGTCGAGGCGAAGACGACCTTCGGTCGGATCGGCGTGAAGGTCTGGATCAACAAGGGCGAGATCATGCCGGAGGGCTATGAGACGGTCGAAGGCCGACGCGATGCGCGCCTGGGGGATCAGGACCAGGCCCGCCGGCGAGGTGGCCGCACCGAGGGTCTGAGCGCGTCCCGCGAAGGCGGGCGCAGAGCGAGCGCCGACCGCGAGGGGCTCGGCCCGGTGCGCGAGCGCCGCGGCGGTGGCCGCCGCGGCGGGGGCGGCCGAGGCCGCGCCCCGAGCTCGAACGTCGAGCAGCCGCGGACCGATGAAAGCGGCGTTTCGGCCGAGGGTCGCGAGCAGCCGGAGGTCCAGCCCGAGACGCCGGTCGTCCCGGATGCCGTCGCCGAGGCGCCGGACACGACCACGCCGAAGACACAGGTCGAGGACCCGACGAAGCTCGACCAGTCGGGTGATCCGTCTCAGGAGAACACGAACTGATGCTGCTCCCGAAGAAAACCAAGTACCGCAAGTACCAGCGCGGCCGCCGTCGCGGCATGTCGAAGGGCCAAACCAACGTGCAGTTCGGCGACTACGGCATCAAGGCGCTAGAGGACGGCTGGGTGACCAACCGCCAGATCGAGGCTGCCCGAATCGCGATGACGCGCAAGATCAAGCGCGGCGGGAAGGTCTGGATCAACGTCTTTCCGGACAAGCCCGTCTCCCAGAAGCCGGCCGAGACCCGAATGGGCTCGGGCAAGGGCTCACCGGAGCACTGGGTTTCCGTCGTCAAGCCGGGCCGCGTCATGTTCGAGCTGGCTGGCGTCCCGGAGTCGCTCGCAAAGGAGGCGCTGCGCCTTGCGGGGACGAAGCTGCCGGTGAAAACGAAGTTTGTGAAAAGAGAGGCGAACCTCTTTGAGGGCTAGCTCGATGACCGTTGTTGGAGAAGTGCGAGTGGCCGCCGGAGCCGGGCTTCGCCCGAGCGCAGGCTCACCAAGAAGTGATCACGGCAGGCACGTGAAGGAGGGGGTCCGTGGGGGAACCATGGGTTCCCACACGCTAGGAGGCGAACCTCTTTGAGGGCTAGGCAGGCAAGAGACATGACGGACGAGGAACTGAAGAACGCGTTGGCTGATCGACGCCAAGAGTTGTTCAACCTGCGTTTTCAGTCGGCGACTGGTGCGCTGGAGAACCCGGCACGGCTGAAGCTTGCGAAGCGCGAGATTGCCCGAATCCTCACCGTCCTGAACGAACGCGAGGCAGCTACCTGAAATGGCAGACGAAGAGCGCAACAACCAGCAGGCGGAAGAGACCCCGGCCGAAGAGACCCCGGTCGAGCCGGAGGCCTCCGTCGAGACGCCGCCCGAGCCGGAGCCCGAAGCTCCGCCGGAAGAGCCTGGTCCGCCCGTTCCCGAGCCCGAGACCCCTGAGCCCGTGCCGGCGCCGGAGGAGCCTGTGCCACCGGTGGAGCCGATTGCCGGAGCTTCATCCAGCGAGGAAGAAACGGAAGCCGCTGGAGCAGCTCCCGCCGAAGGTCCGAGTGAGGTTCGGCGGAAAAAGAAGCGCGTGCCTCGCACCGAGCGCCGCCAGCGGTCCAAGCCGAAGCGTGAGCAGGTCGGCAAGCGCAAGCCGATCACGCGGCTGCCGAAGCCCGAGCACGAACGCGGCAGACGGCAGGAGCGCCGCGGCGTCGTCGTATCGGCGGCGATGGACAAGACGATCGTCGTCCGCGTCGAGCTCGTGAAATCGCATCCCCGCTACAAGAAAGTCGTCCGGCGCTCGCAGCGCTTCCACGCGCACGACGAGCAGAACCAGGCGAAGGCCGGCGACATCGTCCGCATCGTCGAGACGCGGCCGGTGTCCAAGACGAAGAACTGGCGGCTGGCC
>JBKPGE010000111.1:0-1748 GCA_046729215.1 Actinomycetota bacterium | reverse complement strand
GTCAGCAACGTCACGCTCAACTGGTCGTTCAGCGGGCCCCTCTATTCGTCGACCGGCTGCTCGAACACGACGCTCACCGCGGATACGCCTGGAACGACGTTTACCTGCACGGCGACGAGCCTCGACCGGTCGACGACGATGTCCATCAGCAAGACGATCAAGCTCGACAAGACGCCGCCGACGCTGTCGAAGCTCGCTGTCCGGGCGGGCTCCCGCCGGCTCGATCTCAGCTGGGTCGCCTCGTCAGATACGCAGCTCGTTCAAGTCATGCGGATGTCGAACGCCCGCGGCGGCAAGTCCAGGCTCGTCTATAGCGGGACCAGGGCGAGCTTCCGCGACACCCGGGTCACGGTCGGCGCGCGCTACCGCTACACCGTCACGGCGATCGACCAAGCAGGCAACCGCGCCGCTAAGACGCTCACTGTCGCCGCGCCGGGGACGCTCTTCGCGCCGATGCCGGGCGAACGCGTCACGCGTGCGCCGGTCCTCAGGTGGACGCCGGTCAAGCACGCCCAGTACTACAACGTTCAGCTCGTGCGCGGCAAGAAGATCCTCAGCGCGTGGCCTGCGACGACCCACTTCCAGGTGCCGCGCTCGTGGGTCTACCATGGACACCGCTACCGGCTGAATCGTGGCGCTTACCGGTGGTACGTCTGGCCCGGCTTCGGCACCCGCTCCGCGAACAGATACGGAGGCGTGCTCGGCGGCAGCTCGTTTGTGTTCTCGCCCGCCTAGCTGTCTCCCGCGGCGCCGGAAGGTGCTGTCTTGAGGTTGGCCGCGTTGGGCGTCCCGAGCCCGGTGACCGGATCCCAGCCGGGTGTCGCCGGTGACGGCCAGGGCAAACGGCGCTCGATCCTTCCGATCGCCTGGTAGACCGCATCGACCTCCTCGAAGGGATCAGCCACGCCGCGAGCATGCCACGCCGTTCTGAGCGTGAGGTGATCGGCTGGCCCGGCGTCCTCTCATCCGATCCTCTGTTCTGCCCCATTGAGCCACGCTGCTCAGACGCTTTGCCCCTGAACGGTCGTCCGCACCCGGCGTGAGACTCAGCATGTGTTCTCGCTTCCCCAGGAGTGGCGGCGCACTTTCTTCTCGTGGCAGCAGCGACATCGCCTGCTCGTCGCCCGCTTCGCATTCCTCGTCGCTCTAACCTCCTTGGTCGCACTCGTCGGCACGGTCGCGATCTATTTCTTGGAGCGGCATGCTCCGGGAACCGAGATCAAGACGGTCTTCGACGCGTTCTACTTCACGACGGTACAGCTGCTGACCGTCTCCTCTTCGCTGAAGAACCCGTTGACCACCGGCGGGCGCGTCCTGAACATCCTGTTCGAGATCTGGGGCGTGCTCTTCGTGGCCGGCGTGACAGGCGCGTCGCCACGTTCTTCCTGAGCGACGACCGCGAGGCCTAGGCGCTCGTGCCCTCTCGCGAGAACTCTGGTTATGCCCTATTGATCCACGCTACTTAGCCGTTATGCCGGGGTCACAATCTCCTGTCTGGCCTGCAGAAAGCGGCCGACGGCCTGCTTGTACCCTGGGCCGCCACCGCACTCTGATGATCCTCGCCGGCCAGCGTGACCAGCTCCGCACCGGCCACTGCCGCCACCAGTTGACGCGCCGCCTCCAGCCCTTCGTCCTTGTCCCCGACCACCACAAGCAGCGGCAGCTTCAGCCGCCGCAGGGCAGCTTGATCAGCTTGCGTCCGCTCGCTGCGCTGGAGCGCCGCCAATGCCAGCAGGTCATTCCCGCGG
>JBKPGE010000110.1:0-5086 GCA_046729215.1 Actinomycetota bacterium | reverse complement strand
CGAGCTCGGCCCATGACTCGAACGGGCGCTGCTCGCGGCGCCGCGGCGACGGGTTATCGACGCCGCGTTTGGCCGGGTTGACGTCGATCAGCCCCCAGAGCACCGCGCGCGCAAGCACCTGCCGCAGGGCCTGCGTGGCGTCGAACCGGTAGCCCGGCGAGAGCGCGATCCGCCAGGCCGCGATCTCCTGCGAGCGCAGCTCGCCGACGGGTCGGTCGCCGAAGGCGGCGACGGCCTTCCCGAGCAGCCAGTGCAGCTTCTCGATCGTTACCGCGTCGACGTCATCCTGCGCGAGGTACGCCTCCACCAGTTCGGCGACGGTGAGCGATCCCGAGACTCGCTGCTCCCGCCGCAACCGCTCCAGCTCCCGCTCCAGAGCCTCCGCCGCGTCCCGCTCGGAAGCAAACCCCCCGCGCTGCACTCGCTTCGAGTCTCGGCCGCCCACTCGGTACCGGTACGCCCACGTCGGCTCTCCGTCCCGACCGCTTCTCTTCAGGCGGGCCAGCTGGCCCTGCTGCGACATCGACAATCACCCCTTCGCTCGGAGGTACGAGGTGATCGTGATGTCGGGCCGGCATCAGCGTCTGCCGGGCGGCCAGCTGCCGCTGGACCATTTCGCGCCGCGCGCTCCGTGGCTGCAGCTCGATCCGGACGCACTCGCCGGGAGCGCGGACCCGAGAGGGCCTCGCCTCGCAAATTGGTGGGCGGACTGCTCGAGATCGACCTGCACCGGTGGTGGATTGGCCGGAGAGGAGAATCCCCCGGTGTCCTCGCTTGCTGCCCTCGCGCTGCTCGTCGCAGGCGTGGCGCTCGTCGTCGCCGGCGCCGATGTCTTCTTCCGCGGCCTGCTCGCGCTCGCCGCCCGGCTGCGCCTCCCCGCCTTCGTCGTCACCGTCGTTCTCTCCGGCTTCGAGCTCGAGAACCTGGCCGCCGGCATCGCCGCCAACGCCAAGGGTCTCCCCGGCGCAGCGGCCGGAACCTTCCTCGGCGGCACCACCTTCCTGGCCGCGGGCGTCGCCGGTCTCGGCGCGCTGATCGCTCCAATGCGAAGCCGTCTTCCCTTACCCGCGCTCGCCTGGACCGCCGCCGCACCGCTTCCGCTGCTCCTTCTTGCCCGCGACGGCACCCTGAGCCGGCTCGACGGAGGCCTGCTCGTACTCTGGTTCCTTGTCGCGCTCGCGGGCCTCGCGCGCTCCGGCCGCTCGCTGCTCGTGGCCGAGCCGGGCGAGGCGCGCAGGCGCCCCGTCGTCCTCCTCCTCGCAGGGCTCGGAGTGCTCACACTCGGCGGTGAGCTCCTCGGCGAGGGTCTCCGCAAGGCCGTATCACACTTCGGTGTCTCCGCGACCCTGCTCGGAAACACCGCCGTTGCGGCGAGCGTCGAGGCGGAGGAGCTCGCGCGCGTTGCCGTCCCGGCTCGGCGAGGGCGCCCGGACGTCGCCCTGGCGAACGTCCTCGGCACCATCGTCCACTTCATCGCCTTCAACGCCGGCGTGATCGCACTCGTCCAGCCGCTTCGGCTCGACGACGCCACACTCGAGCTCCACCTTCCGGCCACGCTCGTCGCCACGACGACTCTGTGCGCGCTGCTCGCGCTCCGAGAAGGGCTGGGCCGGGTCGAGGGCGCCATCCTCCTTACGCTCTACGGCGCCTACCTCGCACTGGCGGTGAGTGGCCTCGGCGTCTGAGCCGCCTCCGGGGTCGGCAGCGCGCTAGTCGGGAGCCCAAGCGCGAATGGTGCGCCAGCTCTGCCAGGTGATGTGGAGGATCACCAGGGTGATCGCCAGTCCGATGATCGGGTCGGCGATCGGCAGCCCAGCGGCCGCCTCGGTCGGCGCGCGATCCAGGGCAGGGAGAACGTCTCTGCTGAGGAGGCGATGACGCCGGGCCCGAGCACGATCCGGCCGAGCGCCCGCCGGCGATACGCGGCCGAGCGGATGCGAGCGCAGAATCTGGATGGCCTCAGGCCGAAAAGATCAAGCGGAGCGCCTCCTGGTCATCGGCGGGCGCCCTGACCGTCAGCTCGAGCTCATCGCGAGGCCCCGTGATCTCGAACTCGAGGAACGAGCAGCAGCTCTGCTCGGTGGCGGCCAGTGCTTCAACGCGCGTCTTCAGTTCGTCGTCGGCAGCAAACGTGTAGCGCACGCCGCCCGACGTCTCCTCTCGCGTCCGAGCCTGCCCAAGCAGCTCGGCCCAATCCGCGAGTCGCTTCTGCTGGTCGGTGGTGTCGAGCGAGCAGGCGACGAGCGGCAGGTTCGACGTCATGGCGTGAGCGTAGCGGGCTTGCGGCCCGGCGCCGTCGCAGTGCACGCTGCCGCGTCGATGTGCTGTCCTGGCGCCGCGGAGAAGCAAGGTGCGGTGATTACGCGGCTTCCTTCTCACGGAGGAGGCGCAGGCCGTTGGCGATGATCAGCAGCGCAGTCCCCTCATTGAGAAGCAGGCCGCTGGTGAGGGACAGGTAGCCGAGCAGCGCCGCCGGCACGAGCACGGCGATCGTCGCGAGCGACATGATGATGTTCTGGCGGATGTTGGCGAGCACTCGGCGGGCGAGCCGGATCGCGGCGGGTAGACGTGTGAGGTCGTCGGCCATCAGCGCGACGTCGGCCGTCTCGAGGGCGACTTCGCTTCCGGCTGCCCCCATCGCGATCCCAATTTCGGCAACCGCAAGGGCGGGGGCGTCGTTGACGCCGTCGCCGAGCATCGCGATCGCGCCGTGCTCGCGGCGCAGGCTTTCGATCGCCGCCGTCTTGTCTTCGGGGAGCAGGCCAGCGCGCCAGTTGTCGATCCCGACCCGGCGGGCGATCGCGGCGGCGACCCGCTCGTTATCGCCGGTGAGCATCAGGACACGCTCGATCCCGAGCTCGCGCAGCGAGGAGACGACGGCGGCTGCTTCCGGCCGAAGCTCGTCGGCGACCGCGATCAGGCCGAGCGCCCGCTGGTCCGCGTCGGCGACGACGACGGCGGTCTTCCCGTCGGCCTCGAGCGCGTCGATCCGTGAACGCGCGTCGCCGTTGCCGTCGCCGTCGAGACGGCCGACGAAGAGGCGGCGCCCGTCGACGGTCGCCTCGACACCGACGCCGGGATGGGCGCGCAGGTCGGCGGCCAGCAGCAGGCCGATCGCTTCCGCTTCGGCCGCGCCAACGATTGCAGCCGCGAGCGGATGCTCGCTCGCCGCTTCGACCGAGGCGGCGAGCCGAAGCAGCTCTGCCCGGTCGAGACCGTCGAAGCTCTGAAGGTCGGTCAGCTGCGGGCGTCCGCGCGTGAGGGTGCCGGTCTTGTCGAACGCGACCGCGCGCACCGCGGCGAGCGCCTCCAGGTAGGCGCCGCCCTTGATCAGGATCCCGCTCCGCGCGGCGCGCGAGATCGCCGCGACCACGGCAGCGGGCACTGACATGACCAGCCCGCAGGAGCAGGAGACGACGAGCACGACCAGCCCGCGGTAGATCCACTCACGCGCGCTCGCACCGGCAAGCGGCGGCACCACCGCGACGACAAGGGCCAGTCCGAACATCGCTGGCGTGTAGACGGCGCCGAAGCGGTCGGCGAAGCGCTGGCCGCTGCCCTTCGCCGACTGCGCCACTTCCACCTGGCGGATGATCCGCGCCAGCGTCGTGTCCGCGTACGCCTTGGTCACGCGGATCTCGAGCGCGCCGATGCCGTTCATCGTCCCGCCGAACACCTCCGCCCCCGCGGCGACCTCGACCGGGATCGACTCGCCGGTGACCGCGCTCTGGTCGACGGCCGACGCGCCGGCGACCACGACACCGTCCGTCGGCAAGCGCTCGCCGGGGCGGACGAGCACGACGTCGTCCGGCTCGAGCCGCTCCACCGCGACCTCTTCCAGCGAGGCGTCCGCTCGACGCCGCCGCGCCGACGGCGGCGCGAGCGCCATCAAGGCGCGGATCGAGCCGCGCGCGCGGTCGCTTACGTAACCCTCGAGCACCGCGCCGAGCGAGAAGACGATCGTCAAGAGCGCCGCCTCCTCGTACACGCCGAGCGCGATCGCACCCGCGACCGCGACCACGAGCAGGGTCGAGATTGTCAGCCTGCGCGAGCGGAGTGCCCGCCACGCGCTCTTTGCCGGCTCGATCCCGCCGACCGCGATCGTGGCGAAGTAGAGGCCGCGCGCCGCCACCTCCGCGACGCCGAGCATGTCCAGCACAAAGCCGGCGACGAACAGCGCCGCCGCGGCGCCCAGACTAAGAAAGCGCGGCTGCCGCCACCAGCGCGGAGCGGTTTCGGTGCCGCCCTCGGCCGCGGGCATGAGTGCGATGCCCGAGCGCCCTGCCTCCCGCCGCACCGCCTCCTGCGAGACGCGTCCGTCGTGCTCGACGACCACCACGCCTGCGCCCGGCGACCACTCGACCCCAGTCACGCCCGGCAGCCGCCGCAGCGCCTGGCCGACATCGGCCGAGCACTCGACACAGCAGCCCCGGTCAACCTGGAAGCGGTCGCGCCGAGTCGCCTCCTCAGCGGCAGACGTCGCCGTCACGAGCCCGCGGCCCCTTGCCGTGTCGGAGCCGCGTTCAAGCAGAGCGCCAGCTCGAGCAGGCTCGTCACGCACGGATCGACGATCCGATAGAAGACGTTGTTGCCACGGCGGCGCGCGGCGAGCATGCGCCGATCGACCAGCCGCTGCAGCTGGTTGGAGACGGCCTGCGGCGTCATCCCCACCTCAGCGGCGAGATCGGTTACGCACAGCTCCCCGGCGCGTGCCAGGGCGTGCACGAGCCGCAGCCGGGTGTCGTTCGCGAGCACCTTGAACAGCGCCACAAGCTCGCCCGCCTGCGCCTCATCGATCAGCGGTCGCTCCGCAAGTGTCGGCTGAGCCGGATCGCAGACGATCCGCGGCAGAGTCGCAAAGGACGGGGCCGTCATCGAAGTCACCTCCGATCGCGTTATACACGAACTCGTGTAATGCTGAACCGAGGCGAATCGGCTGACTCCTCGGACACCCGTTCGCCGCAACGAGGACTGCGTTGTCTGGACGAGGTAGCGGGGGCCTGAGCGGCGATCGAGATGTCGCGGCCGTTGTACCCACGAAGGTCGATCTCCTGGCCACGCAAAATGCCAAGTCCTGCGAACCCGA
>JBKPGE010000109.1:0-5699 GCA_046729215.1 Actinomycetota bacterium | reverse complement strand
GGCGGCTCGGCGGTTCTCGAAGCTGACGCGCGGCGCCCCGTTTCCACTGTCGGAGCGGCATGGAGCCTGGCGTGTTGCGCTGGAGGACGGTCGCACCGTGGACTTCACGCCGCTGCACGACGGGATCGGAGACGATCTCGCCACTCGGGACTTCACCATCAATGCGGTGGCCAGGCCGCTCGGCGGTGGTGAGCCCGCAGATCCGTTCGGCGGGCTCGGAGATCTGGAGAGACGGGTGCTGCGCGCCGTCGGAGCGACGATCTTCCGGGACGACCCGCTGCGGCTGCTGCGGGCCGTTCGCATCGAGGACGAGCTCGGCTTCCGCCTCGACGACGAAACGGCGGAGCTCGTGCGCCGGGATGCCTCGCTCGCCGCCCGCCCGGCCGGCGAGCGGATCTTGGCCGAGCTGATGCGTTTGACCGCCGCCGGTTACGAGCGGCTGGACGAGCTCGGGCTGCTGGCGCCGCTGGGAGGCTCGCTCGAGCGTCTGGGCGGGTTGGGCGAGAGCTCCCCCGAAATGCGCCTCGTCGCGGTCTTCGGGCGTGGGTTGCAGCAGCTGCCGGTCTCGAACGAGCTGCGGCGCTATGCGAGCGCCCTGCTGCGGGCGGAGCTGCCCGGCGACCTCTCCGCTCGGTCCGTGTTCCGGTTCCGTCGGGACACCGAGCCCTGGGCCGTCGACGCAGCGCGTTTCACCGGCGGCGGAGAGGAGCTGGAGCGCGCGATCGAGCAGGCTCGCGCGGCGGATCCCGCGGAGCCCTTGCTCCGCGGCGACGAGCTGGGGTTGCCGCCGGGGCCAGAGATCGGACGCCTCCTGGCGCGGCTCGAGGAAGAGCGTGCGGCTGGGACGATCTCGACGCGAGACGAGGCGCTGGAGCTCGTGCGGCGCGAGGCCGCGTCGCGCGCCTCCGCTCCCGAAGTCACAGATTCGTGACGCTCGCGTTTCACATTCGTGCGCCCGCCCTCGCTACGCTCGCCGCGGGGAGGAGGACGGGCGAACCGAACCTAGACCACCTGCGAGTTTCGGCCGGCCGCTAGGCCTTCCACTTGACGGTACAGCCGACCGGCGGCGTCTCTCGCACCGCTGGATCGCGCCCCTCCAGGAGCGACTCGATCGCATCGCGCAGGTAGTGCTCGGAGACGGCGTCCTCGTCGCGGTTGTCATCGATCGCACCGTGGTAGACGAGCCGCCGGCCCTCGTCGAAGAGAAACACCTCCGGCGTTCGCTCGGGGCCGTAACGCCGGGCTACGGACTGATCCTCGTCGTAGAGGTAGTCAAAGTTGAAGCCCTGCGCCTCGGCGCGCGACTTCATCTCGTCGAACGAGTCGGCCGGGTGGCTCTCAGCATCGTTGGAGCTGATCGCCACCAGCCGGAAGCCGCGGACGCCGTAGTCCTGCTGGATCGCCTTCATCCGGCTCTCCCACCCCTGGACGTACGGGCAGTGGTTGCACGACCAGACGATCGCGAGGACGGGAGACTGGGCGTAGTCGTCGAGGGAATGATCTCGCCCGTCGACGCCGGGCAACTCGAAGTGCGGCGCTTCCGTCGCCATCGTCAAGCTCATTGCAATGCCTCCTCGATCTGTTCTCGTGTCGGGACGGGTGAGACGCGGCCGTTCGGCAGGCGGTAGATGCGGCACGACAGCGACGGAGGCTCTTCTGCTCCGGCCGGATCGACGTCACGTCCGTCGATGCGGATCGTCGGAGAGCCGGGAAAGGCCAGCTTGCGCGCTTCCTCCTGGGTGCGCACCTCGCGGACGTTGACCGCAGCATCGGCTCCGCGGGCCTGGAGAATCTCTTCGAGCAGTTCGCGTGCCTCGGGATGCGACGGGCAGCCTGCCCAGTAGAGGAACTCGACGGTCACGGGCACACGAGGTTACCCGCGGTGCTTTGTCCCGCGGAGCCGGCGCTCGTCTAGCGGCACACGCGCACGAGACGCGTAGCCTCGGCGCGCTGTGACCCGGCCTGGAGGACGGCACGCAGCCGATGCCGGCCGGGCTTCACGCCGCGTGTCCGCCAGCTCGTGATGTAGAGCCCGGCCGCGCCGCGCCGGAGGACCCGCAGCTGCCGCTTGCCGTCGAAGAACCGCACGGCGCGGATCCTTCGCGTTGCCCCTGCAGAGACGGCCAGCTGTGCCGTCCTGCCGACGCAGCGGCCTGCAAGCGGCGTCAACCACGTGAGCGTCGGCCCCCGAACGACTCGCAGCCGCTGACTGAGCAAGCGGGTGTTGGGCATCGCCTCGCCGCCGTATCCGCTCGCGTTCTTGGCCTCCTGGTAGTCCGAAGCGATGAAGCCGAACTGCGTCCGGCCGGCGCGGAGCCGCGGCGCCGTGTCGCTCAAGGGGAAGAGGGCTAGGCCTGTAAACGGGTCATAGGCAACCGCACCGACGGCGACCCGGTTGTAGGCGAGCGCAAGCGAGAACGGATCGACGCCGGAGCCGTTGTCGAGGATCTGAAGCGCGATCATGGGCCTGCCGGCAGTGACCTTCTTCGTCAGGACGCGAATCGTCGGCTTCCGCAGGTCGTTGACCCAGAAGCGCAGGCGCCAGGTACCCGCCAGACGTCGGCCGGTGAACGGATCACGGCCGGAGTCGACGGCGACGTAGTAGCGCCCGGGCATGGCGAACTGGGCCCCCGCAGCGCCGATCGGGAACTTGAACCCGAACGTCAGCGAGTTGATGTTCACCGGCGTTCCGGCGTAGCCCTGCACCGCGTTCTCGTCCTTGCCGCCGAGCACGAACGGGTCGATCACGGAGCCGGGTGTTGAGGTCACGACCGCGACGCCGAAGTTCGAAACACGCCGCTTGAGCCGGACCTCGAACAGGCGCTCCCTACCGTCCTCGGACATCGGCTGCGCGACGCCGTAGTCCGGGGGATGGCCGAACGGCGAGGTCGGGAAGCGATAGACGCTGGCCGCCGAGGAGCCGGCGCGCGTGCTGCCGGTCTGGATGCGGTGGATCAGCCGCGGCGTCAGCCCTCTGAGGGCGGGCCGCTCGACGAAGAACGCGTACGGCACTCGCCTCGTGACGGCACCCTGGCGCAGCAGGAGGAAGCCGACGTTGTCGCCGGTGACGGCGTTCGCGTCTGCGCGGACGGTGATCGGAATGTCCGCGCCACCACCCGGAGCGATGCTGACGACCCCGGGGACGCTGATCGAGGCGCCCGCGCTGCCAGACTGCGCGGCGAGCTGGACCGTCCACGTGCCGGCTCCGCCGCCGGCGTCGCGCAGGCTGAGGAGCAGCTGCTTGGAGACGGGGCTCGCGCCGGACTCGAGGTCCCCGAACGACAACGAGGACGGCTGGGCGAACACCTTGGGATCGTCGGCCGCGAGGACGTTGACCAGGCCGGCGCCTTCAAGCAGCGCCGAGGCCTCATGCGTTCGGCCGGTGTCGCCCCATGCCGGCCCCGCGGTCGACATCAGCGCAGACTTGATCTGGCGGACGTTCCAGTCGCGATGCCTCTGGCGCAGCAGCGCGACGGCGCCGGCGACGTGCGGCGCTGCCATGCTCGTTCCCGCAATCGAGGCGAACGGGGAGCCGCGCGAGAACTGACGCAGCGTCGCCGAGAGGATCTCCGAGCCGGGCGCGGCCACGTCCGGCTTGAGCAGGTGGCCGAACGGGGTCGGCCCGCCGGACGAGAAGTACGTGATGATCCCGCTCCGCCCGGTGACGAGCTCTGTCAGCGCCGGGCCGACGCGGATCTGAGCGCGGCCCCCGTGCGCGGCGAGATAGGAGCGGAGGTTCGCCCCGTCGAGGTCGGAGATCATCCCGCTCGGCTGCAGGAGCTGGAGCGGGATGCCGGTAGCCTCGCCCTGGCGGTTGTCGACGATGATGACCCCAGCGGCGCCGGCGAGGAACGCACGCGCCGACTTCGTCGAGAAGGCGCAGTGGCCGCGGCTGATCAGTGCGATGGAGCCGGCAAGCGCCCCGCGTGCAAGGGGGGTCGTGGCGGCATTCGGGTCGCGTCCCGTGGCACAGAGCCGCGAGTCCACGGGCCGGCCGTTCGTGCCGGTCAGCGACGCGACGTCGACGAGCGGCCGATCGGACGTTCCCCACCCGGAGGGGACGCTGCCGGTCGCCTGGAACGGGATCTGCTGCAGGCTCGCCGGGGCACCTGAGTCACGGACGCTCAGTGCGGGCGCGAAGACGTGCGTGTTCGAGGTGGCTGCGACGGTGATCGCGTCCGGCGCGGTGCCGGGAGAGCCGGCCGTGCCGAAGCCGAAGTCGTCCCGGTCGTTCCCTGCCGAGATCACAGGAACGACACCGGCATTGGCCACGTTGGCGACGGTCTTCATCATCGCGTCGGTTCTCGGCTCGGTCGCCGGGCCTCCGCCGGAGAAGTTGATGACGTCCATCCCGTCGCGAACGGCGGCCTCGAATGCCGCGACGATCTCCGGGGTATCGGCGGTGTGACCGATCGGGGTCGGGACGGTGAAGACGCGGTAGTTGCCGATCCAGGCCCTCGGCGCGACCCCGGAGAGCCCGGCGGTCGGCGGATGGTCGCGGCCACCCGGCGAGCTCGTACCGCTGTTCCCCGCCGCGATACCCGCAACATGCGTCCCGTGGAAGGACGCGAGCCGGTCGAGTGGCAGACGTCCTCGGGGCCCCGCGCCGACGCCAGGGTAGCTTCGGGCAGCGATCACCTTGGCCGTGGTGAACGCCCGCTGGCCCTTCGGGAAGCCGGCCGGGTGCGCATAGCCGCTCGGGTTGAAGAAGGCGTTCTGGTAATCGACCCCGTCGTCGACGATGCCGATCTTGATCCCGGCACCCGTGCTCCCCGTCGCCCCGGTGAATGCGGGCGCGTTGATGATCGCGGGGCTTCTATTCAGTGCCATCGTGTACCGCACGCTCGGGTAGACCTGGGCGACCGCCGGCACGGCGCTCAGCCGCTCGAGCCGCGTGTAGGGCAGCTCCACCGTCATCCCGTCGAGGACGACCTCGAAGCGCCGGCCGATGCGTGCCGAGGGAATTGCCGTCTTAATCGCCCGCCCCGCTGCCTGCTGAGCCGACTCGAGCCGCGCGAGATACGCGCGCGAGGACGCGCTGGAGACGTCCAGCTTTTTCGAGCCGAGCGACCCGAAGAGACCGGGGCCGCGTTCAGCGGCCAGCGGCGGCAGGGACAGGGCGACAATCACGCGCACGCGGCCCGTCTTGTGGGCCGGCGGAAGGCTGAGCGGGCCAGGACGGACCCGTGGGATCGTCCGGTCGCCGAACGACCGGTTGATGGGCTGGAGCGCGGCTGTTGCCGACGCTGTGAGGGCGAGCGCCGCGATCGGGGCCAGTAGCACACTAAGGCGGCGCAACACCCACAGACTAGCGAGGAAATAGGATCGTGTAATCAAGAGATTCGAGGGAAAACGCGGCCTGATCATGGGCGTGGCGAACCGCCGCTCGATCGCCTGGGCGATCGGCCGGCGTCTCGCCGACGAGGGCGCGCAGCTCGCCTTCACATACCAGGGCGAACGGCTCGAGAAGAACGTTCGAGAGCTCGCGGAGTCCGTCGACAGCCCGCTCATCACCTCATGTGACGTTCGCTCGGACGAGGATGTTGCGCGGCTCTTCCGGGAGGTGGGCGAGGCGTTCGACGGAAAGCTCGACGTGCTCGTCCACTCGCTGGCCTTCGCCGCCGCCGAGGACCTCGAAGGCCGCTTCACGGATACGCCGCGCGATCGCTACTGGCTCGCCCTCGATGTGAGCGCCTACT
>JBKPGE010000108.1:0-7789 GCA_046729215.1 Actinomycetota bacterium | reverse complement strand
ACGATGTGGTCGATGCGCGAGAGATTTCGCAGCGTCGGGTCCGCGGCGACGGACGCGGGGGGCGGCATGTCCTGTGACTGACGGCGCTGGAGCGGATCAGATCATGTCGGTGTCGGCTCGGTACGACGCGAGTGCCCAGATCACGATGATGCAAAGCGCGATGATGAGCACCGACCAGACCGGGTAGTACGGGATGTAGAAGAAGTTCGCGACGGCGGTGATCACCGCGACGGTGATGCCTACAGCACGGGCCCAGGTCGCGCCCGAGAAGATTCCGAGGCCTGCTGCGAACACGACCACGCCGATGATCATGTGGATCCAGCCCCAGCCGGTCGTGTCGAGGTCATATGCGTACCTGCTGGTGACGACGAAGAAGTCATCGTTGACGATTGCGGCGAGCCCTTGGAAGAACTCGAAGATGCCGATCAAAATCATGATCGCGCCGGCGAAGGCAGAGAAACCAACTGCCCAGCCGCTCACGGGGCGTTCGTCGAGACGGGTAGACATTTCCACTCCTTTCTGGGGGTCTGAGGCCTAGCGCCTCAGCACGAGATTCACCGCGGCGCCCGTTGCTCCTGCGCGTGGATAGTGTTGCGTGACGAGCGTCCGGAAGCCGCGGGCGCTCAGCCTGATGTGGATGTGCGGCGGCCGGGATTCGTGCGCGACAGGCCTGTTGCTCTCAAACCGGTAGCCCCCGCGCCGACCCGCGATCACCGTCGCGCGATGCGCGTCGTCGTAGTTGCCCTCCGGGTTGACGAGCCAGAACTCGATGCGGGCGCGCGGGATCGCTCGGCAGGTCCGCGCAGCCAGCACACGTCCCCTGAGGACCTAGCCGCTGCCGACCTTCGAGCGGATGGGCGTGCCGGGCTCGTAGAAGGGCCCCAGAGCGTCAGGAAGTGTCGGTCTGCACACGGGGGCCGCGCGCGGGCCCGACGCGAGCCCGCCGAAGAGCAAGAGGGCAAGCAGTCCGAGGGCGACCCGCCCATCCCGCCAGGGTACAGGCGGTACGATCTCCGTCCCATGGGCGATTTCGGGCTCTACCTGCTCTTCCTCGTTCCGCCGCTCGTTCTCGGGCTCGTGGTCCAGTCCTGGCTCAAGCGCACGTTTGCCAAGTACTCCAACGTTGAGCTCTCCAGCGGGCTGCCGGGCGCCAAGGTCGCGCGGCAGATCCTCGACCAACACGGGCTGCAGGAAGTCCCGGTCGAGCTCTCGCCGGGAGGGCCGCTGTCCGACAACTACGACCCGCGCAAGAAAGCCTTGTTCCTCTCGGAGCCCGTCTACCAGCCGGCAAGCGTTGCGGCCGCGGCGGTGGCCGCCCACGAGACGGGCCACGCGCTACAGGACCAGGCCCGCTATGCGCCGCTCAGGATCCGCTCGGTGATGTATCCGGCGGTCGCTTTCGCGTCGAACGCCTGGATCTGGTTGCTGTTCGCCGGCGCGATCCTCGGCCTGCTCAACCTCGTCGCGGTCGCGCTCATCCTCTACGCAGTTGCCGTCGCTTTCCACATCGTCACGCTCCCGGTGGAGTTCAACGCCTCGCGGCGCGCATCGGCAGAGCTGCGTGAGCTCGGCCTCGTCGGGCCGACCGAGAGCGAAGGTGTGCAGAAGGTCCTCACCGCTGCGGCACTGACCTACGTCGCCGGCGCGCTTGCCGCGCTCTCGCTGCTCCTCTACTACCTGCTGATCTTCTTCGGCCGGCGTTAACCGCGACGGAACAGCTGTCCGATCGCGGCACGGGAGTCCGCCATGTCCGCGTTCGGGAACTCTTTCCGCGTCTCACGGCGAAACAGTTCGACGCCGATGGCGAGGACGATCGCTCCTGCAATCACGGACCGCCACTGCCGCGTCTGAATGACCGGCCCCCACCAGACGAGCAGAAGGAGGAGCGCGGCGGCCGCGCCGAATGCGATCTCCCAGCGGGCGAGGAAGGGCGCGAGCCAGCGACGCGTTGCCGTCCCGCTCTTCGAAGGACCGACGAGCCAGACGGCGATGAGCATGAACACTCCAAGAAAGAGCAGCGTGAGGCCGCCGTCCCGCAGTGCGGACGTGAGGATCTCCCATGCGTGTGATGCAGCAACCTTGACCGACTCCGCCGGGGAGAGCCTGTCGACGATGACCGACCCCGCCACCCGACGCACGACGAGCACCAGCAGGCCTCCGATGACCGCGCTGATGCCAATCAGCCGCATGATCGGCCGGCGGCGCCCTCGGGCCAGCCAGAGCGCGACCGCCCACAGCGCGATCGGCACGATCCAGAGCCACATGCCGAGCACCTTGAGCAGCTGTGTCAGGTCCTGGGCGGTCTCCAGCTGGTCGGACTTGATGATCGTGATCCGCCCGGCGTCCGGAGGCAGGCGATCATTGATGTTGCCGATGATGGCGATCCGGTCGCCGAACTGGATGATGAGCGGTCGCAGGTTCAGAACGACGTTTCCGCCCTCTGTTTCGAGCGCCCGCGTGTCGCCTTCCAGCACGTTGATGAGCGCGCGGTGAGCCTGGGTGACCGAGCGAACCCAAAGTTCCTGGATGCGCGGACGCTCCAGCAGTCGCTTTGCGGCGGGGTCGGCGCCTAGGCGGACAGCGCCTGCAATGGGGCCGGCCAGGCCCTTCTGCGCTGCAGGCAGCCGCTCGTTGAGCACCGCTTCCACGTCGACGTTGTTGAAGAGCTGGTCGACGAGGGACGACGCGACCTGGTCGCGGATCGCGTCGTCTGCGATCAGCTCGCCGGCCGTGTCCTCGACATTGTTCGTGTCGAGCGCCTCGTAGCGGACGTAGGCCGCGAGCAGGCTCACGACCGCGAGGAGCGCGCCAATCACGACGAGGATCCTGGCCAGCAGCATGCGCCCCATTGCGAGTTTCTTAACGCATCCTTGGAAGGAGTGTCATCGTCCTTTTCGGGTTATTCCTGGCTCGACGCCGCCCACAGATTGATGTCGCTCTCCGTCGCGTAGCGGTCGATCTCGGACAGCTCGTCCTCGGTGAAGTCGAGCCTGTCGAGTGCCCCCACGTTCGCCTCGAGCTGCTCCACGCTGCTGGCGCCGACGAGCGCCGACGTGACGCGCAGGTCCCGCAACACCCAGGCTACGGCCATCTGGGCGAGCGTCTGGCCGCGCGCTCCCGCGATCTCGTTCAACGCGCGGATCTTGTCGCGCGCTTCGTCCGTGATCAAGTCCGGCGAGAGCGTGCTGTGCTGGGTCGCCCGGGAGCCGGCAGGGATTCCTTCGAGGTACTTGTCAGTGAGCATCCCCTGCGCAAGCGGCGAGAACACGATGCAGCCGACGCCGATTTCGTCCAGGGTGTCGAGCAGGTCGGGCTCGATCCAGCGGTTCAGCATCGAATACGAGGGTTGGTGGATCAGGAGCGGCGTTCCCAGCTCGCGCAGGATCGCCGCCGCCTCGGCCGTCTTCGCCGCGGAGTACGAGGAGATTCCTACGTACAGCGCCTTTCCTTGCCGAACCGCGGCGTCGAGTGCTCCCATCGTCTCCTCGAGCGTCGTCTGCGGGTCGAAGCGGTGGGAGTAGAAGATGTCGACGTAGTCCACGCCCATGCGCGCGAGGCTCTGGTCGAGGCTGGATAGCAGGTACTTGCGCGACCCCCACTCGCCGTACGGCCCCGGCCACATGTCGTAGCCCGCCTTGGTCGAGAGCACGAGCTCGTCGCGGAACGGCGCCAGGTCGGCCCCGAAGATCCGTCCGAAGTTCTCCTCGGCCGACCCGTACGGCGGGCCGTAGTTGTTGGCGAGATCGAAGTGCGTGATCCCAAGGTCAAAGGCCCGTCGGAGGATCGCCCGGCCCGTCTCCAGCGGGCGGTCGTGGCCGAAGTTGTGCCAGAGCCCGAGCGAGATCGCCGGGAGCAGCAGGCCGCTACGGCCGCTGCGCCGGTACTGCATCCGCACGTAGCGATCCTCGGCGGGCAGGTAGGCCATCGCGGGCGAGCATAGAGCGTCCTAGGATCGCGCAATGGCTCGTGTGCAGTACGTCGGCCACGCAACAGTCCTCGTCGAGCTCGACGGCGTGCGGCTGCTGACGGATCCGCTCCTGAGGAACCGCGTCGCGCAGATTCGGCGAGCGGTCCCGCTCGACGACATCGCTGTCGACGACCTGGACGCGGTGCTCATCTCCCACGGGCACTACGACCATCTGGATAAGCCCTCTTTGCGCTTGCTTCCCCGCTCGCCCACGGTCGTGGCGCCGCGCGGTCTTGGCGCCCGACTTCAGGGCTTCGATGCCATCGAGCTAGAGGAGAGCGACGAGGTCACCTTCGGCCCGGTGAGGGTCAGGGCGACGCACGCCGAGCACGCAGGCGCTCGCCCGCCGTGGTCCGGCGGTACGGCCCTCGGCTATGCGATCCTCGGCTCGAAGCGGATCTTCTTCGCAGGAGACACCGACCTCTTCGACGGGATGAGCGGGCTTGTCGACGATCTGGATCTCGCGCTCATCCCCATCTGGGGCTGGGGCGCGACGCTTGGGCGCGGCAAGCACATGGATCCGGAGCGGGCCGCCGAAGCGGTTCGCCGACTCCGGCCGCGGATCGCCGTCCCGATCCACTGGGCGACATATCGCCCCCTGCACCGCTCGGCCCAAGCCAGGTTCCTGATCGAACCGGGGGAGGCGTTCGTGCGCGCAACGGCGGAGGTCTCGCCTGACGTGGAGGTGCGACTCCTGCGCCCGGGGGAAGGCCTCAGCCTGTGATCAGTGCACCAACGCCGCCTTCACTGCGACGAGCACCACGCCGAAAGCGAGGTTGACTGCGACCACGGCCAGCGTGCCGGCCGGGCTCAAGCGCTCGATCCGTGCGTAGGCAAGTCCCGCGGCCGCAAGCGTGACGAGGCCGATCAGGAGCGCGATCCAGATTGCGGTTGTTTCGCGCAGGACGCCGAGTGCGCCGAGAGCGAGCGAGGCCACCGGCACAACTGCAGCGAGCGGAATCGCGAGCTCTCTGCGGGCGACGTCGGTGAGCTCCATCCGATCGATGCGCCGACCGCGCGTGATTGTCTCCCCGAGCGCGTGCGAGTAGACATGGGCGACCCAGAGCACCAGCACCGTCGCCGAGACGATCGCCCCGAGGCGCACCGGGTCGGCCTTTCCCTTGGAACCAGCGACCAGGGCGCCCATGACAACGATCGTTCCGTAGACCGTTCCGGCGATCTGGCCGCGAGGCGCGAACAGCTGGCGCACGATGCCGTCGCGCGTCACTGCTTCTCCTCGAGGTCTTCCAGTCGCTGCTCGACGCGTGTCAGCATGGCCTCGAGGCGTTCCTGATCCTCGTCTCTCTGCTTCGCCAGCAGCGTCGACACGATAACGCTCGTCAGCGTGGGAATGAGCGCGATTCCCGTCAGCATGAGCAGGGAGCCGACGAAGCGACCTGGCACGGTATGCGGCACCACGTCGCCGTAGCCGACAGTCGTCACGGTCTCCATCGCCCACCAGTAGGAGAGGCCGAGGCTTGTGAACGTCTCCCCCTCGACCACCCGCTCCAGCCCCCCGGCGATCAGAACCAGAGCGATGGCAATCCCGACGACCGTGCCGATCGCGCGGACGAAGGTCAGGCGCTCGGTCCAGGTGTTGATCCGCGTTTCCAGCCTCGTGGACACGAAGCGACGTTCGCCCTCTCCCGGCACGACCCTTGTCCGGAGGGCAGCGTAGACTCGACGAGATGCTCCTGAACCCCCTGAGCGAGCGCGATTCATTCGGCATTGACGAGGCTGAAGAGGTCGCGAAGAACTGGTGGATCTTCCTGCTCAGTGGCATCGTTTCGCTCGTCTTCGGCGCACTGATTCTGGCCGTCGACTGGGGCATCGACAGCCTCGCCGCCTTCATCGGCGTGCTCTTCATCATCGAGGGCGTCGCCTGGGGCGTGACACGCCCACTCGATGGCGGCAACCGCACGACAAACCTGATTGCCGGCGGACTCGCGATCGCCGCAGGCATCGCGCTGCTCGTCTGGCCGGAGCGCGGCCTCTACACGCTCGCGGTCTTCGTCGGGATCTTCGTGGTCGTCAGCGGCGCGATCCACATCGTCGGCGCGCTGACCAACCGCTATGCGCCCCACTGGTGGCTCGTCCTGGCGCTCGGCCTGATCGAGGTGCCCATCGGGATTTGGGCGATGCGCCGGCCGGGCCTCACGCTCGCCGTGATCGTCACGCTCGCCGGCGCCTGGGCGATCGTCACCGGCATCTGGCAGATCGTGATCGCGTTCGACGTTCGCAGCCTGCCGCGGCGGTTCCGCGGAGTCACTCCGGCCATCTGAACGCCGTCGGTCACCGGCGCAGAGCGTCTGTGGCCGCGACGTGATCGGAGATCATGGAGCGATGGCAGCGGAACGGCGCTCCTGGAGGCGCATTCTTCTCCTGGCGGTCAGCGTCGTCTTCATCGCCGCGACGTTCTTCTATTTCCTTCCGAAGATCGCCGACTACCGCGATGTCTGGGGCGTCCTCGACGACCTGACCTGGCCCTGGGTCCTCGCGCTCCTGGGCGCGACGGCCCTCAACATCGTGACGTTCGCGCCCCCGTGGATGGTCGTCCTCCCCGGTCTCCGGTTCCGCTCGGCCCTCGTGCTGACACAAGTGTCGACGGCGCTCTCGATCGTCGCCCCGGCCGGCGCAGCGGTGGGGATCGCAGGGTCGTACGGGATCCTCCGGATGTGGGGGTTCGCGCCTCGCCAGATCGGCCGCGCCGTGACCCTCGTAAGCCTCTGGAACCAGTTCGCGAATCTCTCGTATCCGATCATCGCCGTGTTCCTCTTGACGGCGACCGGCGGGGACTCCGCTCTGCTCGCTACCGCCGCATTCGTCGGAGTCGGCGTGCTCGGCGTCGCCGTGGCGGCGCTGGCGCTCGTGCTGGCCAGCGACAGCACAGCGACGGTGATCGGCGATTTCACCGCCCGGCTCGTCAACTGGGTGCGTCGGAAGTTTCGGCGGGGGCCCGTTCTCTGGGGTGGAGAGGGCTTCGAGCGCTTCCGGCGAGACGCCGTCGACCTGCTTCGCCGCCGCTGGCACCTCCTGACGCTCGCGTCCTATGCCGGCACGCTGACCGTCTTCCTCGTCCTGCTCTTCTCGCTTCGGGCCTGTGGCGTTCCTGGGTCGGAGGTCTCGCTAGTCGAGGCCTTTGCCGCCTGGTCGCTGGCGCGGCTGCTCGGCTCCATCCCCATCACGCCGGGCGGAATCGGCGTGGTCGAGCTCGGTCTGACGGGCGCGCTGCTCGGCTTCGGCGGCTCCAACGCCGGCGTCGTCGCCGCCGTCCTCCTCTACCGCTTCTTGACGATGATCCCAACGGTCGCACTGGGGCTTGTCGCCTCGACGATGGTTCGGCGCCGCTGGGTCGCCGCCATGTAGGTCGTATGGCGACGGAGAATCACCCCGATCGCATGATGATCCAGCACTTCAATCGGGGAGAGACTCCGTTTTCCCAACTCAGGAGGAACTGTGTCCGTTCTCGCTGCTGACTACCCATTCCTGGATGTCCTCTGGACGATCCTCATCATCTTCGCGTGGGTGATCTGGTTCTGGATGCTGATCGTCGTGATCGGCGACGTGTTCCGTCGGCGCGACATCGGCGGCCTCAAGAAGACGATCTGGCTGATCTTCATCATCTTCCTTCCGTTCATCGGCGTCTTCGCGTACCTGATCGCGAACAGCGACGGGATGGCACAACGAGGGGCGGAGAGGACCGAGGCGCAACGGGCCCAGTTCGACGACTACGTGAGGACGACGGCCGGGAGCGGCGGCGCGGCCGCGGAGATCGACAGGGCCAAGCAGCTGCTCGACAGCGGCGCGATCACGCAGGACGAG
>JBKPGE010000107.1:0-8285 GCA_046729215.1 Actinomycetota bacterium | reverse complement strand
TGAACGCGGCGACAGTGAGCGCGACGTCCTCGGCGACGATGAATCGGGCCCGCGATCACACCGAAGGTGAGACGACCCCGGTCCGAGGCGAGGCCTCATCCGCCGATGTAGCTCATCTCGACCTTGGGCTGCAACGCCGTTTCGGCAGTGCGCAGCTGCGAGTAGCGGTCCGTCCTGCCCAACCAAATCGAGACGATCGCCTGCTCCACCGCTTGGTCGTCGTCGCCGCTGCGGAGGAGCGTGCGCAAATCATGGCCGCGGCGGGCGAACAGGCACGTATAGAGCCTGCCCTCGGCTGAGATGCGCGCTCGTGTGCAATCGCCACAGAACGGCTGCGTCACCGAGGCGATGACTCCAAGCTCGCCGCCGCCATCGCAGTAACGGAAGCGCTGCGCGACCTCGCCGCGGTACGCGGACTCGATTGGTTCGAGCGGAAGCTCGCCGCTGACGCGCTCGATGATCTCGGCGGCGGGGACAACGTCGTCGAGCCGCCAGCCGTTCGTATGGCCGACGTCCATGTACTCGATAAAGCGCAGGGTATGGCCCGAGCCGTGGAAGAAGCGGGCCAGCTCGACGAGCCCGTCGTCGTTGAATCCGCGCTTGACGACGCAGTTGACCTTCACCGGGAGGCCCGCGGAGGCGGCAGCCTCGATGCCGGCGAGGACGCGGACGACGGGGAAGTCGACGTCGTTCATAGCACGGAAGACGGCGTCGTCGAGCGAGTCGAGGCTGACGGTCACGCGTTTGAGCCCTGCCGCAGCCAAGGCGGCGGCTTTGCGGCCCAGCAACGAGCCGTTCGTCGTGAGCGTGATATCCAGGCCGCCGATCTCGGACAGCATCGCGACGAGGAGCTCGAGGTCGCGGCGCAGCAGTGGCTCGCCGCCGGTTAGACGAATCTTGTGAACGCCGAGACGGACGAACAAGCGCGCCAGGCGCGCGATTTCCTCGAAGCTGAGCAGCGCCGCACGCTCAAGGAACTGGAAGTCGCGGCCATAAACCTCCTTCGGCATGCAGTAGACGCAGCGGAAGTTGCACCGGTCGGTGACCGAAATGCGGAGGTCACGCAGCGGTCGGCCGAACCGGTCCGCGACGCCCGAGGCCGCAGCAGATGACAACTGAACGGCCTCGGGCATCACGGCTTGGCGGCGGCGGAGGACTAGTCGGCCTCGAAGTCCGGTTCCGGCGCGGGTTCGTTCGGGTTGGGGACGGCCGGGATTGCGATCTTGTCTTCGGCCTTGCTCTGCGGATTGCCGGCGACGCCGCCGCCTTGAGCACCGGTGACGGTGCGGTCGTCGAGGCTCATCGTGGGCGTGTTCTCAGCGGTCACCGGCTCCCGATCGAGCTTTGTCGCCTTCGCGCGCGTGTTCTTGTAGAGCGCAGCGTTCGACGGCTGTTGAAGATTGCCGCCGGCGACGAGGTTATTCGCGTAGAAGCGCGGCTCGCCGTTCGGATCGTCATCTGATGGCCCCTGCCAGCCGAAGATGACCGACATCACGCCGGGTGGGCAGACATCGGAGACGTTCGCGACGCCGTCGCAGGTCGCGTACTGGTTCTCAAGCCGCACCCAGTCGCCGTCCTCCACCGACAGCTCGTCGGCGTCCTTCGGGTTGATCGTGATCTCGTTGAAGGGGACCTGCTTGGCGAGCTCCGTGGTCCAACGGTAGGTGTAGCCCGACTGCCAGACCGCCTGGTACCGCACGGTAGTGACGAAATACGGGTACTGGTCGTTGGGCTTGATCTCCTCGGGCAGGAAGGCGATCGGGTCGGCGTTGGTCCACTTCTGGTCGCGCGCGACGAAATTGGCCTTGCCGTTTTCCGTGGCGAACTTGTCCTCGTAGGCGCGTTTCGTGCCAACGAGCTGCCCGCCCTTTTTCACGATCGGGATCTGGATCCCGTTGGTGCCGAGCTGCTTGAGCCGGTCGCGCGAAAGCAGGTGCATTCCGAGCGCCTGACCCTCCTTGGTCTTCTGCAGCGCCTCATAAACAGAGGCGTGATCGTCGTACTGCCACTGTGCCGGTTCGAGGGTTCCGTGCTTCTCGGCGAAGCGGCGCGCGATCTGGGCGACGATCAGGTAATCCGAGCGGGCCTCGCCGGGCGGGTCGCAGAACTGATTGTTAATGCGGAGGCGCCGCTCCAGGTTGGCGCGCGTGTAGGTGTATTCACCCCACTGCGTCGAGGGCAGCGAGACATCGGCGACCGCGGTCATGTCGGAGGGGCGGATGTTGATCTCGACGACGAACGGCACCTTCTCGACGAATTCGCGCAGCTGCTTCGTCTGCTGCGACATCCGCAGCGGGTTGCAGATCGTCACGAGCAAGAAGTCGATCGTTCCCTTTTCGAGCTCGTGCCAGAGATTGCGCCGCTTGAGCCCGTCGGCCTGCGGGTGCGGCCAGTCGAAGTCGAACATGTAGGCGTCCTGGTGGCCCCCCTGGCGGCCGAAGACGCGACCCTCCTGGCCGACCGAGCCGAGCAGCAGGGCGAGGTTGGCGTAGGTGGACATGACGGCTTCGTTCTGCGTCCCCTGCCAGATGAGGCCCTTTTCGAACAAGATCGCCGTCTTCTTCGGGCGCCCGATCATCCGTGCCGCCTTGCGGACCTTGTCGGCGGGCACGCCGGTCACCTTCGCGGTGTTCTCGGGCTTGTACTTGTCCTTGCTGACGACCTTCTTCAGTTCGTCGAATGTCCCCTTGTTCACACGCTGGTTGATGTAGGCCTGGTCGTGCAGGTTCTCGGCCAGGATCACGTTCATCAACGAGTTGACGAGGACGACGTCGGTGCCTGGCTTGAGCTGGAGATGGAGACCGCCGCCGGCTTCGGCGTTGGCTGCCGGAACCGTGCGCCGTGGGTCGATCACGACCTTCTGGTTGTCGGCGGCGTGCATGCGGTTGTAGAGGACGGTGCCGGTCTCGTAGGAGTTGCAGCCGGAGAGCAGGATGGTGTCGGCGTTCTCGAAGTCGGAGTACGAGTAGAGGAGCGTCGAGTTGGAGCCGAAGTGTTGGCCGATCGAGGGGTGCTCGGAGTTCCACTTCGCCCGATTGTGGATCGCGCGCACCGCGACCCCTTCGTCGGGACCCTTGCTCTTGTTGTAGAGGCCGAGCGGCGGCTCGGCGAAAAAGAGCCGTGTCTCGACGAAGTTCTTCTCCGCCGACAGATGGTCGGCGCCCCACAGGCCGATCGCCGCTGGCCCCTTGTCATCAAGCGTCGCCTTCAGCTTGTCGGCAATCAGACCGAGCGCCTCGTCCCAGCTCGCGTCCTCCAAATCGCCGCCCTTCGATTTGCGGATTTGCGGCTTCAGTAGGCGCTCGCTCGGCTTCGTCAGCGGGTGATCGCGGTCCGTATAGACCGTCAATGCGTTGGTGCCGCCGCGTGGTGAGTGATCGCCCTTGTTAACGACGCAGTCTTTATCTGGGACGACAGCGATGTAGGAGTCGACGCCGTTGATGTCGCGGCGCGTCAGGAACGACGGTGCAACCCACTCACCGAGGGCGCCCACCGGCTCCGTATCCCCCAGCGCGCCGGTGCCATTGTCGGGGGTGTCGTCGACCGGCCAGGTATAGACGATGTAGCCACAGCCGACGTTGCAGAACTGGCAGGCGGTCGTGTAGCGCTTGGCGTTCTCCGGCGGCGCCGGCAGCTTGTCCTCGCCGAGGAAGAGGGCCATCGTGTCGGCGTTTTCCTCAGCGCTCGCAGCAGCGGCGTCGCTCGGCTGCAGGAACTTGGGCAGTGCGATCGTCGCGCCGCCGACCGACATCCAGCCGACCGCTTGCCGACGCGTCAGGCCATTGCTCTTGCCGTTTCCTATTGCCATCTCGCCTCCTCTCACGCGACTTTCTCGCCGGGGGCGAGGTTCTCGCGGAAGCCGTAGATGAGGCCATTGACTTTGACTGCAACGACGTCATCGCCGTCGATCTCGAGCTCGACCCGCGGAAGCGGTGTCTGCGCGACGCCCTGGATGACGTACCCCTCCCGCGCTGGGTCGTACATCGTCTGGTGACAGGGGCAGTGAAAGTGCCGCTCTTTGGTCTCGTACGGCACGGGGCAGCCCATGTGCTGACAGAGGACGCTGTAGGCGACGATCGAGCTCTTGTCGCCGACGCCGCCCGGCACCTCCTCGTCGAGATCGATCAGCACGCTGCGCTGGCCTTTGAGCGGATACTCGAAGTCGACCGGCTTGTTCGGCTCGAGGTCCGCGACCTTCGCGACAGCGAACCGCGGATAGTCCTCTTCGCCGTCGCCGCGGGTGGCGATGGCGACCGCGGCGGCACCACCACCGACTACGGCCACACCGGCGCCGCCGGCGATCAGCGCTTGCTTACGCGTGAACCTACGATCTGCCATCTTCTCTCCCTCCGGTGCGCAGGAATTGGCGTATCGGCGCGGGACTGTGCGCATACGGCTAGCGCCTGCCCGAGGCGCCAGCGGACCTCGCGGATGTCGTGCGGCTGGCGCGGCATTTAGGTGGCACTCCCTGCGATCGCCTGACGCGCGAGCATAAATGCTATTTCCGTCATATTCAACTTTCAAAATGCGGAGAATGCGCTCGTGAGCATTGGGACCCTCGTTTACACTCGCCTCGGTGAGCGAAGGAACGCCAGCGCCGATTTCCAGGCCTTTACCGACTGTGCAGCCAACGCAGCCGCGAGGCCCCATCGCCGAACCACGCGTGATCGCCGAGCCACGCAACTTGACGCTCGACGTGTTCCGGGCGCTGGCCGACCCAATCCGGATCGAGCTCGTGGCCCAGATCGCCGCTCGCGGGCCCCTCTGCGTCTGCCACCTGCAGGAAGAGCTCCCTTACAGCCAGTCGCGGATCTCGAAGCACCTGGCGACGCTGCGGCAAGCGGGTCTTGTGACCACGCGTCGGGAAGGCACGTGGATCTATTACTCGCTCGAGGAGGACGCGCTCGAGATCGCACGCGACTTCATCGACCAGCTCGAGCGCTCGCTCCACACCCCTCACGAAGCCGACTACTGCCCGCCCGAGGGCTAGCGCCGTTGCCGAGGCCGCCGCTGGCCCGCCCACTCGCCGCCAAAGCGATCGGAACCACGCTCGTCTTCGCCGGTGCTGCGGCGATCATGGTCGACGCCAAGACGTACGCGCCGGGACCCGTGGGCATCGCGTGCACTTTCGGACTGGCGAGGATGGTCATGATCTACGCCGTCGGGCAAAGCGACCAAACGCAGTCGCCCGTGGCCAGCTTGGCGCGGCAGACGCGCGCGACCGCAGCCGCGCGGCTTCGCGGGTGCCGTAACCCTGTGGTTCGAGGCGGGGCATGAGCGAGCGCGTCGCCATCATCACCGACATCCACGCGAACCTCCCTTCACTCGAGGCCGCGCTCGCGCGGATCGCGGAACTCGGAATCGAGACGGTCTTTTGCGGCGGCGACCTAGTGGGCTACGGCCCACACCCGAACGAGGTCTGCGCACGGATTGAGGAGGCCTCGATCGCGACCATCTACGGCAACTACGACTATGCGATCGGACGCGACCTCGAGGACTGCGGCTGCGCCTACATCGACAAGCACGATCGTAAGATCGGCCAGCTCTCGGTGAACTGGACGCTCGCCCACACAAACGAGCGCGCTAAGGCGTTCATGCGAGACCTCCCGTTCGACCTCCGCTTCGAGCTCGCCGGCACACGCATCCGCCTCGTGCACGGCTCGCCCCGAAAGGTCAACGAGTACCTGTTTGAGGACAAGCCGGCACGGACCTTCGAGCGTATCGCGGCGCTCGCCGACTGCGACCTGCTCATCTTCGGCCACACTCACAAGCCGTGGGTGCACGAGTACGGCGGCGTCCTGTTCGTTAACTGCGGCTCCGTCGGTAAACCGAAGGACGGCGACCCACGTGCGAGCTTCGCGGTCCTCGCCGCCAGCGAGAGCGGCATCGACGTCAGCATCGAGCGTGTCGCCTACGACGCCCTTGCGGTCGCCCGCAAAATGCGCCGCGTCGGTCTGCCCGATGAGTTGGCGGACAAGCTCGTCGAGGCAGCCTGAGAGGAGGAGCGATGAAGTACGTCTTGTTCGTCTGCACCCACAACGCCGGCCGCTCGCAAATGGCACAGGCGTTCTTCGAGCGCTATGCGCCGCCTGACATCCGCGCCGAATCGGCCGGCGATGCTCCCGCGGCCGCGATCTGGCCGGAGGTGATCGCTGCTATGCGCGAAGTCGGGATCGACATCGCCGATCGGCGCCCAAGGCGGCTCGACCTAGAGATGCAGCTGCACGCCGACTTCGGCGTGACACTCGCTTGCGGCGCCGTCTGTCCCTACGTCGCCGCCGACGTCGAGGAGTGGGACATCCCCGACCCGGCCGGGCGCTCGCTCGAGGAGGTACGCGAGATCCGCGATCTGATCGAGCGTCGCGTGCGTGAGTTCGTGAACGAACGGCTCGAAGACGTCCGCGCCAGCCCGACCGCCCATCGCCTGCGGCTGGAAAGGCTGCTGCCCTCGCTGCACGAAAAGTTCGCCGGCGTTCGGACCCCCGAGGAGATCCGCGCATGCGCCGACGCCGTCTTGGCCAAGCACGCCGACGCCGCGGTGCGCTCGTTCGTCCTCGTCCTCGCCTACCGCGAAGCGTGCGCGCGGCTCGCGGAGGAAGGGGTCGCGGCGGCTCAGTAGCCGCTTACCCTCCCGAACAGGAGATCTCCGTGGATGAATGGCTGTTACGAGCGCGGGATGCAATCGCTGCCACGGCGAACATCCCCGCCGACCAACTCGAGCTTGACGAAGGCCGCGAAGCGAAACTTCTCGACCTCGCGCGCATCGCCGCCCACGAGAGCGGCGAGCGCACGAACGCTCCGCTCCTCTGCTACCTCGTCGGTCGGGCGGAGCAGGGCGTCGCGCTCGACGCCCTAATGGAGGTCGTGCGGGGCATGAACAGGCGCTAAACACATGCGCGAGCTGACCGCGTGGCCGCCTGACAATCGTTAGGCGAGGTGCGAGCCGAGCACCATCAGCGAGGTCAAGGCGGAAGGGCGACGCGAGTGAGGTGGCCCACCCAGCAGGAGCGAGCTCGCTTGGAGGGGCTCGCCGAAATGCGCTACTTGAGCTTCATAAGCAGGACGTGAATATTCGCCAAGCTGGTCAACGATGCCCTAGTAGATAGCCCGGCGCGGGGCGCTCCACAGCCCCGGGCTCACCGCCGTCGACGTCTTCGTAACGGGCGAGCCGCTGGAGGAGTTGAGCAATCTGCTGCGCTTGGTATTCGACGAGTTGCTCGAGCTCCGCAGTCCTGCGCCGACGGTTATCCGCCTGGACGCGGGCGCCTCCGCCGTAGTTGCAGGCTCCGCAGGCGGCGACGAGGTTCGCCGGCTCCCAGAACAGCTCGGGCTGCTGCGAGCTCGGGACTATGTGATGCACGGTCGTCGCGTAGCCCCGGCAGCGAGGCCCGCCGATCATGCATTGGTGACCGTCGTGGGCGAGCACGGCCTTGCGAAGCCGTTGCCATCGCGCCGTCGAGTAGCGTCGGTCGCTCATTCCGTCACAGCCGACGGTAGCCGCCGAAGCGTCCAGACGCGGCCGTCGGGCTCGACGAGCTCGAGCTGCGCTTCGGCCGAATCGCGGTCACTTCATGACCACGCGCGTCTACCTAGGGAATTTCCCATTCAACCTCGTCGCCTTTGGCGTCTTCCAGCACGAGGGCCGTCGGCTCGACGCGGCGAGGGATACCGAAGATGAACGTTTGCGACTCTTCTTGGTCCGGAAACAGGATCGCAGGAAGAGCTGGCGTCGCAATCGTGGCCTCATACTCCCTATCCCTAACGCGTAACCGGTAGCTCGGCGGGCCCGTCCGCGTCGGCAGCAAGGCGTAGGTATCCCGGCTGTCGTCCGAACTGTTGCGGATTTGAAAGTAGACGAAGCACAGCTCGCTTTTGACCGGAACCGGATACAGCTGCCGTTCCGCGATCGACTTGGGCAGGTCCTTGGGGCGCTTGTGGCAGGCGATCTTCCGGAAGCGGAAGTCAAGTCCCTGCCATGCGGCCGTGTCGCCGACACGCGACGTTCGATCCGGCTCAGCCCGAAAGCCTGCAACGAGGAGAAGCACGACGGCGACCACACCTCCCAGCGTCGCAAGGACAATTACCACTTTCCAGAGCGTGCTGAGCCGGTTCCACCGGCCCGCGAAGGCTTGCCTCAAAGTGCTGCCTCTCGATGCTCTTACGTCGTCCGGCGGCGCGGTCACGGTTTGAGTCTACGAAGGGGCCGGGCGGCGAGCTGACGCTCGGGCGCTTCCCATGACCCGGCCCCGATCGAACCTACGACACGTCAGCGCTCAGCGCTAGAC
>JBKPGE010000106.1:0-16596 GCA_046729215.1 Actinomycetota bacterium | reverse complement strand
AACACGGATCCACCGGACTTCCTGACCTCGCCCGGCCAGGTGGGCTTCACGCCCGACGGGCGCCAGGTGATCGTGACGACGAAGGCCAGTGGCAGCGCGATCGACGTGTTCGACGTGCAGCCGAACGGTCGGCTCTCAGCGACTCCCGTGAAAAACGCCTCGGCGACGCCGGTTCCGTTCGCGTTCACGTTCACGCCGACCGGCCGACTGGCCGTGGGCGAGGCGGGAGCGAGCTCGGTCACAACGTATGCCGTGCAGGGCAACGGCACGCTGACCGACCCGAAGTCGTTGACCGACGGACAGGTCGCGCTCTGCTGGATCATTCGGGCCGGCGCGTTCTATTACGTCTCGAACACCGGCAGCAACACGGTGAGCGCCTATGAGATCTCGGCGAGCGGCCAGCCGTCGCTCGTCGGCCCCACGGGCGTCGTTGCTACCACGAATCCCGGGCCGATCGACATGACCTCGCCGACGGGAACCAGCTTCCTCTACGTGCAAACCGGAAGCGGCACCGTCGACGAGTTTCGGATCGGAAGCGACGGGAGCTTGGCTCCACTCGGAACGGTCGGCGGCCTGCCCGCCGGAATGGAAGGAATCGCCTCTACGTAGCGCCGACCAACACGTGAAGGGGCCCGCAACCGCGGGCCCTTCACATCTCTAGTCCGGAAGCCAGCCCTCTCGGTAGCGAGTCGGTTTGCGCCTGCGGAACGGCGCGTACGCTTCGTCCGGGTCGCTTGTCTCCTTCTCGACACCGGCGCTGTGGCGAAGCGCGGCCTCGTCGACCGTGTAGCCGCCCCAGTCCGGGCCGGTCGAGCGCTCCCGCGCACCGACGGCAACGACGACACAAGGCCCGTCGCCTGCCCCGACGATCGTGTGCTTCGTCTCGGGAGGACAGTGCACGAAATCCCACTGACGCAGCGGCCGCTCCTTGCCCTCGATGATCAACAGCGCCTCACCGGCAAGGACGAGGAAGTCCTCCTGGTCGGCCTCCCAGTGGTACATCGACATCGGCTCGCCCGGGCCGAGGACGCCGATGTTGATTCCGATCTGCGAGAACTCCGGCTCGCCCTCGAACAGGCAGATCGCCGTGCGCCTTTTCTCGTGCACCCAGCGGGCCTCGCGCGCGTTGAGTACGAACCAGCCCTCACCCTTCGGGACGAGCCCCTCTTCCGTCGACTCGAGCGACGCCTCGGGAACCATCGACGCGGACCCTGACGTATTCGGGGACACCGCGCAAAGGACCAAAGAAAAGGGCGGGCCTGCGCACCCGCCCTTTCTTTGTTCCGCCAGTCTTATGCTGGCGAGAGCTTCGTCCTCCGGCTCTGCCAGACCGCGATGCCCAGGCCAAAGCCGATCGCCAGCAGCAGGGCGAAGCCAAAGCCGGTCACCGTGTAGGCATTGATGTCGACGCTCCGGCCGTCGTCGCTGATGACGACGGGGGACGGAGACGTATCAAGGGTCGTCGCCCTCGCGAACGACCGATCGTCCGGGGTCTTCGCGACCGCCCGGCCATCTGCGCCGAGGCCGAGTGCCAGGATCTTGCCCTGGCTCAGACCGAGCTCCATGGCCTGTGCGTGAACCGTGCCGGGGCTCTTTGCGACCGCTCTGTCGCCGAGGCCGAGCGCGAGGATCTTGCCCTCGCTGAGGCCGAGCTCCATGGGCTGGGCGTGAACCGTGTTCGTGAGGACCGGAATCTCGCCGGGGCCCAACCGATACGAGCCGTGGTCCTGAACGTCCTGGTTGGCCGGCACCGGCTTCGCCAGCGCGGTCGTCGGCGCGATCGCTGCGATCGCAAGGCCGAGAGCGATGCCAAGGATGGTTTTGCGCTTCCTACTCGTCACGACTGCCTCTCCTCTGTTCGGGGGTTCCTCCATGCCGCGCACGCTAGAAAGCGCGGGCCCGCGTGTCGTTCAAGGGCGCGACGAAAGAACTGTCAAATGCGCGACTCAGGAATTACGCGAACGGGCGTTCCGCGCCGTAACGGATCACCACGTCTCGGCGATCTTACGCAAGCTGGACGTGACCGAGCCGCGGCGAGGCCGTCGCAGAGGCGTGGCGACACGGCCTCGTCAAGACCGATAGCCCACAGCCGGTGCATCGCCGCCTTCCCCGGTGCGGGCGGCTAGCGCGCTCTGTCGGCGCTGAGCGCGCCGAGGGCCGTCGCGACGAGTCCCGATTCGACCTCGTCCGCGGGCATGCGTTTGGCTTGCAGCTCGGCGCTGGCGGCGTGGGTAAGTGCCAGGAGCATGGAGAGATGCCACTGCGCAGGCACGTCTGAGCGAAACCTGCCGGCTCGCTGGCCCCGTTCGATGAGCGGCTGCAAGAGCGCAAGCACGGGCCGATGCCGCCAATGGAGTTCCGTCTGGCGTAGTTGGGCGTTGACCTCGACAAGCGCGTGGTAGCGCTCGAGGTAGCGCCAGGCCGCGCGAACGACCCGCTCGAGCGCCTCTTCGGGATCGCCTCGCTCGGGCTCGACTGCGGCGATCACCCCGGCCGCCTCGGCGATGGTGCGCTCGGTAACGGCCTTGAGCAGGGCCTCACGAGTCGGGAAGTGCACATAGATCGTTGCGCGGACGACGCCGGCACGGCGGGCAATCTCCGTCATGCTGGCATCGGGATCGCTCGACACTGCGTCGACGGCCGCGTCCAAGATCGCCGCGACGCTGCGCTCGGCATCGGCGCGGCGACGCCGAGCGCTTTGCGACGTGGTGCTCTGATTGGCGCGATGTAGGGGCACGATCAGTGGATTGGCGTCGAACTGGGAGCGAGCCGCAACCTTGGCAGGAAGCTGCGCGCCGAGGGAAGGACCATCAGCGCGAGGAGGCTGCCAGACGCAGCCAGCGCGGCCGCAGCGAGGAACGCGTCGGCGATCCCGCCTGCCGTCATGGTGCTGCCGCCGGCGGTGGTCGCGACGGTCACCAGCAACGCGATCCCGAACGTGCCGCCGATCTCGTGCCCGGTGGTGTTCAGGCCGGAGAGCATTCCGGTCTCGTCGGCGCGCGCTCCGCTGAGGACCGAAATGGCGACGGAGGCGAGGATGGTCCCGAGCCCGAGGCCCGCCACGAGGAACCCGGGCAGCACGTCGGTCAAGTAGCTGCCATCGTCCTTGATCGCTGAGAGCAGGAGCATCGCGGCTGCCGTGACGGCGAACGCCCCCGCCATCGTGACACGAACGCCCATGCGGCTAGCGAGCTGGCTGCCTAGGTGCGCACCTAGACCGGCCGTGACGGCGATCGGCAGGAACGCGAGCCCGGTCACGAGCGGTCCCATGCCGAGGACGTTCTGAAGGTAGAGGGAGGACAGCAGGAACGTCCCGAAGAGAACCCCCGAGCCGACGAGCATCAGAAGGAAGCCGCCGCCGACGGCGCGGTCGGCAAGCCGCTGGATACGTAGCAGCGGCGTCGTCGCTCGCGCTTCCATCGCGGCAAAGACGGCCAGCCCCGCCAGACCGCCCAGGCCGAGGCCGAGCGTCTGTGCCGACGACCAGCCCGCCGTCGCCGCCTGGGAGATCGCGTAGACGATTGCCGCCAGGCTCGCGGTGGCGACCAGCGCCCCCCGCACGTCCAGGCCGCGCCAGCTGGGTCGGTGCGAGTCGGCAGGAACAACCCTGAGTGCGGCCACGAAGAGCACGACGGCGACAGGCAGGTTGATATAGAAGATCGCCCGCCAATCCACCAGCTCGGTCAGGACGCCTCCCACAAGCACGCCGACCGCGGCGCCGGCGCCCCCGACGGCACCCCAGGCACCGAGCGCACGCGCACGGTTCCGGCCCTCGAACACACTCGTGATGATCGACAGCGCCGCTGGTGAGAGCATCGCTGCACCCACACCCTGACCGGCGCGTGCCGCGAACAGGACACCGGCGCTGCCCGCAACGGCCGAGGCTAGTGACGCGAGCGTGAACACGGTTAGCCCGGCGAAGAACAGCCGCCGGCGTCCGAGCAGATCAGCGGCTCGGCCACCGAGCAAGAGCAGACTGCCGAAGAACAGCGAGTAGCTGGTGATCGCCCACCCGATGTCGCCGCCTGGGATCTGGAGATCTTTCGCGAGGTCGGGCAGAGCGACCTGCACCGCCGAGATGTCGATGATGACCATCAACTGGGCGAGGAGCAGGATTGACAGGAGCCGGCCCCTAGAGCCGGAGACAGTGGTTGCGGATCGATTACGGCGGAAGTTGTGCATCTTGGACTCCTTTAAACTCAGACATTAGTGTCTGAGTTATTAAACCAGACACAGGTGTCTGATGTCAAGGGAAGACATGCGCCGAACGTCCTGTACCGACCTTTGGCCCCTTGAAAAAAGGCCGCGCGAACACCACGATCTTCCGGTGACTGTGACTTCGACGCTCAAGCAGGCCGGGCTGCTCGAAAGAGACGACGTGCTCGATGAGCTCCGGGGTGCCCTCGCCGACGCTGCGGGCGGACGCGGCCGCTTGGTGCTCATAGCCGGAGAGGCAGGTGTCGGCAAGACGGCAGTCGTCGAGGCCCTCTGCGGCGAGCCGAACGTGCGCGTCTTCAAGGGCGCCTGCGACCCGCTCTTCACGCCGCGACCGCTCGGACCGTTCATGGACATCGCCGACGATGCCGGCGGAGAGCTTCAAAAAGTGCTCGAGACCGGAGGAAGCGCCCATGAACTCGTCTCGGCGCTCCTGGCCGAGACGAGCGGGCGGCGCCCGGCGATTGTCGTGCTGGAGGACGTTCACTGGGCGGACGAGGCGACGCTCGACGCGCTCAGGTTGCTCGCGCGCAAGGTCGATCGCGCCGCTGTGCTCGTCCTCGTGACCTACCGCGACGACGAGCTCGACCGCAGCCACCCACTCCGAGCAGTGGTCGGCGAGCTGGCGACACGCAGTGCGGTCGACCGCATGACGCTCGAGCCGCTGTCCGAGCACGGGGTCGCCGCGCTCGCAGGCGACGCGAAGGTCGACGCGGACGAGCTCTACCGGAAGACCGGCGGAAACCCCTTCTTCGTCACCGAGGTGCTCGCGGCGGGAAACGGCGCGATTCCGACGACCGTTCGCGACGCGGTGCTCGCCCGTGCCGGGCGGCTGACCGACGGCGCGAGGAATCTTCTCGAGGCGGTCGCAATCGCCCCGCCGCATGTCGAAGTCGCGCTGCTCGACGCGCTCGCGGCCAAGGACGCCGGCACGCTCGACGAGTGCCTGGCCGCCGGCATGCTCACTGCCTCGTCGACCGCGGTCGGATTCCGCCACGAGCTGACGCGGTTGTCGATCGAAGAGGCGATCGAGCCACGCCGCCGGCTGGCGTTGCACCGGCGGGCGCTCGCCGCGCTCTCGAAACCCCCACACGGCGTACCCGACGCGGCCCGCCTTGCCCATCACGCTGAAGCGGCCGGCGATGCCGACGCTGTCCTTCGCTACGCACCCGCTGCGGCCGCTCGCGCGAGCGCCTTGCGCGCGCATCGTGAGGCAGCCGGCCAGTACGCGCGCACGCTCAGCTTCGGGGGCTCGCTGGATCTCGAAGCCCGCGCGCAGCTTCTCGAGCGGTATTCGGACGCCTGCTACCTCACCGACCGCTGTTACGACGCGATCGCCGCCGTCGAGGAGGCGCTCGAGGTCTATCGCACGACCGGCAACAGGTCGAAGGAAGGCGAGTCGCTGAGCCTCCTGTCCCAGCTCCAGATGTGCCCGGCGAGCAGCGTGGAGGCCGAGCCGGCCGGAAGGAGCGCGATCGAGGTCCTGGAGCAGCTTCCACCGGGCCCCGCGCTCGGCATGGCCTACGCGAACCTGGCCGCGATCCGCTTGAACGTGGAGGATGCCGGCGGGACCACGACATGGGCGAACCGCGCGATCGAGTTGGCGGAGCCCCTCGACGAGACCGTGCCGCTCGTCCACGCACTCAACTCGCTGGGCGTGATGGAGTTCCTGCTCCACGGCCCTGATCACCGTGAGAAAGTGGAGCGGAGCCTCGAGCTCGCGCGCGATCACGGGCTGGAGGTGCACGTCCTGCGTGCCTACGGGAACATGGCGTGGGCGGCGGTCCGCCACCACGCACACGACCTGGCAGGGCACTACCACGCCGAGGGTCTGGCGATCGCCGCTGAGCCGGACTACGACCTCTGGCGTCTCAACCTGCTCGCAACGCGCTCCGTGCTCGAGCTCGAGCAGGGACGCTGGGACGAGGCTACCCAGTCGGCGACCCTTGCGATGAGCGACCCGCGCAGCTCGCCGCTGCCCCGCATCCTCGGCAGAGTCGTGCTCGGGCTCGTGCGGGCCCGCCGCGGCGATCCGAGCTCGCGCCCACTCCTGGATGAGGCGCTCGCATTGGCGGCGCCGAGCGGGGAGCTCCAGCGCATCGCACCGGCGAGCGCCGCGAGCGCGGAGCTGGCCTGGCTCACCGGCGATGCAGGTGCGATCGACGAGATCACCGCGCCGGCCCAGTCGCTGGGCGTCGAGCGTGGAGCTCCCTGGCTCGTCGGCCACCTCGCGTGCTGGCGTCGCCGCGCCGGCCTCGACGAACCAGTCGCGATCACCGTGCCCGAGCCGCACGCGCTCGAGCTCGACGGCAGGGCCGAGGAGGCAGCTGCGGCATGGGACCGCCTCGGCTGCCCCTATGACGCCGCGCTCGCTCGGGCGGGCTCCGATGCGGTCGACGTTCTCCGGCGCGCCCACGACGACCTCATGGACCTCGGCGCACACGCGACTGCCGCGGTTGTCGCCAGGCGCCTACGCGAACGAGGCGTGCGCGGCATCGTGCGAGGGCCCCGCGCGTCAACTCGCGCCAACGCGGCGTCGCTGACTGCGCGCGAGCTCGACATCTTGCGTCTCATGTCCGAAGGGCTGACCAACGCGGCGATCGCCGAACGGCTCTTCCTCTCCGTCCGAACCGTCCACCACCACGTCTCGTCGATCCTGCGCAAGCTCGACGTCGGACGTCGCGGCGAAGCAGTCGCGGCGGCGCGGCGGCTCGCCCTCCTGCAAGACGCGTAGCCGGCTGCCCAATCTAGGCAGTTCCACCGATGTACCGGCTCGCCGCCGGTCGTAGCGTCGAGGCGTTCCCCAACACAAGGAGACGCTCGTGGAGACCTACGTCATCCTGCGCCGCGGCGGCTGGAGGACGCCAGAGGAGCTGAAAGAGGCAGCCGCTCGCTCGACCGCCGAGGGCGACCAGATGCCTGACGACATCCGGTGGATTCGCAGCTACGTGCTCTCGGAGCCGGACGGCGCGCTCGGCACCGTCTGCATCTACCAGGCCTCGAGCCCCGAGGCGGTTCGCACTCACGCGTACCGCGCCGGCCTGCCGGTCGACGAGATCGTCGCCGTCGCGGACACGGTCGTGGTGCGGGCCGATCCAACGCCGGTGGCGGCCTGAACTCGACAGAGAGGAGAGCGCATGAAACGTCTACTCGTCATCTGCATCACCGCCGTGCCCTTGCTCGCGCTGGGCGGGCTGGGAATCGCCCAGGCCGGCGACCGTTCCGACGTGGGGGGCGCGGCCACAGCGAATGCCCGCTTCCACAATCTCGACGCCGCCAAGCAAGCCGGCTACACGTTCCATCTGCCGGAGCTGAGCGGCAAGACCTGTATCTCGAACGGTTCCATCGGTGCCATGGGCGACCACTTCGTCAACGGGTCGCTACTCGACGGAACGCTCGACCCGGCACATCCCGAGGCGCTCGTCTACGTAACGAAGCCCGGCGGCGGCTTCCGCCTGGCGGCGCTCGAGTACGTGATCTTCAAGGCGGCGTGGGAGCTGGAGCACGGCGTCAACGCCGCGCCGCCGAAGCTCTTCGGACAGACGTTCGACTTCATTCCGAGCCCGAATCGCTTCGGCCTGGATCCGTTCTACGCGCTCCACGTGTGGCTCTGGGACAACAATCCCAGCGGTCTCTTCTTCGCCTGGAACCCGAGAGTGACCTGCCCCTCGTAGGAGCTCGTGGTAGGGCCGGGGCGCGGTCGCGCCCCGGCCCAGGTCACTGCTCGCTATCGAGGATCGCCATCTGGCGCGCGTCGTAGCGCTCGCCGGCAACCTCGTCTGGCGGCACCGCGTGTTCGATCGCGGCTACATCGTCCGGGGTGAGTTCGACGTCGAGCGCACCCAGCGCCTCGCTCAGCCGATCCCGCCTGCGGGCGCCAACGAGCGGCACGATGTCCTCGCCGCGGGAGAGGACCCATGCAATCGCCAGCTGCGCAACTGACGCCCCCTTGGCCTCGCCCACAGCACGCAAGGCCTCCACGAGGGAGAGATTGCGCTCGAGATTCTCGCCGCTGAACCTAGGCATACCACCCCGAAGATCCCCACTCCCCCGCTGCCGGTCTGCCGACCAGTGGCCGCTGATCAGCCCGCGAGAGAGGACACCGTACGCCGTGATTCCGACGCCTAGCTCGCGGCAGACGGGGAGGATCTCGTCCTCGATCCGACGAGAGACGAGCGAGTACTCGATCTGCAGATCGGCGATGGGATGCTCCGAACGCGCACGACGCAGCGTGTCGGCGCCCACCTCCGAGAGCCCGACATGGCGGACGTATCCCGCTCCCACGAGCTCTGCAATCGCTCCGACCGTTTCCTCGATCGGCACCTCCGGGTCGAGTCGACCGAGCCGGTAGATATCGACGTAGTCGGTGCCGAGACGGGTCAACGTGTAACCGAGCGAGTTCTTGACCGCGGCAGGTCGGCCATCGAGCCCCAGAATCCCTCCGTCGGGCCCGCGCAAGACGCCGAACTTGACGCTGATCACAGCGTCTTCGCGGTTCCGGCCGCGAAGCGCATCTCGCAGCAGAAGCTCGTTATGACCCGCCCCGTAGTAGTCGCCGGTGTCGAGGAGCGTGATGCCGGCATCCAGGGCCGCACGGATGGTGGCGAGACTCTCGTCCTCGTCGGCTGGGCCGTACAGCACTGACATACCCATACAGCCGAGCCCAAGCGCCGCGACGTTCGGGCCCTCGAACCCCAGCCTGCGAGAGATCACCTCCGAGTTGTACCTATCCGCGTCGGGGCCGCATAAGGCACGCTTCGGCCTATGGAGCTTCCGGCGAGCGCCCGCGGGCTCATCGATTCGGACTCGCTCGCGCACCTCGTCACGCTCAACGCGGACGGCTCGCCGCAGGTGAGCTGCGTCTGGGTCGGGTTGGACGGGGACGAGATCGTCTCCGGGCATCTGCGCGCCGACCAGCGGAAGCTGCACAACATCGCCCGCGATCCACGCGTCTCGCTTTCGATCGAAGGGGCGGAATTCCAGCCGTCCGGCCTGAAGCAGTACCTCGTCGTCCATGGGCGCGCGCGGATAGAGGAGGGAGGCGCGGCCGAGTTGCTCCAGCGGCTTGCGCACGTCTATCTCGGACCGGACGTGAAGTTCCCGCCGATGGACGATCCGCCGGCTGGGTACGTCTTGCGCACGACGGTCGAGCGGATTGGTGGAGTCGGCCCCTGGGCCTCGTAACCGAACCGCGCTCGCTGCTCGTGCGAACGCAAGGTGATGGCAGTCCGGCGCCCCACCCTTGCTCTTGCCGCAGCGCTCGTGCTCGGTCTGCTCGTAGGCGTCCAGAGAGCGGTCGCGGCGACGATGGTCGGCTCCGTCGACCCGAGCGCACCGCCTGAGGCCTTTGCCTGTGCCGTCTACGCCTGTCCCGCGGGAAAGAGCGTCGGTTTCCGCCAGCTCGCGCTCCACGGCTCCGACGTCGAGGTGGACGAGCCCGGCGTTCTGGTCTCGGCACGAGTGAACGCGAAGCGGATTACCGGCGGCGAGCAGCCCAGGATCGCCGTGCTCAAGCCCGCCAAGGACGACGACATCGGCGTCACGATCGGTGGTTATGCCCCGCTCCCGGTCGTTTCGTCGAGCACTGCGGTGCACGAGGTGGACGACCTCCACCTGCCCGTGAAGCCCGGTGACTCGATCGGCTTCCTGCTGCCATCGAGCCAGGTCGACCTCGGGATGACGTCGCGCCGCCAGCCGGACGGCACGGTGCAGTGGTTCATGGAGCCCTGCGCTCCATGCCACATGGACGGCGGGACCGGCCGTGAGCTGCTCTTCGAGGCAACGATCGAGCCGGACGCGGACCTGGACCTGCTCGGCGACGAGTCGCAAGACCCCGACTTCGGGCTGGACGACGACCAGTCCGACGCGCTGGAAGAGGACGAGTTCGACGACTGGTTCGACGAGCTCGACGGGGACGAGCCGGAGGAGCCGGCCTCCCGCCGAGCCGGGAGCCTGCGCTTGCTCGACCTCGACCGCGCGCGGAACGGCGACCTGCTCGTAAAGGTGGGTACACCGGGAGCCGGACGTTTGGGAGGAGTCGTGACGACCTCTGCCGGGCGCTGGGACATCGGCGTCCCGCGCACGATCGGCGGAGGTCAGCGTCGTGCAAGGCGGTCTGCGCCGGTGCGTCTGCGCTTGCACCTCTCGCGGGCCGGCCGGCGGCTGGAACGGCGACCGGGGCGTCAGCGCGCGCGCATCGTCGTCTATCACCTCTCTGGCGACGGCATCAAGGTCACCATGCGCCAGATCCGGCTCTAGGACTTCGGCTGCCAGAGGGCGATCTCGCCGACGGCGGGAACCGCCAGGATGCTTCGCCAGCCCGCGGGCCCCTCCCGAGGCGGGAGGAGCACCTTTGCGCCGAGTTGCCGCGACTGCTCTGCGACCTCGGCGACGTCGGCGACTTCGACGTAGGGCAGCCAAAAGGGTCGCTCGGTTTCGTCTTCGACGATGCCGCCCTCGATTCGTTCGCCGCACGCGAGCGCCAGGTAGTCCCCCGATTCCGTGTGGACTCTTTCGACCCCCCAACCGAAGAGCCGCGTAAAGAAGACGCACGCGCACGACAGGTTGGCGGTGCGGAGCTCCAGGTGAACGACAGGGTTCGGCGCGCCTGGCGTCATACGCTTCCTCTCTAGACCGAGTGCGCCAGGCAAACTCATCGGAGGGGCGGCCGATGAATCTGCCCCGGGCCGCCGGTCTAGTTTCCAAAGCGATGATCTCGACGAACGCGAGCATGACGGAGCGGGAGTTACTGGCAGTCGCGCGCCGCGGCGACGACGACGCCTTTCGTCTGCTTGTCGAGCCCCACCGCACTGAGCTCCACGCGCACTGCTATCGCATGCTCGGCTCGCTTCACGACGCGGAGGACGCGCTCCAGGACGCACTGCTCCGGGCCTGGCGCGGGCTCTCAGGGTTCGACGGCCGAAGCGGTCTCCGCCGGTGGCTCTTTCGGATCACGACGAACGCCTGCCTGGATGCGATCTCCCGACGGCCCAAGCGCGTGCTCCCCATCGACTACGAGCCGGCCGGAGATGTCGTTGTCGACACTCCGTTGAGCCCCTCGACCTGGGTGGAGCCCTACCCCGACGACGCGATCGGCCTCGAGGGCGGCTACGCCGCACCCGCGGCTCGCTACGAGCAGCGCGAGGCCGTGGAGCTTGCCTTCGTCGCCGCGCTGCAGCACCTCCCGCCGCGACAGCGGGCTGTGCTCATTCTTCGCGAGGTGTTGGGCTTCTCGGCCAAAGAGGTCGCGGAGTCGCTGGGGACGACAACGGCATCCGTGAACAGCGCGCTACAGCGGGCTCGCAAGACGCTCGATGATCGGCTGCCCGAGCGGAGCCAGCAGGCGACGCTGACCTCCCTCGGTGACGAGCGTGTCCGCGAGCTCGTGGAGCGCTTCAGCGACGCATTCGAGCGCGGGGACGTCGATGCGATCGTCGCGCTACTGACCGAGGACGTCACGTTCGCCATGCCCCCGTATGCGACGTGGTCTCGCGGCCGCGACCTGGTCACCGACTCCTGGCTCATGCCCGGCGGATCGGCGCCCCGCCTGCGCTACCTCCCCACGCGCGCGAACGGCCAGCTGGCGCTCGCCACCTATCGGTTGGAGCCCGAGGAGAACCGCTACGTCCCGATCGCGCTCGACGTGCTGACGCTGCGCGACACGCGGATTGCAGACATCACTGCCTTCCGAACGCCCGAGGTCTTCCCGCGGTTCGGCCTCCCCGAGGAGCTCGCGGCGTAGTGAACGAGGATCGAGGACTCACTGAGAGGATTGCGCGGGCGTGCGCGAGCCGGCCGTGGCTGACGATCGGCGCCTGGGCGGTGATCCTCGCCGGCGCGATCGCTTGCCTCGCCTTGGTCATGACGGGCCTTACGACGGAAGGGAAGGGAACGAACAATCCCCAGTCGGAGCGGGCAGAGGATCGGATGCTCGCTGCTTTCCCACCGGATCCGAGCCGTGCCGTCACCGACCTCGTCGTCGTTCGCTCCGAGCGCTACACGGTCGACGATCGTCGCTTCCGGGCATTTCTCACCGGATTGGTGCGGGCTGGACGCGAGACGGGGGCGATCGGCGGAGACCCGACCGCCGGTGGACGCCCGCCGGTGTCGGCCGATCGCCACGCAGTGCTGCTCCCCATCTCCATCACGAGCGACGACGGTGCAGAGGACGTGATTGCGGTCGTGGATCGGGCCGACGCCGACCCGGACTTCGCCGTCGCGATCACCGGCAGTGAGACCCGCGATCACGACTTCAACAAGCTCTCCGAGCGCGATCTTCAGAACGGTGAGCTCAAGTTCGGACTGCCCGCAGCCCTGATCGTCCTCCTGCTCGTCTTCGGCGCCGTCGTCGCCGGTCTCGTCCCGCTGCTGATGGCCGGCTTCTCCATCGTCGCAGCGCTCGGCCTGGTGGCGATCCTCTCGCAGCCGTTCGAGCTCTCGGTGTTCATCGTGAACATGCTCACCGGGATGGGTCTCGCGCTCGGGATCGACTACTCACTGTTCGTCATCTCCCGCTACCGAGAGGAACGGGTGCTTGGCCGCGAGGCGCTCGACGCAATCGCCGCGTCGGGCGCGACGGCCAGCCGCGCGGTGCTCTTCTCCGGCTCGGCGTTCGTGATTGCCATGTTCGGGATGCTGCTAGTTCCCTCGAACATCATGCGCAGCCTCGCCGCCGGAGCGATCCTTGTCGGTATCACCTCCGTCGCGGCCGCGCTGACGCTGCTGCCCGCGCTGCTCGGTCTGATCCGCGATCGGGTGGACTCCCTGCGGCTGCCCGTCGTCGGGCGGAAGACACTCGAGCGCACGAACCCCGAGGGCCGGTTCTGGCGCAGGGTCGTCGACCGCGTCCTCCGGCGACCCTGGCCGAGTCTCATTGCCACGACCGCGGTGCTTCTCCTGGCGGCTGCTCCGATTCTGGGCATGAGCATCGGAACCGCCGGCGTCAGCACGTTTCCGGACGACCTGGCGTCAAAGCGCGGCTACATCGCCCTGCAGCGCGATTTCGCGCAGCAGACGGCCGACCCCGTTCACGTCGTCGTTGAAAACGCCTCCTCGAACGAGGTCTCCGCCCGGGCCGAGGGTCTGCGAAATCGCCTGGCGCAGGACGAGCGTTTCGGACCGGGCGGGATCCGCCGCGCCGGCGACGTGATCGACCTCGTCGTCCCGGTCAAGGGCGACGCGGCCGGCGACTCGGCCGTCGCCGCGGTCCGAGACCTGCGGAGGATGGCTCCGGAGATGTTCGCCGGCACCGATGCCGAACCGCTCGTGGGCGGGACGACCTCGGAGAACATCGACTACTTCGACAACGTCACGAATCCCGCGCCGCTCGTTTTCGCGTTCGTTCTTGGCCTGACGCTCGTGCTCCTGACCGTCGCGTTCCGCTCGATCGCGATCGCGCTGACGGCAATCGCTCTGAACCTGCTCTCGGTTGGCGCGGCCTACGGGCTTCTCGTCCTCGTGTTCCAGCACGGCGTCGGCGCAGACCTGCTCGGCTTCCAGCAGATCGACACGATCGAGGCGTGGGTGCCGCTGTTCCTCTTCTCGGTGCTGTTCGGCCTCTCGATGGACTATCAGGTCTTCCTGCTCAGCCGGATACGCGAGCGCTACGACCAGACGAAAGACACGCGGGACGCCGTCGGTTGGGGCGTGGCCTCTACGGCGCGAATCATCACCGGAGCGGCGCTGATCATCGTCGCCGTCTTCTCGGGCTTCGCCCGCGGCGACCTGGTGATGTTCCAGCAGATGGGGTTCGGCGTCGCCGTGGCGTTGCTGATCGATGCGACGCTGGTCCGGTCGGTGCTGCTGCCGAGCGTCATGGCACTTCTCGGCGACCGCAGCTGGTACCTGCCGCGCTGGCTCGAGTGGCTGCCCCACGTCGAGGTCGAGGGACACGCCGCGCCGCAGGCGCACGGCGCGCAGCCGGCTGCGTCTACGCCGCCGTAAGGTCGCGCCGCCGGAAGATCGAGACAGCGGCGAGCGCTGCGCACGCGGCGATGATCAGCATGATCACGGCCGCCGTCGCTTCGAACGGCTCGCCCGGGACGAGCCCGACGTCGTGGAATGGCGAGAGAGCGAGCAGCCAGTCGGGGACCTCGAGCAGGGAACCGAACAGCTCCCAGACAAACGCGAGGCCGACGAGGCCGTAGGCGATGACGGTGCTTGCGCGCGGGACGAGCGCGAAGGCCAGCGCACCGAGGCCGAGGAAGAGGAGCGCGGGCGGCAGTGTGTTGGCGCCGGCTCCGAGCATCTCGGGCAGCGACACATCGGCGCCCTGGCTGGCGGCGCCGGCCCAGGCGAGGAGTCCGGCGACGAGCGCCACCGCGGCGGCGCCGGCCGCCGCCAGCAGGAGACGTCTGGCGAGCCAGTCCCTCCGCCCGACCGGCAGGGCCAGCAGGGTCTCCAACCGTTCCTCGGCCTCTTCGCTGCGCACCGACCCGATCTGCATGCAGCAAAACAGGCTCACCGCGAGGATGAAGAAGATGAACGAGAAGCCAAGCCAGCCCGAGGGCGTCACCACCGACCCGGTTCCGAGCTTCTCGAGCTGACGCTGCACATTCTCGGAGATCACATCCGGCGTGGCGGCGTCGGAGATGACGCCCATCAGGACCGCGAACGCGCCCACCCCGACCAGCCAGGAAACGAGGACACCACGCTCGGAGCGGAGCGCCAGCCCAACCGGCGATCCAAGTAGGCGCAGCCGCGGCGGCGCGCTGTCTCCCGCCGGGAGCAGGCCGCTGCCGATGTCCCGGCGCACTGCGAGCGCCCAGGCGGCCACCAGCAGAAGCGGGGCGGCGACGATCGGAAGGAGCAGGACGAGCGGCTGAGGGCCCGCGAACGGCCGCAGTTCCTCCGCCCAGCCCAGCGGCGTGAGCCAGCGGAGCCAGCCGAGCCCTGCGGACGAGATGGCGGCGATCATTCGAAGCACGAAGGCGATGACGAGCACGCCCGTCGCAAGCCCGGTGGCCATGCGCTTGGTCGGAGCGAGCTGGCTGGCGATCGCTCCGACGCCGACGAAGACCGGTATGACCGAGACGACCGCGAGCGCGAGGTAGGCCGAGCCGCCGACAGGGAGCTTCCCGGCGAGCAAGGAGACGAACAGCGCGAGCCAGAGCACAGCCGCGCCCGCGCCGATCGCGGCCAGCTGTGCGAGGAACGCCTCGCTCCGGCTGATGACACCGGACAGGACCAGCTCGGTCCGCCCGGACTCCTCTTCCGAGCGCATTGCACGCACGGCGCCGAGGAGCCCCCACAGCGCCGCGAAGACGACCATCGTCCCGCCTACGCGCCAGCTGACATAGCCGCCGACGGTCAGCAGGTCGCGCGGAGTGCCGTAGAGCATTCGCGCTGCATCGTTGTCCCCGACGGTGCGAGCGAAGTTCTCGCGCTCGGTGAGCGTGGGATAGCCCTCGCGGTACGCCGTTGCCTGGGTGACGGAGCTGACGATGAAGAGAAGAGCGAACGCGATTGTGCGTACGCGCGAGTCGGCGAAGGCGCGCCGGGCGACGGCGCTAGGTGCCGTCAGGGCTCGCCCCGTTCTCGTAGTGGTGCAGGAAGATCTCCTCGAGTGAGGGCGCGCGGCTCTCGAGCGAGACAACCGGGTAGTCGGCCAGTGCGGCGACCAGCGGCGCGACGCTGCCGCTCACCTCGAAGCGAAGCGCGTTGGGGCCTGCCGGGGCGACCTCGACGCCCGGTAGCGGCGGCAGGGTCGGGACGTCGCCGTCGAACGTCGCCTCGACCGTCTGCGCGCTCAGGTGGCGAAGGTCGGCGAGTCTGCCCTGATCGACGAGCCGCCCCTGGCGCAGGATGCCGACCCGGTCGCAGACCGCTTCCACCTCGCTGAGGATGTGTGACGAGAGGAACACCGTCTGACCGTTCTCCTTGGCCTCTTTCACCGTCTCTCGGAAGGCCATCTCCATCAGTGGGTCGAGGCCACCCGTCGGCTCGTCGAGGATGAGCAGGTCGGCGCGGCTCGCAAACGCGGCGACGAGCTGCACCTTCTGGCGGTTGCCGTGCGAGAGCGCTCGGATCTTCTTCGCCGTGTCGAGCTGGAAGCGCTCGACGAGGAGGCCTCGATAGGCGGTGTCGGCCCCGCCTCGGACCCGAGCGAGGAACTCGAGCGTCTCGGCGCCGGTCAGCCCGGGCCAGAGCGACGGTTCTGCGGAGACATAGCCGAGCCGGCGGTGGGCGGTCACGGCGTCGTGCCAGGCATCGACGCCGAAGAGCTCCGCCCGACCTGCGCTCGGACGGAGCAGGCCGAGCAGCAACCGGATCGTGGTGGTCTTGCCGGCGCCGTTCGGCCCTAAGTACCCGTAGACCTCACCCGTCTCGACAACGAGGTCGAGCGCGTCCAGGGCGAGCGTCTCGTCGTAGCGCTTCGTGAGC
>JBKPGE010000105.1:0-2644 GCA_046729215.1 Actinomycetota bacterium | reverse complement strand
CGAGAGCCACTCCGGGTGCATGCTCCTTTCGACCAGCACCGGCGCATAGGCTATGCGCCAGCGAACGAGGAGGAGGATGAAGTGGCCGGGTTGTTCGAGCGCATGTCGTTGGTGATCAAGGCGAAGCTGAACAAGCTGCTCGACCGAGCGGAGGACCCGTCGGAGACGCTGGACTACTCGTACGAGCAGCAGTTGCAGCTGCTTCAGAACGTCAAGCGGGGCATCGCCGACGTCGTCACATCGAAGAAGCGGCTCCAGCTTCAGTCCGACAAGCTCGAGCAGAGCCTCGTGAAGCTCGATACGCAGGCCCGCGACGCCGTCGCCGCCGGACGTGAGGATCTCGCGCGGCAAGCGCTCGAGCGGAAGACGCTTGCACAACAACAGCTCCAGGACCTCGACCGGCAGGTGGAGCAGCTCGAGGGCCAGCAGGAGAAGCTTGCGACATCCGAGCGGCAGCTTTCCGCCAAGATCGAGGCCTTCCGCTCGCAGAAGGAAGTGATCAAGGCCCAGTACTCGGCAGCCGAAGCGCAGGTCCGGATCGGCGAGGCGGCGACGGGGATCGGGGAGCAGATGGCCGACACCGGCCTCGCGATCCAGCGGGCGAAGGACAAGACCGAGCAGATGCAGGCGCGCGCCGGCGCCGTCGAGGAGCTGATCGAGGCGGGGACGCTCGAGGACTTCACCGCCGGCGACCAGTCACAGCTCGACCGCGAGCTGGCACAAATCAGCGCCGGCCAGCAGGTCGACGCGGAGCTCGAGCGGCTGAAGACCGAAGTCGGGGCGGGCGCCGGCAAGAAGGAGCTCGAACAGTGATCGCCCGGCTGATGGGCGAGGGCCAGTACCGGATCGACGAAGACCTACGCGCGCAGCTGAACGAGCTCGACGAGCGGGCGGCGGCGGCCGTGGACGCTCAGGACGAAGGCGTGCTCGACGACGTCCTCGATGAGATGTGGCAGCTCGTCCAAGAGCGCGGTGAGCGGCTTCCGGACGACGATCTGTCCACGTCGGACCTGATCATCCCGCCCAGTGATCTCACCCTCGAGGAGACGCGGCAGCTGTTCACGGAGGAAGGATTGGTCCCCGACCTCCCGTCGAAGTGACGTTGGTCCACTGGGACGACGTCGAGGCCCGGAAGCTCGAGCGAGGGCACATCGACAGCTCCTGGCGGTTCGTGGGGCGAGCCGCGGGCAGCGTCGGCGTGGGAGTCAATCGGGTTCGCGTCGAGCCGGATCGTTGGTCGACGCCGGCGCACTTCCACACCGCCGAGGAGGAGATCTTCTTCATCCTCGATGGAGACGGGCTCTCGTGGCAGGACGGCAAGACCTATGAAGTGCGGGCCGGCGACTGCCTCGTCCACCGGCCTCGACGCGAGGCCCACACGCTCCGCGCCGGGCCGGATGGCATGACGTTCATGGCCTACGGCCGGCGGACGCGGGGCGACGCCGCGCATCTGCCACGCGCCGGCGTCTCGTGGCTCTCGCCCGCCTGGACCGAGGCCGGTCAGGGCGAGGATCCCTACAGCCGCGAGGCTGCGATCGGCGAGCCGGAGGTCGGCGAGATCTCAGAGCGGCCGCGGAACATCATCAATATCGACGCGCTGGAGCCCGATGCGGAGGGTGACCGTGTGCTTGCGGGCACGGCCGGGGCCAAGCAGAGCGGCCTTCACCACCGGACGCTTGGTCCCGGCGGCTGGGGAGCGCCGGCTCACTGCCATTCCGCCGAGGAGGAGGTCTTCGTGCTCCTGCGCGGCGGCGCGACGCTCGAGCTGATACCGAACCCCTCACCGACTGCGCGCGGCGTGGCCGGCGAGACACACGAGCTGCGCCCGGGGCACGTGGTCGCGCGGCCGCCGGGGACGCAGATCTCGCACTTCATCCGTGCCGGCGACGAGGGCGCCGAGATGCTCGTGTACGGCACGCGAGAGCCGAACGACATCGCCTACTACCCGCGCTCGAACAAGATCAACATCCGCGGCGTCGGGCTCATCGGCCGCATCGAGCCGCTCGACTACTGGGACGGCGAGCCCGAGCGTCCCTGATCGGGGTCTGACCCCGAACCCGGCTAGAGCGGCGCCCCGAAGAGGCCGAACCAGCGGCTGAGCTCGGGCTCGACGGGAAGCTCCTTCTCCAGCTTCGCCTTCAGCTCGAGCTCCTCGGCGTTGTCGCGCTCCTGGCCGTCGCCGGTCGGGACGAATGGCCAGAACGCGCCCCGCTTGTACCCGTAGATCCAGAGCACCGGCAACTTGCCGCCCGTGAACTTGAACGCCGCCGCCAGGAGCTGCTCGCCGAAACCTCGGGCGGCGAGCTCCGAACCGATCAGGTGGACCGTCGTAACAAGATCCTCGAAATCGTCGTCACGGATGACGAGCCACTCGTAGCCGTACGAGTCGCTCGTCCGCTCGATCTTCGAGCTGGAGTCCCGGGCGACGAGGTCCAGCAGCTCCTGCAGCTCGTTTTCAGCGCGCACGAACTCGCCGGCCGAGAGCGGCTTGAAGATCACGGCAGCGACGCCCGCCGACTTCAAGCCGAGCTCGGCGTCCATCGTCACCGCGGCGGCGGGCAGCGCGAAGAGAGCGTCGCGCTGTGCCTTCTTCAGGCCGGACCGCCCGAAGAGGACGTCGCGGAGGCCCAGCCGACGGCTCCTA
>JBKPGE010000104.1:0-8101 GCA_046729215.1 Actinomycetota bacterium | reverse complement strand
GGCTCCGTTATTCCCCGTTGACGCCGACCAGCTCCGTAAACCGCGGCTGGTAGCAGATCGAGATGTAGACGATCGTTCCTGCCGGAGCGTCGATCTCGGAACCGCCTACGACGAAGCTCGCGCGGCCGGCAAGAACCAAGTAGAGCTCGGCGTGGCCACCGGCTCCGGAACCAGTCTCGTCATGAGGCTCGATGAGCTTGTCTCCCGCCTTCGACGCGAAGTACGCGTTGATGCCGATGGCACGCACGCCGAGCAGCCGACGGATTGGCCGGTAAAGGCCGCCAGCAACTGAGATTGCGTCGGCCTTCGAGACCTGCGCTACGCGGGCCGCGCTCTGTTCCTGCATACAGACCTCCTACGGAAGACGGGAGGCCGCTATCGGCTGCCGCGACCGGAGCGGCTCGCGGGCAACAGCGGGTTCAACATCGAGCGTCACCTCCTCCGGTCGGGGGGCGTGGAGCATACAACGCGTTGGGGTGCGAACGTCCTCTCGCCAAGACGGTCGGGCTCTTTTCGAGAACCGCAGGGTTAGCCGACCCGTTCTGCCCTATTGATCCTTCCTACTGGGCGCTGTTCCGTCAGCAACTCCGCTCCGTGGTTCTCCTGCTGTCCTCCCAGAGTTAGCCGAGCGAGCGTGACCTTCGCATTGGCTCGTTCGTACCAGCTCTTACCCCGGATAGCCTCGTTTGCCCTGATCGCGAACTTCTCCTGCCACTCGCTCCGCCTTCGTCGTGGTCTCCTCGCGCAGGTGCGCGCCGGCGGCCAGCCAGTCCTCGGCCGTCGGCGGCTCGCACGATTCGTCCGCCTCCGAGTCGATCGGTGGGCTCGTCGCTTCCTCGTCTGCCGTCCACTGTTTACGCACGGGCACTTCCTCTCTTGGGGGTGCCGTGCGGCTGCCGCACCTCGGCGGTCGGCGCCCTTTCTTAGCTAAGGCGACCCACTGTAAGCCGGTTTCCGCCGGTTTTCATCAGCCGAATGGATAGTTCGCGCTCGTCACAGCTCGGTGCCGCTCGATGCCGCTCGCTCAGGGCTGCTCGCGCCCTGGGTCACGGGCGACCCCACCCACCCCCGCGAGTGCTTGTTCGTGATCGGCCCCCATTCCCGGTCGATGGTCGCTGCTCGGCCGTCCTGCACTCCTGGTGCGAGAGAGAGGGAGTGACTCATCACAGAGGATGAAGGGGTCACCCCGGCAGCCCTCTGCCCATGCGGGGACCAACGATGTGGGCAGGCGGTGGGCAGGTGCCTTCAATCCACTCGACGCCGCTTGAACGCGCCACCCAGAGATGGGGCACCCCCAGGGAAGCACTCATGCTCGCGGGTCCCTCCCGCGGAAACGGAAACGAGCTCAAGTTCGCGGGCGATCAGGCCGCCCTCGCAGCGAGCAATAAAGGCATCCCCACCCCTCCGGCCCAGTTCTTCTGAACTCCACTAGGCGGCCGCCCAGGCCCCACGTAACACGTTGCCCTCGCGCGCTCAAGCGTAGGAGGCGCATTCCCCAGCTCTAGGAACAGCTACTTACTTCGGCCCCAGACTCGAAAAATGTCCTGACCACGTCGTCGCAGCGTCAGCAGAGGTCTTATTTCCTCCCGCGGTGGCGTTGCAGATGCGCCCGCGAACGCGCGGATCTCTTCGAACAGCTCGTCTGCGAGCTCCACCGCCCGCTGGTGACTGCTCTGTGCGGCGGCCTGCGCTTCGTCGAAACCGTGGGCTCGCACGTGCGGTCCGACGAAGGTTCCGATGAACCACCCCCCATCCGCTAGTGCCATCGGGATAGCCGTCGTAATCTCGGCAACCGTCTTCCCGATTTCAGCCGAAGGATGAGCCGCGGCGAAAATCGTGAGCTCGTGCCGGAGGAGAGCCCAACGCTCCCAGAGATCGTCCCATCGCTCCTTCCACTCCTCGTGGGCGAGGCCGAGGCGTAGCGGTTCCGCGTCGTCGATGAGTGACTTCAAGGGTGCGGCGACCTCAGCTCCCCGCTCACGCCATCGGTCGCGCTCGGCCTCTTCACGCGCACGCCTCGAATGCCGCAGCTGAATCCGAGTCGCGGCAAGCGTCCCCAGTACGGCGATGAACGAAGCCCCGAGCGTGATCGCGACAGTGGCCCAGGCAGGCACCTCGGGAATCTTGGCTTGGGCCCCGGCTGGTCCGACGCAGTCGGGCGTGCCTGACCCACGCTGCGCACTTGCCCCCGTCTCGGATCGCGTCACCGGTGGCGCACGGGGGCGGGACGGGCGCCCGGCTAGCGGTGCGTCGCGTGGGGCACTCCTCGCCCGCTGCCAGCGCCCGGCGTCCGCATGAGGGGCCAGACCTTGAGCGGCGAGGACTTTGTCCGCATCGCACCAGCAGGCCGTACTGCCGTAGGCCGCCTTACGATTCGCCCGTGCTAGGTGCTGGCGAAGTCATCTCGTACCTGGAGATGTGCCAGGAGGAAGGCGTGAACCTCCAGCGCGGGATGAACTACAAGCTTCGGGGTGACACGAGCGTCATCATGAGTCTTCGTAGAGGCGCGCCGTACGCGGATCGCGTCGAGGAAAACGGCAAGGTTTTGATCTACGAAGGACACGACGTGCCGACAGTACGTGGCGGGCCCGATCCGAAAACCGTCGACCAGCCGATGTACACACCAACTGGTGGTCTCACGCAGAACGGCCTCTTCTACGCGGCGGCGCGGCGGCACGCAAAGGACAGCACGGAGCCTGACAGAGTTCGCGTGTACGAAAAACTGCGGACCGGGATCTGGGTCTTCAATGGCGTCTTCCGCCTCCTGGATTCGTGGCAGGAGAAAAGCGATGGCCGCAACGTCTTCAAGTTTCGGTTCGAGCTCGACCCGGAAGCGACACCCGCGACCGCAGATCCACGAGGGTGCGACGTCGACCAGACGCGTCTAGAAACGGCCACGTTCAGCGAACGCATTCGCGCGAGAGAGGGACCAGGAGGTCGACCTCGTCGCCAACTAGACTCTCGTGCGCGCCCGCGCGAGTAATCAAGAAGGCCCGGCCCACGTAAGACGCTGCCCTCGCGCGCGCACGCGTAGAAGGCGCATAGCCAGCCTCATGGCCCACAGGGCGCCGGCCCCACGGGCGGCACCCCCGAAACGAGTTTTTTTTCCGCGTCGCGGCCCCCGCTCCCCCGCCCGGCCCAACAAAACCCCTCGCGCAGGCGCGTATGTGTAGAGGCCGGGTCCCTCGCGGCGCGGATCTGGACGCGACCTGCAAATTCCGGCCCGGCTACCCCGGGCAATCGGTATCCCGAGATCGACTTGAGAACGGGATCCTCGTCGGAGCGGCCGGACGCCGCTAGCGGACTCAGCGACGGCAGCTCGGGCAGCCGACGTGCGCGCCCCACGCGAGGCGCCGGACCCAGTCGCGCACTCGGATGCCCCGTATCTGCAGCGTGAAGAACCGGTCGACGGGCAGGACGCAGTGGTCGCCGCCGCAAGCCAGGTACGAGCGGTAGTTCGGCAGCCGCTTGAGCTCGGCCTCGGCGCGGCGGAGTCGGGGCTCGAAGCCTGCCGGATCTCCTCCGACGGCCTCGTAGAAGCGCTCCTGGACGTCATCGGAGGCGTAGTTGAAGCGCGCGAAGCGCCGGGTGGGGTACCGCCTCGCGAGCGCCCGAAGGTACTCGAGCATCGTGAAGCGGCGATTCCCGATCCGGAAGAAGGAGGGAAAGCGGGCAGGCGAGCCCCAGTCGACGAGCGAGATCGGGCGGTGGAAGACGAAGGCGAGCGAGTCACCGAGTTGCGTGACCCTCGCCCGCGGCCAGGCCTCGATCACGGCCGGCACGTGGAACGCTGAGCCGACGCTGCCGGCGCTGCAACCGGTCACGAGCACCTGCCGCGGCGCCGGGAACTCCCGGAATGCCCGGGCCAATGCCGCGCGCGTGTTGACCCAGCCGCGATGGCGGATCGTCGTCGGCCCATAGCGCGTCACACGATCGCCGATGTGGACGTCGCCGGTGCACGAGGGGATGTACAGGAACGACCAGCCGCGGAACGGGTTGGGGCCGCGCTGAAGGTCGAGCAGGCCGGTCTGAAAGCTCGGGTCGTCGAACGAGTCGACGCGGTCGTCGAACCAGGTGCTGCCGGGCGCACATGAGCGGACGTCGAAGCACCCGCCGCCGCCCTGGAAGAAGATTACGACGCGCTTGGGGTCACCGCGCCGAAGCCAGAACGCATAGCGGCCGCCGCGGGCGCACGACGTTCTTCCGCCAGGCTCGATCCGCTGCCACGCGCCGGCTGCGGCGAAGCTCGAAGACGAGGCGAGGTGGTCTCGGATCCACGTGTCGACGAGCTGACGCGGGCCGCGGTTGCGTAGCTGGGGTGCTCCGTGCGCGGTTCCTGGGAAGACCGCGAGCCGCTTGTCGGCCGAGGGCGATGCTTCGTACAGCTGCTGCGCCTGCTCGGCGAACGGACCGACGCTGTCGTTTTCCGCCGCGACGTACAGAACCGGGAGCGTTAGCCTGCGCGCGGCGGCGAGCGCGTCGATGCTCTCGTAGGTGTGCGTGGCGCCGACGGTGAAGACACCCTGAACCGCCGGCCTAATCGCCGCTCCTGCTGCGACGACCGCCGCCCCGCCCAGCGACGCCCCGCCCAGCACGACCTTGGTGGCGCCGCGGGCGCGAACGAATCGGACGGCGCCGATCACATCCAGGTCGACGCGGCTCGACCGCCGAAAGGCGAATGGAGACGACCCGAACCCGCGGTGGTCGAAGACCAGCACCCGGAAGCCCGCGGCCTTGAGCGTGCGGGCATAGGGGAGCCACGCGCAGAGATTGCCCGGCGCCCCGCCGCCGCCCTGATGCGCCAGGACGATCACCCTTGGGCCGGAGCCGAGGAGCACGCCGACGAGTCGCGCGCGGTCGGCGGCTCTGAAGCGAACTACGCGTTTGCGTTCCGCACGCGTTACACAGCGCTCGACGAGCGGAAGCGGCCGTGCCTCCGGGACGGACGCGCGCTCGCCCGCCGCGCCGGCCGGCACGCCGGCGATAGCCGCCACGAGCACCGCGATCCCTACGAGTCGCCCGGTCATGCCGTCGTCCTTTAGACGGCGCTAGACGAGGACCGTTAGAGCGTCGCGCTCGCTTCTTGAAACCGTCTCCTCGACGACGCCCACTCCCTCCCGGGCTCGGCTGCGGGCATCAGCTCGACCCAGCGCCGGTAGTGACCTCAGGTCTGTCAGTCAAGTGAGTAGCACGGATACGCTCGGTCTGGCCGTCCGGTCCCGGGATGAGGAGGCGGGATGACGGTTCACCTTCAAGCTCGAACGGCTCGACGGGACCCTGCCGACCGACCGTCGATCAAGAGCACTTTTCAAGGGCGTCGATAGGGCGCCATCGGCCGCCCAGTCGACTCTGACCGAGTGCCTGTCCGGCAACGCGATGCTGGCCCGACTCCAATGGCCCATCGGAGTCCCCGATGTGCGGGGCGAGGGACAAATCGTGGGGAGGACGCGCGCAAGGACGGCTACGACGACTGCGCGCAGGTGTTTGAGCGGGTGGCCGGGCGCGAGCACGAGATGATCCAAGACTTAATCACCTGCCTACAGGATCGGCTCGGCGAGGCGCAGACATGGCGTGGGCGCCTGCGAGGTCTGCGGGAACGCGTACGACTAGCCGCAGGACCTTCATGTGCAACGGGCAGAGGGCTGCGAGAAGCAGCCCCTCTGCCAATTTTCCTCGCACTTACTTCAATCACTTGATGGCGACTTCTACCGTCGGCCGTCAGAACGCATCGACCCGAGAACTCCGCCCGAAAACGTCGTTGTTTCTGCGTCGCGGGGAAGGAATGCGAAGGACGTCGCAAGGAAAGTGAGGCAATGGCCGTCTATGAGGTCTGCGGGAACGATTACGACAAGGCATTCGAGATTCGGGCCCAGGACGAGACGCACACGTTCGACAGCTTCGAATGTGCAATCCGTGCGCTTCCGCCGATCTGCGCGCATTGCGGCTGCCGCGCGATCGGCCACCGCGTCGAATCGGACGGCCGGGTCTTCTGCTACGCCCACTGCGCCTGGCGCGGAGGGCGTTTCGGGGGTGTGTGACCGCGTATAAAGCCGGTACCCCTCTCGCGGCTCTCGGAGGCTGGGTCCCTTCCGGCGTTCATAGGACGTAGCCGCTTGTGTGCCCCGGGCTGCCGGGCACGTGAAACGAGGCGGCCGCTCTTTCGACCCAAAGACTCCGAGTGAACGCGGTGCCGGCTCGTCTGCCCGGTGCAGGGATCGGCGAATCGGAGCCACATGCATCGGCGTCTCCCATATGAAAGGATCGACCTCTTCGGCCCACGTGCGAGGTGCCCATGGAGCTAACCAATCGCGAGTTTTGGGGACTTGTCCATGGGATGGTGCTCGGTGCCTTCTTCCTACTCGCGTTCGCCGGCGGGCTTGCCGAGCTCTACGGCCTTCTGCGCACGATGGAACACTGAGGAGGGAATCGTTCCCAGAATCCGACGGCTGACCGTCGGCTATTGGGTGATGGCGATCGCCGCCTGGGCCACCGTCGTCACGGGAACGTGGGTCGTCTACCCCTGGTACCGAGAGAAGCTCGCCGGCGACGATCTTTCCGGCTGCGCAAGCCTCGAGATCCCCAGTCCAGACAAGTGCTCTCCACGCGACTTCCTCCTCTCCAACGTGAGCGGAGACACAGACAACTGGCACGAGTTCGGGATGGAGTGGAAAGAGCACGTCGCCTGGATCGCGCCGATGCTGGCGACCTCGGCCGCGATCATCATCGCCGTCTACGGGCGTCGTCTCGCGGACGCGCCGCGGATTCGGCAGATCGCGATCTGGACGTTCGTCCTCGCGTTCGCGACCGCAGCCGTCGCGGGAATCCTTGGGGCGCTGATCACGAAGGTCGCCCCGGTGAAGTGAGGAGGTGCAATGAACACCGTTGAGACGAGCGACGCGACCGGCGAGACACGCATCGAAGGCTTAGCGGCCGCCGCTCTCCTCGCCGCCGGCGCGGGTGCGTTCGTTCTCGGGCTCCTGACAACGCTCGCCGAGGCGTCAACAGGAACTGCCGATTTCCTCCAGTTCAACGACCGAGTCGGTCCGCTCTCGGGCAAGACCATCATCGCTGCGATCGCCTACTTCGGCGCGCTACTCGTGTTTGGACTGCTCTTCCGCGGGCGTCAGCTCGCTCTGCGGGCTGTGCTCGCCGCCGCAGTCGTCCTGCTCCTCCTCGGCCTCCTGGGAACCTTCCCGACGTTCTTCCAGGCATTCGAGTAGACCCCCACTGGCGGGCTGACCAGACCCATTTGGGGCATACACTGGCTGCGAAGCGTGCCTACCCAGCGTTCCGCGTACGCGTTCGCGTTCGGCGCCGGGACGGGCGTCTGGTTCGTCGAGCTCGGACTCAAGCTGCAGGGCGAGGGATCGGTCGAGGGCGGTTGGGTGGACCGCGTGGTGGGTCTCGAGGGCGTCCGCTCGGAGGTCGTGATGCTGGAGACCACTGATGGCCACGGACGGCTCGAGCTGTCGAAGTTCCACGCCCCCTCGAGCCGGGGCGGCGTCCGGCACGCGCCGGCGAACACTCCGGGCCTCCGCGGTGTCTCGGTCGCAGTCGACGACATCGACGCGGCCGTCGCCAGCGTGCGAGCGCGCGGCGGGGAGCTAGTCGGCGAGGTGGAGAGCTACCAAGACACCTATCGGCTCTGCTACGTCCGCGGCCCGGAGGGGATCATCGTCGAGCTGGCGGAGCGGATCGGCTGATGGCTCTGGGTGCAAAGATCGTCCACGTCAAACCGACTCCGAAGCTGGGGCCCCTGAAGGACAACGGCTGAAGGACCAGCGGGGGTCCACAGGCCCCAGGGGCGCCGCTGCGACACCGGCGCGTACGAGCGCAAGAAGCGGTGACCGGTGAGTTCCGTGACCGGAAGCGGTCTACCTGAGCGGCGAAGCAACCATGGCCATCGCGCTCCCAGGAGAATCACCGCAGTATCGGGCGGCCCGCAACCGACTCCTCGAGCGGGAGATCGAGCTGCGTCGCGGGATGGAGGCGGTCGCGGCGGCGAGGCGCGAGCTTCCGCCCGGCGGAGCCGTGCCGGCGGATTACGTCTTCCAGGGACTGGGAGCCCATGGCGAGCCGACCGACGTGAGACTCTCGGAGC
>JBKPGE010000103.1:0-3846 GCA_046729215.1 Actinomycetota bacterium | reverse complement strand
GTAGTCGCTGACGTACCCGCCCAGCCCCGGGGCATCGTTTGTCAATCTGGCGTTCGGGGGCGATGCCTGCGCAGCCGGAATGCCGGTCAAGCAAAGCAGCGCAAACGCACCCGCGATCGCGAAGCCTCGTACCTTAGTCATAGCCCTTCCTCCTTTACCGGTTGGGCGAGCCTACGCCCGATCAGTGAGAAAAACCACTGCCACACAAGCGACGGTGCGCCGAGCGGCCGGCAACGTGACCACGTGGTCCGCGACCCTCCTTACATCGTCAGGGTGACGTGTCTCGCCCGTCTTTGATCAGACCAACGTTCTCGACGGCCGAACCTAGTGGTCGGTAAAGGGCAGCACCCGCCGTACCTTTGCGCCGCGCTCCGTGAGCACAGCACGCGCGGTGTTCGACCCGAGTGGTAGTCGATCATCGCGATGCTCGTGCCCGTGAACCGCGACAGGGCGAACACCGGGACGCCGGCGCGGAGCGCGAAGGTGGCGTGGGTATGGCGCAGGTCGTTGAGGTCGCGCAGCGGCTCCATCCCGACCGCTCGCCGGACGGGCTTCCACTGGCGGCGGTGAAGTTGCGGAAGTCGAGATGGCCACGGCGGGAGTTCGGGAAGAGCAGCGGCTCTCTTCACGCGGCCGGAGCTGGTCGAGCGCCTCGAGCGCGATCGCCTGCAGCGGAACCGCGCGTCTGCTCAGCCGGGTCTTGGGGTACGTGACCCGTCCGTTCGCATACGCCCGTCGGATACCCCAATCCGCACGACTTCGGCGGGCTCACCCACGTATACGACCGAGCTGCAGCTCGAACCGCAGTGTGAACCCCTCAGCCAAGTCGGCACGGCGCGACCATCGGTAGTAAGCCGCATAACGATTCAGAACTCGCCCGGATGGGGTGCGCTCGGCGGGGGTGCAAGCTCAGCGGCTAAAGGAGGTGAGTCCGATGAAGAAGCTCGTCTTTACGCTCTTCGTAGTCGCGGCTGGCGCCTTCATCGTCGCCAACACGGTCGCAGCCGGTGCCGTGACGAAGCGGGTGACGATCGTGCACGTGCAGAAGGGCTGCCACGTCTGGAGCGTGGGAGCAACGCGGACAGCAAGCGTCCGCGTGACGCTGCACCGTGGCGCAACGCTCGCGGTCGTGAACCAGGACATCGACATGCATAAGCTCGTCCAGGTCTCGGGACCGACGACCAAACCGGGCCCATTCATGATGATGAACCAGCGAGTCCTGCTCCGCTTCGCGAAGACCGGCCTCTACCGCTTCCATACGCGCGTCGCTGACATGCGCGGTATGCCTGAGGTGAAGACCATCGGGCCCGACAACAAGCTCGTTCTCACCGTCCGCGTGAGCTGAGAGACCGTCCGCGTGAGCTGAGAGCCCGTGATCACAACGCTGAACGAGGCCCCGGCCCTGGCCTCGTTCAGCTTTGGCTCCCGGGAGGCGACGGATGGAAGGAGAAGCTAAGGGCGACCACCGCGCCGAGTGAGCCCACGGCGGATGTCGGTGGTCGACTAGGCTTGCTGACTGTCGGCGGCGTACATGGGATGTCTAGTAGAGCTCACTGGCTACGCGAGCCGAAGGAGAGGAATGGCATGAATATGCCCGGCGAGAAGGACCGACGAGGCCCTCTCCGCCGCGCTCATCCCTTCGACACAACCGCCGCGAAGGAGCGGCTTGCGGCCGGATCGGGCGGCTACGAGGTCGTGTACTGGTCACCGGGCCTCGAGCTCGGCTTGTACGTACTCGTTGCGCCGGAGCCCGACCGACAGCGGCCGCACGACGACGACGAGGTCTACGTGGTGCTCGAGGGCAGCGGTGTCCTCGAGGTCGAAGAGGAGCGGGTCGAGCTCGGGGAGGGGCACGCCATCTTCGTCCCGGCCCGCGCCGAGCACCGCTTCGTCGGATACGAACAGCTCAGCCTCCTGGTGATCTTCGACAAGGAACCACCACCCTGAAGCGGAAGTAGCCCGATTAATCGGCCCCCGCCGAGCGTGCGTGTATGCACGGACGACAGTTGATCGGTCCGAGAACCTGGCGAGGGAGCGGGAAGCTCAGCGCGATCGAGGCGCTGACGCTGAAGCCGTAGTCCGCCAGTCGAAGCGTCGTAGCCATTCCCGTTCGGCTGAGATCCTCCGTCGTTCCGCGCTGCAGTCCGCGACCATCAGCGCGTGCGCGTCCGCGGCCGCGTCTACCGCCTTCGCCGCGGTATCGAGCGCCTCAAGCCAGTGTTCCCTCAAGGTGAAAGCGTTCATGGATCGAGCCTCTGCGACAGCAGCACCCATGCCATCGGGGAAGTCGCCGAACGCGGTGCGGGAAAGGACCGATCTGGCGCGCCTCCAACCCGCAGCTTCTGGGCGTCAGCCAGCTCAGACCGTCCCGCGCGCGCACGCCTCCACTGGACTCGCCGGACTTGTCGCAGACGTCGCCGTGTCCCGTCGAGGCCTACGGTCTCTTGTGGGGAGACGCGCTACATCGGCCGCGCGCGAACCTAGCGAAGCGGCTCGCCCCTCTTGAGGGCTCGGTCGGACGTACTTGCTACCGCGGCGGCAGCACACGACTCGAGCTGGGCGGCGAGACGCTTACTGTGACGCCACCATTCGGCCTCGGCCACGAAGGGGACTACGAGCGGATGGTGGTTGCACCGCTGCTCAAGGCGCTCGGCGAAGAGCACACCGTCGCGGCGCTGCTCGTTCGGCTCGGCGGCTACACAGTCGGCGTCTTCGAGGGCGAGCGGCTCGCCGACTCCAAGGTGGGCTGCTTCCCGGCGGCGAAGTCGCCGGGCGTGGGCGGGCCGACGTTCGCCGGCATTCGACCGGAAGGGATAGCGTTCGCGCATGATCGTCGACCGTGCGGTCTACCGTGACGGTCGTCGGACGGCGGAGCCCGACGACTTCGCCGAGCTGCACGCGGCGTGCAAGGCCGGCGACGCCGTCGCGTGGTTGGGGTTGTACGAGCCGGACGCAGAGGAGTTCTCGACGATGGCGCGCGAGTTCGACCTGCACGAGCTTGCAGTCGAGGACGCTGTCAAGGCGCATCAGCGTCCGAAGCTCGAGCGCTACGGCGACACGCTTTTCCTCGTCGTGCGACCGGCCCGCTATGTCGACGAGACGGAGACGGTGTTGTTCGGCGAGGTCGCGATCTTTGTCGGCCCGCAGTTCGTGATCACCGTGCGTCACGGCGACGCGCCGGAATTGGGGCCGGTGCGCCGACGGCTCGAAGGGCGTCCCGAACTGCTCCGGCGCGGCCCGATGGCGATCATGTACGCGATTGTCGACCACGTCGTCGACGGTTACGCGCCGGTTATCGCCGGCCTCGAGCACGACATCGACGAGATCGAGGATGAGGTCTTCGGCGGTAGCCCAACCGTGTCCCGTCGAATCTATGAGCTGACCCGAGAAGTCATCGAGTTTCAGCGGGTGACGGGCCCTCTTGAGGACATCCTTGGGCGCCTGCGAGAGGAGACGGGGGTCGATGACGAGAAGGGGCGCTACCTACGCGACGTCCAGGACCACGCCATCCGGGCTAAGGACCAGGCAGACGCGTTCCGCGCGCTGCTCGAGAACATTCTCAGCGTCAACCTCACGCTCGAGACGAAAGCGCTGAGCGAGGCGTCGCATGCCCAAAGCGAGCAGGTGAAGCGCATCTCTGCCTGGGCGGCGATCCTCTTCGCGCCGACGCTGGTCGGGACGACTTACGGGATGAATTTCGACCGCATGCCCGAGCTGCAATGGACGCTCGGCTACCCGTTCGCTCTGGCCCTGATGGCGCTGGTCTCGGTCAGCCTCTACATCGTCTTCAAGCGCCGCCGCTGGATCTGACGCACGGCTAAGTCGCCCGGTGTGCTTATGCGTTTT
>JBKPGE010000102.1:0-37758 GCA_046729215.1 Actinomycetota bacterium | reverse complement strand
GGAAGTGCGGCGCGACGGCGAACGGATCGATCTGACCCGGACCGAGTTCAACCTCCTCGAGCTCTTCATGCTCAACCCGCGCCAGGTGTTGACGCGCTCGATCATCTTCGAGCGCGTGTGGGGCTACGACTTCGGCTTCGCCTCCAACTCGCTCGACGTCTACATCGGCTATCTCCGTCGCAAGACCGAGGCGGGCGGTAAGTCTCGTCTGATCCACACGGTGCGGGGCGTCGGCTACGCGCTGAGAGAGTCATGACCTTTCGGGTACGTCTCACCCTCGCTGCCGCAACGGCGGTGGCGCTCGCCGTCGTGCTCGCCTCGGCCGTCGTCTATGTAGTCGTTCGCGACCAGCTACGCGGGCAGGTGGACAACGCGCTCGAGGCTCGAGCAGGCCAGGCTCATGGCGTTGAGATCCGCAAGGCCTTCCCGGAGGACATTCCGGACCCCGTCCTGGGAGGAGCCGGTGGCTACTGGCAGTTCGTCCGCTCGGACGGAGCCACGTTCCGTCCTCCCGACTCAAAGATTCCAATTCCGGTCACTAGTCGCGTGCTTGAGGTCGCGGCCGGAAACGGAGATCAGTTTTTCAAGGACGAGACGATTGCGGGGACGCATGTCCGGGTGCTCACGTTTCCTGTCGGGCCCGACCTCGCACTCCAGATCCTCAGACCGCTCAACGAGGTCGACAGCACGCTCGACCGGCTCCGGACGTTCCTGATCCTGATCACGTTGGGAGGCATCGGCCTCGCCGCCGCGCTCGGGCTCCTCGTCTCCCGAGCGGCGATCGCGCCCGTCGCCCGGCTCACGAGGGCAACTGAGCGGGTGACCGAGACCGGCGACCTGTCAGAGCGGATCGATACGCGTGGGACGGACGAGCTCAGCCGCCTGGCCGGCAGCTTCAACGCGATGCTCGCAGCGCTCGAGCAGTCAACTCGCGCCCAACGGCAGCTCGTGGCCGACGCCTCCCACGAGCTGCGCACGCCGCTCACCAGCCTGCGCACGAACTTCGAGGTGCTGATGAGCGACCGGGAGCTCGATCCCGAGGAGCGCCGACGGCTGCTCGACGACGTGGTCGAGCAGATCGGCGAGATGACCGCACTAATCGCCGAGCTGATCGAGCTCGCCCGCGGCGACGAGCTGCCTGCCGAGCCTGAGACCGTGCGCCTCGACCTCCTCGCGGGAGACGCTGTCGAGCGGACGCGGCGGGACCGTCCGGGCATCACATTCAACACGGAGTTCCACGAGTCGGTCGTGCAGGGGGTCCCCGCCTCGCTCGAACGCGCGATCGGCAACGTCCTCGACAACGCCGCCAAGTGGAGCCCGCCGGGCGGCGCGGTCGACGTGAGTGTCGACGACGGCACCGTCAGCGTCCGCGACCATGGCCCCGGCATCGACGAGGCGGACATGCCGTACGTCTTTGACCGCTTTTACCGCTCGGCGTCGGCGCGGACGTTGCCCGGTTCCGGCCTCGGCCTCGCCATCGTCCGGCAGGTGGTGGAAGCGCACGGCGGCGTTGTGGTCGCCGAGCGGGCCGAGGGCGGAGGCACGCGCATCACGCTGCAACTGGACGGCGCGCGCTCGAATTCTTAGACAGCGCTTAGGTCGGTCTTAGGAACGGCTGCTTGCCTTAGGGCCATGAAGCGCAGTCACAAGCTCATCGTCGCCGCCGTCCTCCTTGTTTCGGCGATCGTGGCTGGGGCGGCGATCGGGGCGACGAAGGTGCTTTCGCCGAAGCAGGAGAGCGACGCCATCATCGAGGACGCAGCCGGACAGCTCGGTGTGACGCCGCAGAGACTGAGCAAGGCACTCAAGCAGGCGCTCAAGAACCGCGTCGACGAGGCCGTGAGTGACGGCCGGCTGACGAAGGAAGAGGGCGCCAAGCTGAAGGAGAGCATCGATGCCGGCGAGATGCCGCTGTTCGGGCTCGGGCCCGGCCCGGGCTTCCGCGATCACATGGTGGGTCCCTTCCACACCAAGTTCGAGGCTGCCGCGGACTATCTAGGGATGACCGAGGCGCAGCTGCGCGAAGCGCTGGAGAACGGCAAGACGCTCGCCCAGGTCGCCCGGGACCGCAACAAGTCGGTCGACGGGCTCGTCGATGCACTGCTCGCGAGGGCGGAGAAGAAGCTCGACGCCGCCGTCGCAGCGGGCGAGCTGACCAACGCGGAGAAGAAAGAGATGCTCTCCGGACTCAGGGACCGCATCACCGACATCGTCAACGGACGCTTTCCTGAGCCCTCCGAGCTGCCCAAACCGCGGCTCCGGCCTTCCGGGCTCGACAGCCGCCCGCCGATCTTCTAGTCCCTGGCAGGCGCCTGCTCGAAGTGGAGGGTGACGAGCTCGCCCGCGCTGCGGACGTGCTCGATCATCCGCCGCCGGGCTTCTGCCGGATCCCGCTGCTCGATCGCGTCGAGCACCGCCTCGTGCTGCTCGATGTTCTCTTCGAGCAGCCGCGAGCTCTCCGAGAGCGCAGTCCACGTGAGGTCGCGCGGAAAGCTGCGGTGAAGGTCGGCGATCGTGTCGCTGAGCCGCTCGTTGCCGGCGGCGTCGAGGATCGTCTGGTGGAAGAGGTCGTTCGCCCGCACCCAAACGCTCTCGTCCTTCCACGGCGCGTGCCGGCGCGCGCGGCGCGCGATCAGTGTCTCCACCGACTTCCGGAACAGCGCCTGAGCTTCCCGTAGGCGAAGCAGATCGCGGTCGCTGATGCGTCCGGCGGCCAACTCTGCGGCCAGCCCTTCGAGCTCCGCCCGAACCTCGTAGGCCTCGCGAATCTCGCGCGCCGACGGCCCGCGAACGATCGCGCCCCGGTTCGGCAGCAGCTCGACGAGACCGGTCGCCTGCAGCTTGCGCAACGCCTCGCGCACGGGCGTCCTGCTGACGCCGAACTCCTCCGCGAGCGCCTCCTGCCGCAGACGCGTGCCGACCGGCACGTTGCCGCTGAGCACACGGGTCTGAATCGCTCCGGCCAGCCGGTCGACGAGCGGCGATCCGGTTGTCCCGTGGGCCGTGGCCGTCATGGGTGTCCCACGCGCGCGTCGCGGATGAGCCGGAGGCCGGCGATTGCGAGCAGGACGGCGAAGACAGCTCGCAACACATCGGCGGGGAGTGAGAGCGCGAGCAGCGCGCCGGCCACTGCGCCGACTGCGCCGACCACGCCGATCATGAGGGCGACCGGCAGGTCTCCAACGCTGCGACGGCGAAGCGCAATGCTCGCCGCGACTGCCGTGGGAAGGATCACGAGCAGGGAAGTCGCCTCGGCCTCGTGCTGCGTCATCCCGACGGCGAGGACGAGGAAGGGCACGAGCAGGATCCCGCCGCCGACCCCGAGCAGCCCTGCGAGGACGCCGGCCGCTGCCCCCACGGCGATCAAGGCGACGAACAAGGCGACGGCGCTCAGCGCGCCACCACCATGAACACCGCGACGACGAGCAGGAAGAGCCCGAACGCGAGCTTCAGCTTGCGCTCGTCGGCCCGGGCGAGCAAGGTCGTCCCCGCCTGCGCGCCCAAGATCGACCCGGCGGCGAGCGCCAGCGCCTCCCACACCCGAACCTCGCCGGCGGCTCCGAACGTCAGGACGCCGGCCATGCTGATCGGGATGATCGCTCCGAGCGAGACGGCATGCGCGTCGCGCTGGCCGTAGTGGGCCCAGAGGACGAGCAGCGGTACCATCACGACTCCGCCCCCGACGCCGAGGAGGCCGGAGAAGAGCCCACCTGCCAATCCGATCGCGCCGAGGCGGGCGTATCGCCATTGGGATCCCGGAGCCGCGGCCAAGCCCGGCGCGACCCCTGCACGCTGCTGCGAGGTCACGGCGCTGACACTATCAATTGGATCCAATTGAGCGTCAAATGGATACAGATGGTAAAGTCGCGCGCACCCCATCCGAGGCGCCCAGAACCCTCGGATGGGCGCTGGCATCGATGTCAGGAGGGAAGATGAAGAGGATTGGCACCCACCGCGCGAGGAGCGCGCTCGCCGTGTTGGGCGTGGTGGCGATCGGATTGCTCGCGACGGGCGCCGGGGGGTCCCTGGCGGCTGAGAAGAAGGCCGGCGGGACTCTCACGATCGGCTTGGCAGAGGACCCGGACGCGCTCGATCCGACACTGGCACGAACCTTCGTGGGTCGCATGGTCTTCCTGCATATGTGCGAGAAGCTCTACGACCTGAACGCGAAGCTCGAGATCGTTCCGCAGCTGGCTGCGGCCATGCCGGCGCTCTCGGGCGATAAGAAGCGGATGACGATCAAGATCCGCCGCGGAATCCGCTTCAACGACGGGACGCCGCTCAACGCACAGGCGGTGAAGGTCTCACTCGACCGCCACCGGACGCTGACCGGTTCGTCGCGCGCGAGCGAGATCTCGCCGGTCACCTCCGTCAACGTGGTGAACAACTACACGGTGCGATTGAATTTGATCGCGCGCTATTCCCCGCTGACGGCCCAGCTTGCCGACCGCGCCGGGATGATCATGTCGCCCAAGCAGCTCGACGCGCTCGGGTCGAGGTTCGCGTCGAATCCGGTGTGCGTCGGGCCGTTCAAGTTCACGAGCCGGACGGCTGGCGACCGGATCGTCCTCGACAAGTCGCAGTTCTACTACGCGCGGAGCAAGGTGAAGCTCAACCAGATCATCTTCCGGATCATCACCGACACGAGCGCACGCGCCGCCAACCTGCGCTCTCACGACATCAACGTGCTCGATCGCATCGCATCGACGGACCTCCCGGCGATCCAGCGCGACAAGAGCCTGAGGGTGCTGAAGGCCACATCGATCGGCTACCAGGGCATCTCGATCAACATCGGGAACAAGAACGGGCTTGGGAAGCCGTTCGAGAACGTCGGCACGCCGCTTGCCTCCAAGCGTGCCCTACGTCAGGCCTTCGAGCTCTCGCTCGACCGGAAGGTGATCAACCGCGTCGTGTTCGGCGGAACCGTGCTGCCTGGTTGTCTGCCGGTCCCGCCGACGAGCCCCTACTTCGACAAGACGATCAAGTGCCCGGGACGCAACCTCTCCAGGGCGCGCTCGATGGTCCGCAGCACCGGTATGTCCACGCCGGTTCGCGTTCGGCTGATGATCGGAACGAACCAGGTGCAGGCACGCCTCGGCCAGGTGATCCAGTCGATGGCGAGGGAAGCCGGCTTCCAGGTCGACCTCCAGCCGACCGAGTTCGTGACCGCCCTCAGGCGCCAAGACCAGGGCAACTACGACGCGTTCGCGATCGGCTGGTCAGGGCGCGTTGACCCAGACGGCAACATCTATCAGTTCGTCCATTCGAAGGGTTCCCTGAACAACCTCGGTTGGAGCAGCCCGCGCATAGACCTGCTGCTCGACAACGCTCGCAAAGCGGCGACGCCGAAGGCGCGCAAGACGCTCTACAACGCCGCGTACCGGGTGCTCCGGACGGAGCTTCCGCTGATCTACCTCTGGCATGAGGTCAACCGTCACGGGGTGACCAACAACGTAAAGGGTGTGCGATTGTTCGGCGACGGCCTGATCCGGGCCTATTTCGCCGAGTACAAGTGAGCTAAGTCTCTGACGACGATCATGGGCGTCTTCATCCTGCGCAAGCTCGGAGCCGCCCTGATCGTCGTCTTCCTCGCGAGCGTAGTCGTCTTCGTCGGCGTGCGCGCGATCCCGGGCGACCCGGCACTTGCCTTGGCCGCCGAGGATCGCGATCCCGAGGTTCTGGCGGCGATCAGGGAGAAGTACGGGCTCGACGACCCGCTCCCGGTGCAGTACGTGCACTGGGCGGGGCTTGCCCTGCAGGGCGACCTCGGGACCGACAATCGCGGGCTGCCGGTGGCCGAGACGATCGTCACCCGGATCCCGCTGACGCTCGAGCTCGCGGGGCTCGCGATCCTAATCGGGACAGTGCTCGGAATCTCGGCGGGGGTGATCGCCGCTGTTCGCCGAGGCAAGCCTTCGGACTACGCGGCGACGACAGTCGCCCTGCTCGGTCTTTCCGTCCCGCACTTCTGGCTCGGGCTGATGATGATCATCGTCTTCGCCGTGAACCTGGGCTGGCTGCCCGCGGGCGGGTACGTCTCCTTCCGCGAGGATCCCGTGGGCAACCTCGAGCACATGGTGATGCCGGCCATCGTCCTCGGCGCGGGGCTTTCGGCGGTCCTGATGCGCCAGATGCGTTCGGCCATGCTCGAGTCCCTCGGCGCCGACTACGTCCGAACCGCGAGGGCCAAGGGGCTGAGCGAGTGGTCGGTGGTCGGCAAGCACGCGCTACGGAACAGCCTGATTACCGTCACGACCGTAATCGGGCTCCAGCTCGGCGCGCTGATCTCGGGGGCGGTCATCACCGAGCAGATCTTCGGAATCGCGGGCTTCGGCCGACTGACCATTGACTCGATCGCCCAGCGTGACTACCCACTCCTCCAGGGGGTGGTGCTCGTGGCGGCCGTGGGCTACGTGGTCGTCAACCTCGGCGTCGATCTCATGTACTCGTTGATCAACCCACGCATTCGCGTCTCAGGAGGCTCGTCTCAGTGAGCTACGTCGAAGCCTCTCCGCTCGGCGCCCGCGCTCGTCGCCGCCGAATCCTGCGGCGGCGCTTCCTGCGCCGGCCTGCGGCAGTCATCTCGCTGATCGTCGTCGTCGGCGCCATCGTCGCCGCGCTCCTCGCCAAGTGGATCGCTCCATACTCCCCCGACCAGACGGACTTCGAGGCGATCCTCGCCGGTCCCTCGCGCGAGCATCTGCTCGGCACCGACGAGCTTGGCCGGGACACGCTCTCGCGGATCATCTGGGGCGCCCGCGCCTCGATCCAGGCCGGATTCTTCGCCACGGTGCTCGCGATGGTGGTGGCCGTGCCCATCGGTCTCATCGGCGGTTACTACCGAGGCTGGCTCGACACGGTGATCGCCCGGGTGACGGACGTCCTGCTCGCGTTCCCGTTCCTGATCCTCGCCGTCGGTCTCGCCGCGATCCTCGGGCCCTCACTCCTGAACGCGACGCTCGCGCTCGGGATCGCCGCGATTCCGGGCCTGATCCGCATCGCCCGCGGGGAGACGCTCGCGCTGCGGGAAGAGGACTACGTGCGGGCGGCTGTCGCCAACGGTGCCAACGACGCCGTCATCATCGGCCGGCACATCCTTCCGAACATGACGAGCACGCTCCTCGTGCAGGCGACGGTGACGATCCCGGCTGCGATCATCGGCGAGGCGGTGCTGTCGTTCCTCGGCCTCGGCGTCCAGCCGCCGACACCGTCGTGGGGCGTGATGCTCAACGCTGCTCAGCCGTACCTCAACGAGGCGCCGAGGCTCGCCGTCTTTCCGGGTCTCGCCATCGTCATCGTCGCGCTCGCGTTCAACCTGCTCGGCGACGGGCTGCGCGACGTCCTCGACCCGAAGACCGAGCGTTAGAAATGGAGCCGCTGCTCGAGGTCCGGGACCTCTCGGTCCGCTTCGACACCGATGACGGAGCCGTCCACGCCGTCGATGGGATGTCGCTCGAGCTCGCCGCCGGCGAGGTGCTGGGGATCGTCGGGGAGTCGGGCTGCGGCAAGAGCGTCACTGCGCTTTCGATCCTTGGGCTCCTGCCGAAGACGGCGACGGTGACCGGCAGCGTCCGCTTCGAGGGCGTTGAGCTGCTCGGCGCGTCAGGCGCCCAGCTCAGGAAGATCCGCGGACGCCAGATCTCGTTCGTCTTCCAGGAGCCGATGACGTCGCTGAACCCGGTGCTGCGCATCGGGCACCAGATCCAGGAGGTCGTGCGCGAGCACATGAGTCTGTCGCGGAGCGCCGCCAAAGCGCGGGTCGTCGAGCTGCTCGATCTCGTCCACATCCCGGATCCGGGACGCCGCATCGAGGAGTATCCGCACCAGCTCTCGGGCGGGATGCGCCAGCGCGTGATGATCGCGATGGCGCTCGCCTGTGACCCGAAGATCCTGATTGCCGACGAGCCGACGACGGCGCTCGACGTGACGATCCAGGCGGGCATCCTCGATCTGCTCCGCGAGCTGCGGGCGCGGCTCGGAACGGCGATCGTTCTGATCACCCACAACCTCGGCGTCGTCGCGGACCTCGCGGACCGCGTCGTCGTGATGTACGCCGGGCGAAAGGCGGAGGAGGCGGCCGTCGGCGAGCTCTTCGCGCACCCGCAGCACCCGTACACGATCGGCCTGCTCGGCGCGGTTCCGCGCGCCGGCGCGGCGCGAAACGGGCGCCTCCAGGAGATCCCGGGCCGCGTCCCGTCGCTCGCGGAGCCTCCCGGCCACTGCGCCTTCGCGGACCGCTGTCCGCGCGCCGACGAGCAGTCGTGGTCGTCGGTGCCGGAGTTGCGTCTCGTTCGCCCGGATCATGTCGTCGCCTGCTTCCATCCCGGAGAGCGATGATCGCCGACCAGCCACCCGTTCTCGAGGTCGAAGGGCTCGTGAAACACTTCACGCTCGGCCGCGGCGTGAGCGGCTCCGGCCGGATCGTGCACGCCGTCGACGGGGTCTCCTTCTCGATCGCCCCGGGAGAGGTCCTCGGCCTCGTCGGCGAGTCGGGGAGCGGGAAGACGACCGTCGGCTACTGCATCAACCGTCTCTACCAGCCCACCGCAGGGACGATCCGGCTGAACGGCGCGGACATCACGAACCTCTCCAGGCGCGATCTCCGCCCGCACCGGCGTCGCATGCACATCGTCTTCCAGGATCCGTACTCGTCGCTCAATCCGCGGATGACGTGCGGACAGATCGTCGGCGAGCCGCTGCGGCTCCATCGGCTCGCCCGCCGGTCCCAGATCGATGCCAGGGTCGTCGAGCTCTTCGACTCCGTCGGACTGCGCCCCGAGCTTCGCTTTCGCTATCCGCACGAGCTCTCGGGAGGACAGCGCCAGCGGGTCGGCCTCGCCCGGTCGCTCAGCGTCTCCCCCGACCTGCTGATCGCCGACGAGCCGGTCTCGGCGCTCGACGTCTCCGTCCAGGCCTCGGTCCTCAACCTGCTCCGGGATCTGCAGAACGAGCTCGGCTTCTCCTGTCTCTTCATCAGCCACGACCTGGCCACGGTGGAGTTCCTCTGCGATCGCGTCGCGGTCATGTACCTCGGCAAGATCGTCGAGCTCGCGCCGCGCGACGAGCTGTTCGCGCGACCCCAGCACCCGTACACGCAGGCGCTCCTCTCCGCGGCGGTCGTGCCGGACCCCGACGTTCAGCGGACAAGGACGCGGGTCGTGCTCGAGGGCGACATGCCGAGCCCGCTAGACCCGCCGTCGGGCTGCCGGTTCCGGACCCGCTGTCCGCTGGAGCGGGAGTCGGCGCCGCGCTCGACCGAGGAGGAGCCCCCGCTCGTCGATGTCACGGGCGGAGGCCATTTCGTCGCGTGCCACCTCGTCCGCCGCGGCGCGGAGGCGCCTCGCCTCGCGGAGTCGCCGGTCGAGCTGGCCGGAGCGCCTGACCGGTGAGCTTCACAACCCGCCCGGAGCTCCGCGGCACCTTCGGGATGGTCGCGTCGACGCACTGGCTCGCGTCCGCGGCCGGAATGGCCGTCCTCGAGCGCGGCGGCAACGCGTTCGACGCCGCGGCCGTGACCGGCTTCACGCTTCAGGTCGTCGAGCCGCACCTGAACGGGCCGGGAGGAGACCTGCCGATCGTCCTTTGGAGTGCCGAATTGGGCGAGCCGCTGGTCGTGTGCGCACAGGGGACCGCGCCCGCGGCTTCGACGATCCGGCGGTTCCGCGAGCTGGGCCAGGAGCTCGTTCCAGGGACCGGCTTGCTCGCGGCGTGCGTGCCCGGCGCGTTCGACGGCTGGATGCTGCTGCTGAAGGAGTTCGGGACGCTCGGGCCGGAGGACGTTCTCCAGTTCGCGATCGGCTACGCGGAGCGAGGCTTCCCGGTCGTTCCGGGGATGACCGCGATGATCCAGCAGACCGAGCCCCTGCTCCGCGAGTGGCCTGCGTCGTCCGAGCTCTATCTTCCGGCTCCACGGCCCGGGACGCTCTTCCGGAATCGAGCGCTCGCCGCGACCTATCGACGCATCGTCGACGAGGCGGGCCACGGGAGCCGGGAGGCGCGGATCGACCGCGCTCGAACGGCCTTCTACCGCGGGTTCGTGGCCGACACGATCGATTGGTTCAGCCGTCAGGGCGGCGGCCTGATCGCCGGCGACGACCTGGCGCGCTGGGAGGCGATACTCGAGCCGCCGGCGACCTACGACTACCACGGCTACACCGTTTGCAAGACCGGTCCCTGGGGGCAGGGCCCGGTCTTCCTCCAGCAGCTCGCGCTCCTCGCCGGCTTCGACCTCGGCTCGATGGGCCACGGTTCCGCCGACTACGTCCACACGATCGTGGAGTGCTCGAAGCTCGCCTTCGCCGACCGGGAGGCGTTCTACGGCGATCCCTTCTTCGTCGACGTGCCGCTCGACCGCTTGCTTTCCGACGAATACAACGACGAACGACGCGGCCTCGTCGGCGACGAGGCTTCTGGCGATCTCCGGCCGGGAGGGGGACGGCTCCCTGCGCTCGTCGAGGCGGCGAAGACGGTGGGCGCCGGAGAGCCGACGCTCGGCGACACGGTGCATCTCGATGTCGCCGATCGCTTCGGCAACTTCGTCTCGGCGACGCCGAGCGGCGGCTGGCTGCAGAGCTCGCCGGTGATCCCGGGGCTGGGTTGGCCGCTGGGGACGCGGGCGCAGATGTTCTGGCTCGAGGAAGGCCTCCCGTCCTCGCTCGAGCCGGGCAAGCGGCCTCGCACCACGCTGTCGCCCTCGATCGCCCTGCGCTGGGGAGAGCCCTACCTCGCATTCGGCACGCCGGGCGGCGACCAGCAGGATCAATGGTCGCTCCACGTCTTCCTGAACCATGTGCATTTCGGCCTGGACCTGCAGGAGGCGATCGACGCCCCCGAGTTCCACACCAACCACTTCCCGAGCTCGTTCTTCCCGCGGCGAGCGGAGCCACGTTCGTTGGCGCTCGAGGCACGCTTTCCGGCCGACGTGCTCGAAGACCTGCGTGATCGCGGTCATGAAGTCACCCTCACTGACGAGTGGTCGCTCGGCCGGGTGAGCGCGGTTGGTCGCGAGGACGGGGTCCTGAAAGCGGCGGCGAACCCGCGCGGGATGCAGGGGTACGCAATAGGCCGCTGAAGCCCTACGTAGACTCCTAACGTGACAACATTGTGCGGCCTGCGGGCAGGCGAACCCGTCTCAAGCGAGGTTCTGTCTGGCGTGTGGCACGCCCCTTGCGGCAGAGGCGGCTGCTCGACCAGCTGAAGAACGTCGCGTCGTCACCACCGTCTTCACGGACGTCGTCGGGTCCACTGCGAGCGCGGAACAACTGGATCCCGAGGACGTCCACGCCCGCCTGTCTCCCTACTTTGAGCGCGTCCGCGGAGAGCTCGAGAGTCTCGGCGGAACGGTCGAGAAGTTCATCGGCGACGCCGTCGTGGCCGTGTTCGGACCAGTCTTTCACGACATTTCGCCTCCTTGGTCGTTGTGACCAGTTGCGGGACCCAACTCGGATCAGCACTGATCAAAAAGTGGTCCAAGCACATCTACGTACTCGAAAAAGCCCTCCAGACTCGATTCAGATTGATCTGTGCGTAGGGAACCTCGACGGGAAAGAAGATCAGCGCGATGAAGAACAAGAGCAGACCGATGCCCGGGCTGGCCTTCGGCCCAACCTCTGCGATGTCCTGCGCGGTGCGTATCCGCGAGAACGTCCGGAACATGGAAACGAACGGCGGGACGATCAGGAGCCAACCGAACGTCACCGCGAGCAGGGAGATCCAAGGATTGACGTGGATCCGGCTTTCGCCCGATTCTGCGCTCGCCCGGCCGAAATCACGGAGCTCGCGGTTCACGAGTAGTACCAGAACAGGTAGTAGATCCCCAGCGTGATGATGACGAGCAAGAACGCGCCCCAGGGGCGCCGGATCTTGACATGGGCGCCGCGGGCATTGACTTCTTGGGCCATGGCCGCGGGAGAATAAACGACGGCCGAAGACCGCCTGTTCAGGGCCTCAGCGACGTCTGGGCCTTGGACATTGCCTCAAATGGGCCAAAGCACGTAAAGGTTTCGTTCGGATGGAAGGAAAACGCCCGATTTAGCGTTATCACTTGTGTAGCGGGTGCGCGCAGCACACGCGCGACCCCAGAACCTGACGAATCTTCGGAGAAGTGATGCTGACTGATATTGCCCTGGGCAGAGATGCCCTTGATACCGACGCGGCGCTCGCCGCCTTCCTCCAGCACGCGCAGGAGCGTGGCTTCGTGCGTGCAGACGAGATCGAGGCGCTCCAGCACGAGTTCGAGCTCGACGAGGAGGCGTTGACCGCGCTGCACACGGCGTTGGAGGACGCAGACGTCGAAATCGAAGAGGCGCCCGAGGAGGAGGTCCCGGCACCCGAGCTCGACCTGACGCCGTCCACGCCGACCACAACCGACAGCCTTCAGCTGTTCCTGAACGGGATCGGCCGCTACAAGCTGTTGACCGCCGACGAGGAGGTGGCGCTCGCCAAGCGCATCGAGCGCGGCGACCGCGCGGCGAAGGAGCACATGGTGAACGCAAACCTGCGGCTCGTCGTATCGCTCGCCAAGCGCTACCAGGGTCACGGCGTGCCGCTGCTAGACCTGGTTCAGGACGGAGTCATCGGCCTGAATCGGGCGGTCGAGAAGTTCGACTGGCGCAAGGGCTTCAAGTTCTCCACGTACGCCACGTGGTGGATCCGCCAGGCCTGCCAGCGTGCGATCGCCAACCAGTCCGCGACCATCCGCGTTCCTGTGCACGTGCAGGAGCGGCGCCAGAAGCTGCGCCGCGCGCGCCAGCGGTTCGAGGCGGCACAGGGCCGGACGCCCACGACCGAGGAGCTCGCCGAGGCGGCGCAGCTGAAGCTGTCGCACGCCGAGGAGGCGCTCGAGGCCGTGGAGGCTTCGGTTTCGCTCAACCAGACAGTCGGCGATGGCGACGCCGAGTTTGGCGACCTGTTCGCCGACAAGGATGCGGACGACCCGCTCGAGCTGGCAGACACCTCGTTCGAGCATGACCGCCTTCGCGACGCGATGGCGCAGCTCGACGAGCGCGAGCGGCGGGTGCTCGAGCTTCGCTTCGGCCTCGGCTCAGGCGCGGGCCAGCAGCGGAGCCTCGAGCAGATCGGCCGCGAGCTCGGCCTCACCCGCGAGCGCATCCGGCAGCTCGAGGCAAGCGCTCTCGCGCGCCTCGAGGTGCTGATGGGCGAGCGGGAGCCGCTGCTCGGCTAATCCGTAAGACGCGACGCCCGGCCGTTCGGCCGGGCGTCGCTTTTCTTTTTGCTCAGACGTCGAGGCGCGTATCCTCGAGGTCGAGGTCGCGCTCAATGGCGTGCATGACGTCGTCGCTGATCCGACCCTCACGGCGCAGGCCGACGATAGCCGCGCGCTCGGCCTCAAGGAGCTCGCGGCGCAGGCGCTGGTAATCAGTGGAACGACGCTCGATCTCGCCGTCGTCGTCTGCGGCCTTCCGCGCCTGGAAACGAGAGCGCCGGAAGTTGTAGAAGCCGCGCATCCGCTCGGCCGTCTCGGGCCGAACCCAATCCTCCTCGAGCAGTTCCTCGAGCCGCTCGATCGCCGCTTCCGCGGCGAGGATGCGCGCCCCCGCGTCCTCCTTGGCTGGGAGCCTGTCCTCCTCGAGATCCAGGCGACGGATCAGCAATGGCAGTGTCAGCCCCTCGACGACCAGCGTCCCGAGAAGGACGGAGAAGGTGAGGAAGATGATCAGCTCGCGGCCCGGGAAGTCGGCGCCGGCGTCAGTCGTCAGCGGGATCGCGAGCGCGGCGGCCAGGGAAACCGCTCCGCGCATTCCCATCCACGCGATGACGTGCGAGTACCGACGCGGTCCGACCGTGAAGACCCAGACGATGCGGGCGAGCATCACCACCGCTGTCACGACGACCGCATCGGCGATCAGGCTCCCTGCCGAGCCGGTGTTGAGCGCGTCGAGGATCGGACGCAGCTGCATTCCGACGAGCGTGAAGAGCAGGGCGTTGACGAGGAAGACGAGCGTCTCCCAGACGGGAAATCCCTGCATCCGCATTGCCGGTGTCGAGAGCTCCGGGCTGCGCCAGCCGAGGTAGACGCCTACGGTGACTGCTGCAAGCACGCCGGAGACATGGAGCGCCTGGGCCGGGATGTACGCCAGATACGCCGTGAGCAGCGATACGGCGATCTCCGCCGGGATGTTGTCGAGCCGGATGCGCACGAGCGCGACGATCCAGCCGACGGCGAGGCCCACGGCGACGCCGCCGATGACGTTCCCGACGAACTCCAGACCCGCGTTCCAGATCGAGAAGGTGCCGGCGACCACGGCAGTCACCGCGCTGCCATAGAGCACGAGCGCCGTCGCGTCGTTCACGAGGCTCTCCCCCTCGACGATGGAGACGATCCCCCGCGGAACTCCGAGGCGACGCGCGATCGCGGTCGCCGCGATCGGGTCCGTGGGCGAGACGACGGCTCCGAGCACGAACGACGACGCCCAGCTCAGATCGGTCACGGCGTGCGCGACGAGGGCAACGGCCACCATCGTCATGACGACGAGGCCGACCGCGAGGAGGCTGATCTGCCGGATGTTGGCGCGCAGCTCGCGGAGCCCTGTGAAGAAGCCCGCGGCGTAGAGAAGCGGAGGCAGCACGCCGACCAGGACGAGCTCCGGCGGAAGCGTCAACGTCGGAACGCCGGGAATGAATCCGAGCGCGAGCCCACCGAGGACGAGGAGGATCGGATAGGGGACGCGCAGGATCGGTGCGAGCGCGACCAGCCCCGTCATCGCGGCCAGCAGCCCGAGGAGGATCAGCTCGTCGCTGGTGCTGAAGTCCATCGATACTTGCGGATCTCGGAGCGCGTTCCGATCACGATCACCGGCTGGGCGGCCGGCCGCAGCCAGCGAAGCGTCTGGACCAGCTGCTGCACCGGCAGGCTGACGCACCCGAGGGTCGGTCGGCCCGTGCTCGCGTGCAGGAAGATCCCGGATCCCTTTCCGGGCACCACCGGCTTCATGTTGTAGGCGATGACCGCGAGATGGCGGTATGCCGTCGGCGACCGGGAGAGGTCCTCGCTCGTGATGCGGAACGGCGGCTGGGTGCCGCAGGGGACGTGGTGGAACCGGTTGTAGAACGGAGACCGAGGGTCCTCGACCCACCAGTCTCCGCAAACGACGCGGCGATAGGGAAAACGGACCCCGGGATTCGGCCGGACCCCGTACATCACGCGTCCGAAGCCGAATGCTCCGGCGGGCGTTGTGCGGTCACCTTCCCGCTTGGTGGCCGAGACGCCGCGGCCGCCGACCCACGCCGACCATGGTTCAGCGACGGGCTGCCAGCACGATCCCACCTTTTGCCAGAGCCGCAGCCGTCCGTTCGTCGAGAAACGCTCCTGCGTGACCACCGTGACGAGCTGGCGCGCGGCGCCGGTCGACGCCAGCTGGTTGGCGAGGTTCGAAGGACAGCCCGGTGCGCCCTCGCTCACGCCGGTCGCCGGCGCGGCGAAGACCAGGGCGAGGACGGCGATCGTCCCAGCGACCGTGCGTCGCTTCATGCCGAGAGGATACGAACGCCGAGTGGGGGCCGAGCGAAATCTCGGCCCCCTCGAAGTCGCCGTCAGCCGCCGTTCTCGACGCTGACGACCTCGAACTGCTGGTTGACATACACGGTCACGAGGCTTCCATCGGAGCGCTGCATGTGCGCCTCGTACGCCGCGTGCCCGTCCGCGTCGTTCTCGACCCTCCGGATCGTGCCGCCGGGGACCTTGGCCAGATGAGCGAACGGCGCCGGACAGCGAATCCTGGTCGTCGACGACGAGCCGTCGATCGTCGACGCCGTCGCGACCGCGCTGCGCTACGAGGGCTACGAGGTCGACGAGGCAGCGACCGGCCGCGATGCACTCGAAGCCGTCGTTCGGCAGGAGCCGGATCTCGTGGTTCTCGACTGGATGCTGCCCGACATCGAGGGGATCGAGGTCGGCCGGCGCCTTCGTGAGCGCGGGTTCCAGACAGCGATCCTGTTCCTGACCGCCAAGGATGCGACGGAGAACAAGGTCGACGCGCTCCGGGCCGGAGGCGACGACTACGCGACCAAGCCGTTCAGCCTCGCAGAGATCGTCGCGCGGATTCAGGCGATTCTGCGGCGCACGGCGGGCGACCTGCCCGGCGACGTCCTGCGCTTCGCCGACCTCGTCCTCGACGAGCGCCGTCATGAGGTCTTTCGTGCGGACAAGAAGGTCGAGCTGACCGCGACCGAGTTCGGCCTCCTGCGGTACTTCATGCTCAACCCGCGCCTCGTCCTGTCGAAGCCGCAGATCCTCCAGAACGTTTGGCGCTACGACTTCGGCGGCAACTCGAACGTCGTCGAGACGTAGGTCAGTTACCTCCGCCGGAAACTCGAGGCCGCCGGGCCCTCGCTGATCAAGACGGTCCGGCAGGCGGGGTACATGCTCGAAGCAGCGGAGGGCTGAGCCCATGCTCGCCCGCCTCTCGCTTCGGGCACGGCTCGTTTTGGCCGTCATCGCCCTCGCTGCGCTCGGCCTCGCCGTCTCGGATGTCGCCACTTACGCCTCGCTCAGCTCGTTCCTCATCCAGCGCACAGACGAGTCGTTGGCAGCTGCTCGGGCGGGGGGCGACCGCGGGCACGGAATGTCCGACGAAGGTTGCGGGCACGGCGATCGCCCGCCCCCCGGTCTCGCCCCGGCGACCTGATCCAGATCCGCACCCTCTACGGAACTGTCCTCTGCAGCAACCAAACGACGCCGCTAGACGGCTCGACGCTCTCGCCCCCCGCAGCTCCCGGCGACGATCGCGGCGCCCGTGTCCGGCGATCCAGACCGCGCTCGGTACTTCACCACCTCGGCCCAGGACGGCGGCGGCCGCTATCCCATGCGCGTCTCGGTCGAGCCTGGCTCGAGCACGATGCTGGTCGCCGCGACGCCGCTCACCGATGTGGACGCGACGCTGCAGCGGCTGCTGTGATCGAGCTGCTTGTGACGGCCCTCGTACTCGTTGCGCTGACCGCCCTCGGCCTCTGGGTCGTCAAGCTTGGTCTCCGACCGCTGGACGCGATCGGCACGACAGCGGCGGCCATCGGCGAGGGCGACCTCTCACGGCGGGTCGAGCGCGCCGAGCCGAGGACGGAGGTCGGCCGCCTCGGGCTGGCCCTCAACGGCATGCTCGGTCAGATCGAGTCCGCGTTTGCGGCGCGAGAGGAGTCGGAGCGCAAGCTCCGCCGGTTCGTGGCCGACGCTTCGCACGAGCTGCGCACGCCGCTCGCGGCGGTGCGCGCGTACGCCGAGCTGTTCACCCGAGGCGCGGACCGCCGGCCGGCCGACCTGGCCCGTTCGATGGAAGGCATCGCGCGCGAGTCCGAGCGGATGAGCCTCCTGGTGAACGACCTCCTGCTGCTCGCTCGCCTCGATGAGGGTAGGCCGCTCCGCCGCGATTTCATCCAGCTGGACGAGGTCGTCGAGGAGGCCGTCGAGACCGCGCTGGCGGTCGAGCCCGACCGTCCGATTGAGCTGGAACGCTCATCGGCCCGAGTGATCGGCGACCGTGAGCGTCTTCGGCAGATCGTCGACAACATCCTCGCAACGTCCGAGCCCACACGCCGGCCGGCTCGCCGGTGCGGGTGCGCGTAGCGAGCCTGGATGGGACGGCGGTCGTCCGCGTGCAGGACTCAGGTCCGGGCCTGACCTCTGAAGAGACGAACCGCGTCTTCGAGCGCTTCTACCGCGCCGACCGCTCGCGATCGCGAGCAAGTGGCGGCGCCGGTCTAGGTCTCTCGATTGTCTCGGCCGTCACCGAGGCCCACGGCGGCTCGGTCGGGGCTCATTCGGAGCCCGGTCGCGGCGCGACGTTCAGATCAGGTTGCGGCTTGCGGCGGAGACGCAGTCCGAGCAGCTGGACGGGGAGAAGCGCCAGGCACGCCGCCTCCCGGGCGAGGAGCCGAACCGGCCGGCTTCCCTCCGCGCCCTCGACGGAGACGAGCATCCCGCTGTCGCGCAGCGCCGCGTGCATGAGGACCCGCGCCCGGGCCCGATGCCAGCCTGACGTCACGACGACGAGCTCCGTCGCGCGGAGCGCGCGCGCGGCTCCAGCGACATTCCGTGCATTCTCGGCCGTCGAGCGCGCCTCGGGGTCGCAGACGAGCGTGACGTCCGGGCCTGACCATGCCGCCCGCATCAGCTCTGCCTCCGGCAGGCCGGAGAGGATGACGGCACGAGCGCCCACGGCGACGCACTGTGCGTGGGTAAGGCGCTCGGCGCAGACTCGATGGAGCTCGTCGCTGCGCCGGCCCGAATAACCGAGTACCGCGACGACGCGGTCGCTCACGTGCGCTTCCTGCGGAGGTACTCCGCCGTGATGAGGGTTCCGGCGACGGTGAGGACCAGGACGAGCGCCTTCTTCCCTTGGAGCTTCGATTCTCCGCTCGTGCGCTCGCGCATCTCGACGGGGATCTCCTCCACGTCGAGACCTTCCTCGTGCAACCGCAGGACGGCCTCGACCTCCGGGGCTCCGCTTGCATATGGCCGCGCGAGAATGGGAATCGCACGCCCGTTGGCCGCATACATCCCGCTCGTGGCGTCATGGAACGGGCGGTCGAGAACCATCTTCATCGACCTGCGCAGGAGACCAGTACCGAGTCTCCGGGCCTTGCTCGACTCGTAGCGCTCGCGCGAGAACCCGTTCCCGGATCCCGTCGCGAACCGCGACCCGACGGCGACGTCGGCGGCTCCGGAGCGGACTGCCTCCAGCAGCTGTCGAAGCTCCGTCGCGGGGTGCTGCCCGTCGGCATCGACGCGGCCGCAGTACGCGTAGCCGTGCTCGGCGGCGTACCCGTATCCGGCGGCGATTGCCGCCCGCAATCCGCGGTTCTCTCCGAAGGAGAGGACCTCCGCGCCATGCTCACGTGCAACCTTGGCCGTATGGTCGACGGAGCCGTCGTCGACGACGAGGACGTCGGCCTCGGGAATGTCGCGCCGCAGCTCGTCGAGGACCGCGGGCAGGCTCTGCTCCTCGTTCCAGGCCGGAATGAAGACCAGCGTGTCGCGCTCTTCGGGCACCTCTACAAGCGTAACGAGGACGACCGCATAGGCTTGCCGCGCGATGAACTCTCGGTACGGCCGTCCGCTCGAGTTCGGGCTGAGCCTCGTCCCGATGAGTGTGGATGCCGAGCTTCTGCGGGGACTGGCGCGGCGTGCGGACGAGCTCGGCCTCGATCTGATCGGGATCCAGGACCACCCGTACCAGTGGCGCTACCTGGACACGTTCTCGCTGATCGGCGACCTGCTCGCGCGAACGGAGCGGATCCGCATCTTCCCAGACGTCGCCAACCTCCCACTGCGCACTCCTGCCCTGCTCGCGAAGCAGGCCGCTTCGTTGGACCTCCTCTCGGGTGGCCGCTTCGAGCTCGGGCTTGGGGCCGGCGCCTTCTGGGAGCCGATCCGGGCCATGGGCGGCCCCGTGCGCTCCGGCCGCGAGGCGCTCGAGGCTCTCGAGGAGGGGATCCAGATCATCCGCGCCTTCTGGAGCGGCGAGCGGACGATCTCGTTCGAGGGGAAGCACTACTCCGTGAAGGGCCTCCATCCTGGCCCGCCGGCGTCCCACCCGATCGGCATCTGGCTCGGGGTCGGGAAACCGCGCGCGCTGGCGCTGACGGGCCGCGTGGCCGACGGCTGGGTGCCGTCGCTCTCCTGGGCGACTCCGGAGCTCGTCCCCGAGTTGGCTCGGCGGATCGACGAGGGCGCCGAGGCCGTCGGCCGGGATCCGAGTGAGATCCGACGCGTCTACAACATCAACGGCACGATCGCCGACGGGTCGACGCAGGGGCTCCTCCAGGGCCCGCCGGAGCACTGGATCGAGACGCTGAGGAGCTTCGCGGAGGAGCTCGGCTTCGACACCTTCATCTTCTGGCCGGGCGAGGAGCCGCAGGCCCAGCTCGAGCGCTTTGCCCAGGAGATCGTTCCCGTTTTTGCGCGCACCTAGCTGAAGATGTTGACCGCTCGTGCGGCGACGAGGAGCACGGTCACCGCGGAGATGGTCGACTCGGTCAGCATCAGCAGCTTCGCCCACCGGCTGAGCGGCATCGCATCGGTCGGGCTGAAGGCGATCGAGTTCGTGAACGAGACGTAGATGTAGTCGACCAGGTGCGGGCGCCAATTCGGCTCGGCGAGCTCCGGGTTCTCGAGCTGCGGGAACTGGAAGTCCGGCCGCGGCGGGTCGGGGAGGAATCGCCGCACTGGGCCGCCGCGGTCGAAGATCCAGAACCAGAGCCCGAAGGCGACGGTGTTGGTGGCCCAAACGGTCATGCCTCCAAGCAAAAGCTGGCCGCCGCTCGTCGTTTGCGTCCGGATCAGTGAGGTGACGAGCGCAATCAGCAGGAGTGCGTTTGCTCCGCTGATAAGACCGAGCAGACCGATCAGCACATCGCGCCGGAGGCCCCGCTGCTCGAGCCGACGGCGCCGCCGGCTCCAGACCAGGGCCACGACTAGCGCGAGCTCGGACGGAATCGGGATCAGCCAAACCCACCAGCCCATCCCCGCGAGCATCCAGCCGTTGGCGCGGCTGACGATCACCATCAGGAGCTGCAGGGCGATGACTGCAGAGACCGCTGGAGGCGCCTCCCAGCGTGATTCGAGCACCTCCTCGCCCAGGAAATCGTGCGCCACCCCCGGAATTTCACGCCGCCGGTCGGACGGCTCTAGTTTTGCTGCAGGTACGTCAGGACGGCGAGCACGCGCCGGTGGTCGCTCTCGGACGGCGGAAGCCGCAGCTTCATGAGGATGTTCGCGATGTGCTTCTCGACCGCGCCGACGGTCAGCACGAGCTCTTCCGCGATCGCAGCGTTCGACCGGCCCTCGGCCATGCGCGCCAGCACCTCTAGCTCGCGCGGAGTCAGTGCCTCGAGCGGCCCGTGCGGTTGCTGGCGGGAGAACAGCTGGGCAACGACCTCCGGATCCAGCGCTGTGCCTCCGTTTGCGACTCTCCGGACGGCGTCGACGAAGTCGTCCACGTCCATGATCCGATCCTTGAGGAGGTAGCCGACTCCGCCTCGCCCGTCGGCCAAGAGCTCGGTCGCGTAGGTCGGCTCCACGTACTGCGAGACGACGAGGATCGCTGTGTCCGGAGCTTGTTCCCGAAGCTCGAGCGCTGCTCTCACGCCCTCGTCTCGAAAGGAGGGCGGCAGCCGGATGTCCACGATCGCGATCTCCGGCCGGTCCCGCGTCACCGCCTCCAGTAGGGCGTCCGCGTCCCAGACTGCCCCGACGACGTCGAAACCGTTGTCGCGGAGGAGACGGGTGAGGCCGTCCCTCAGGAGCGCCAGATCTTCGGCGATTACGACCCGCACGGCAACAATGCTCGCACCATGGTCGGGCCGCCGACTGGGCTCGTCACGTTCAGGCGCCCGTCCAGTGCCTGGACCCGCCGGGTGAGACCCGACAGGCCCTCGCCCGCTGGGTCGGCTCCGCCGCTGCCGTCGTCCTCGACTTCGACCGTCAGCGTGTCGCGGAGCCGCCGGATCCTGATGTCGAGGAGCGTGGGGTGGGCGTACTTGATGGCGTTCGCCACCGCCTCCGCCACGACGAAGTACGCGGCGGTCTCGACGGCAGGCTGCGGCCGCCGAGCGACGTCGACCGACAGCTTCACCGGCACGGGGCTCCGCGCCGTGAGTGCGGTTACCGCGGCCTCGAGACCGCGGTCGGTGAGGATTGGCGGATGGATCCCGCGCGCGAGGATGCGGAGCTCCTCCAACGCCTCGCCGGCGCCGCGCCGGGCCTCGGCCAGGAGCGCTCCGGCCGCCGCCGGATCCGTTTGCAGCTTCTGCTCGGCCATGCCCAGGCTCATGCCGAGCGCCACGAGGCGAGCCTGAGCCCCGTCGTGCAGGTCGCGTTCGATGCGCCGCAGCTCGGTCTCCTGGACGTCCACCGCGCCGGCCCGGCTTGTCTCTAGCTCGTCGATGCGCTCTTCCCGATGCTTGAAGACGGCGCCGGCGTGGACGAGGACCATGATCGCGAGCCCGATCAGAGGCCAGACAGGCCAGAAGTAGCCCCCGCCGGAAGCGGCCCAGATCCCCACGAAAAACAGGAAGAGGACGGCGGAGATGCCAATGTGAGCCGCGAGCGCCTGACTTCCGCCGGCAAGGCGAGGGACCTCCGGGTGGGTCAGGACGAGCACGACGCAGGCATGGATCGCAAGCACCAGCCCGAGCGGGAGCAGCGCCCAGACCGGCCAGAAGTAGCCGTGCGTCGTCAGCCCCCAGATGAGAACTAGCAGCAGACCGATCACGGCGGAGACACCGGCATGGATCCGAAAACCTCGGACGAGCACCGCCTTGATCTCGGCCGGTGAGCGCACGGCCGCCTCGGCCTCGCCCGTGAGCAGTGTCGAGGCAAGCCAGCGGAACACCGAAGTCATCCAGCCGAGGAGATGGACGCCAAACACGAGGAGCACGAGCCCGATCGCGGCGAACGGAAGCGTCTCGCCGAAGGTGTCGACGTCCGAGCTCCAGATGACGTCGGCGCTGTCGACCCACCGGTACCAGACGGGAACGGTGAGCAGCTGCAGCGCGAAGCTGAGCACCGACAGCGGAACGAGCGCGAGGGGCCAGGAGACGAGGAGGTGCGCCTGCTGCTTCCAGAACGTCCCGTCCCTGAGGATGCCGAACCCCCGGCCCCAGAAACCGACGCCCGATGCGAGCACGGGCGGATGCGTCGTCGTTCCGAGCAAGTACCGGGCGACGCCGGCCTGCGCGTAGGCGAGTCCGCCGACCGCTGCCCGGAACGCGATGAGCATCGGCACCACGAGCGGCGTGATCGTCAGCACGAGCGTGATCGGCCAAGCGGCCAGCACGAGGATGAACCCGGCAATCCCGAGCCCGAGCGCCGCTCCGTTGAAGAGCAGCGCTCGGTACGTGTCGGGATTGACGAACGGTCTCAGCAGGCGCGACATGCTGCTACTGAAGCTCTGGTGCCGGCCTAGGAGTTGAGCCTTCGAGCCTGAGCCGCGGCAGCCAGCCGAGCCAGCGTGGCAGGTACCAGTTCCAGTCTCCGAGGAGCTTCATCGTGGCCGGGAGCAGCACTCCCCTCACGATTGTGGCGTCGATCAGCACCGCTGTCGCGAGCCCGACACCGAACTGCTTCATCATGATCAGCGAGAGCGTCCCGAAGATCGAGAAGACGAACACCATCACGATCGCGGCGCTCGTCACCACTCCGGCCGTCGACTTGATCCCGTGGGCGATTGCGTCCTCCGTCTTCATGCCGCCGTCGTAGGCCTCACGAATGCGGCTGAGGATGAAGACGTGGTAGTCCATCGAGAGGCCGAAGAGGATCACGAACAGGAACACGGGTAGCCACGCCATGACGCCGCCCGAGTAGTCGAACCCGAGGATGCCCTTCGCCCATCCGTGCTGGAACACGAGCACGAGGACGCCGAAGGCTGCGGCGACCGACAGCAGGTTGAGCACGATCGCCTTGACCGCGATCACGATCGACCGGAAGGCGACCAGCAGGAGCAGGAACGCCAACGCGAGTACGAACGCGAAGACCAGCGGCGCCGTACGGTGCATCGCGCTGTTGAAGTCCTTGGACATCGCCGCTCCACCGGTGATGCCCGACTCCACGCCCTCGAGCGAGCCTGTCGTCTTCGGGACCACATCGTGGCGAAGCGCCGAGACAGCCGCGTATGCGGCAGCGTCGGACCCGTTCCCGTCGATCGGCAGCTCGATCTGCGCGACGGTCCTTGCCTCGTTCACGCGCATTGTGATCGGCTTGTGGACGCGCCCCGTTGCCAGTGCCTCGCGGCGAAGGTCGTTGATCGCCGCCGCGACGCGAGGATCGTCGATCGACGGCGCCTTGACCACAGCCAGCGCCGGGTCTGCCTCTCCGGGGAACGCGGCCTGGAGCCGGTCGTAGACCTGAATCGCCGTCAGATCCTTGGGCAGCGCTTCGGCGCCTGGCGTCACCGTCTTGATCGTCAAGAGCGGGGCCGCCAGGGCCAGGAGCACGGCCACGGAGGCGACGACCGACACGACCGGGCGTCGGAGCACCCGGTCGAGGATCGCACCCCAGAGACGCCCGCCCTCCGGCCGCTGCAGCCGGTGGAGAAGCGGGATCCGCGCCTTGTTCACGCGGTCGCCGAGCTTCGAGAGCAGGGCCGGCAGCACCGTGAGCGAGCCGAGCACCGCGATCGCCACGACCAGGATCGTCGCCATGGCGAACGAGGTGAACCCTTCGTCGCCGGTGAAGAACATGCCGGCCATTGCGATCATCACGGTGAGCCCGGAGATGAGGACCGAGCGCCCCGAGGTGGCGGCGGCGGCCTGGAGCGCGGCGCTGTCGCTCCGTCCTTTCGCACGTTCTTCACGCTCGCGCTTCAAGTAGAAGAGCGAGTAGTCGACGCCGACGGCTAGCCCGATCAGCAGCACGACGGCGCTGACGTTCTCGTCGACGGGCCAGATGTGGCTCGGCACCGCCAGCAGCCCCATCGTCGCCGCGACGGCAGAGAGGGCCAGGAGCAGCGGGATGCCGGCCGCGACCAGGGCGCCGAAGGCGACGAGCAGGATCACCAGCGTGACCGGAATGGAGAGGAGGCCGGCGCGACTGAGATCCTCACCGACCCGGTCCATGATGTCCTTTTCGGCGCTGGCCTCGCCGAACTCACCGATCGTGAGCTCCGGGTTGGCGGCCTTCGAATCGTCGACCGCCGCCAGGAGCGGATCGACCTTGTCGGCCGCATCCTTGGGATCGCCGCGGATATCGAACTGGACGATCGCCGCATGGCCGTCGTCCGAGATCTGGTCGGCGTACGCAGGCTCCAACGGATTGCGGACGTTCGTCGCGACCGGCACCGCGGAGATGCGCCGGGCGACGTCCTCGATCCCGGCTTTGAAGGCCGGGTCCTTCGCCGTCAGCGAGCTGCTTTGGATGAGCACCGTCTCGCCGGCGGGCTGCTTGAACTCCTCGTCGAGGATCTTCGCCATCCGGCCGGACTCGCCGGGACCGGTGGTGTTCTGATCCAGCTGCTTCGTGCCGATCACTCCGCCGAGGACGACGGCGACGAGCACGAACGCAAGCCACCCGAGGGTGGCAGTCTTCCAGTGCGCGGCGCTCCAGCTGCCCGCGCGCGCTGCCAAATTCAGCTTCATTTGGGGCTTCCTTTCACCGGTTTTGACCACCGAACGAGGCTGCCCGGCGAAGGGGGTCCACCACAATGGAGGGGTCTGGCGTCTTCGAGTTAGCGCCGCCTGCAGCGGCGCGCTGGGGCTAGCCCCATGCCTGGCGACGGATTCGCGGCAGGAGGAGCGCAGGGATGAGCGATGCCGCGACGAGCCCGAACGCGACCCAGAACGTCGTGCCGAATGCGTCGGCGAGCACGCGCTCGACCAGCGAGCGGCCCTGCTCGGACAGGGCAGCGAGCGAGCCGATGCCGCCTTCGACACCGGGCAGGCTGGTGGCGATCTGGCGCTGGAGGACGACGGCGAGGAGGGCGGTTCCCACCGATCCGGCGACACGCTGGATCACGTTGATCGTGCTGGTCGCCTGCGCGATCGACTCTCGCGGAACAGTCTGGTATGCGACCGCCATCGAGGGCACGATCGTGCCCCCGAGCCCGAGGCCGATGAGGAAAAGAGCACCCGAGAGGAGCGCGTACGGCGTGTCGGCGCCGACCTGGGTGTACAGCGCCGTTCCGGCGAGGGCGAGCAGGATCCCGGTCGGGACAACGACCCGCGCGCCGATCTCGTCGGTGAGCCGTCCCGCGATCGGCATGGCGACCGCTGCGCCGAGCCCCTGCGGAACGAGCAGTAGACCCGTAGCGAGCGGGCTCTCTCCACGGACGAGCTGGTAGTAGAGCGGCAGCAGGATCAGAGCACCGAATAGGGCGATGCCGACGAGCAGGTTCGTGCCGGCCGCGGCGGCGAACCCACGGCGCCGGAAGAGGCTGACGTCGATCAGGGCAGCCTTCCCGAGCCGCAGGGCGTGCCTCGTGAAGAGGACGACGAGCGCGACTCCGGCCGAGATCGCAACCAGCGCCCGTCCGCCGAACCCCCCGGTCGAGCCGGCCTCCGACATCCCGTAGACGAAGAGCGCCAGGCCGGGCGAGAGCAGCAGGAGGCCGCGGACGTCCAGCTTCGCGCCGAGTCGCGGGGCAGACGGCGGGAGCAGCCGCCAGGCAAGCGCGAGTGCCACGAGACCGACCGGAAGGTTGACGAAGAAGATCCATCGCCAACTCGCCCCGCCCACGATCGCACCGCCGATGATCGGCCCGAAGATCGGCCCGAGCAGCAGCGGGACTCCGATCACGCTCATGATCCGGCCGATTCGCTGCGGCCCGGCGGCGCGGGCGAGGATCGTCTGGCCGACCGGCATCAGCAGCCCGGCGCCGATGCCCTGGATCACGCGGGAGACGATCAGCGCGACGATCGACCAGGCCAGGCCCGAAAGCGCCGAGCCGCCCAGAAAGATGAGCAGCGCCGCGATCCAGACCGGCTTGGCGCCGAACCGTTCGCTCGCCCAGCCGCTCAGCGGGATCGCACTCGCGAAGGCGAGTAGGTACGCCGTCATGACCCACTGGATCGTCGAGACCGATGTGTGAAGGTCTCGTCCGAGGGTGGGGATGGCGACGTTGACGATCGTCGCGTCGAGGATGGCGAGGAGCATGCCGACGAGGACGACCGCGCCGAGAACGAGAATCTCACTGTCCAGTCTTGGTGTGGCAGCCATAAAATTAGAGTAGCACTAATCTTATGGCAACTGCAAATCTATGTTAACCTCCCGGTGTGGGCCTCCGCGAACGCAAGAAACAGCAGACCCGACTGGCAATCGCCGAGGCCGCTCGGCGCCTCTTCGGCGAGCGAGGCTTCGACGCCGTCACCGTCGCGGAGGTCGCCCAGGAAGCCGATGTCTCCGAGGGAACGGTCTTCAACTATTTCCCCACGAAGGAAGACCTCTTCTACAGCCCGATGGAGGCGTTCGAAGCTGACCTCGTTGCTGCCGTCGCGCAGCGCAAGACCGGCGAGTCGGTCGCCGCAGCCTTCCAGCGGTTCCTGCTCGAGCGTTCCGCCGGGCTGGCCGAGCGCGCCGAGCTCATAGCAACGGCGGTGAGAGTCCTCTCGGCCAGCCCGGCCCTCCGGGCTCGCGAACGCGAGATCTCGGCGCTGTACACACAAGCGCTGGCCGAGCTGATCGCGGAAGAGACTGGGAAGCCGCGTGACGACGTCGAGGCAGCGGTCGTCGCGAGTGCGCTCATGGGTGCTCAGCGGACGCTCGTCGACTACGTCCGTGCGAACGTGATGGCCGGCCGCCGCGGTCCCGATCTCACCGCCGACGCGAGAGCGCAGGGCAGGCGCGCCTTCAAGCGCCTCCAGCGCGGGCTCGCCGACTACGCGATCAAACGCTGATCTTCAAGAGCGGCAACGGCGCACCGTCCACCGGGGAGGGTGTCTCGCCAACCTTGACCGCGCCCATCGCCAGGTAGAAGGGCTCCGCGAAGCGGTCGCTCTCGATGAGAAGCTCGGCGAACCCGGCGGCCCTGGCGCGCACGAGCGCGTCCTGCCACAGCATGCGCCCGCAGCCGCGGCCGATCGAGTGCGGTTCGACGAAGAGCCACTCGAGGGCCCCTTCCGGCGGCTCGCCGGCGAGCCCATGGAAGCCGATCGCTGTCCCCTTGCACTCGAGGACGAAGATGCTCGAGCTCGCGATCGTCGCGGCATCGATCGTGAGCGCTTCACGTGCTCGCTCGAGGAATTCCTCGTCATAGCCCCAGTGCGCCTTGGCGTGGATTGCGAGGCGGCTCAGGAGCGGCCCATCGTCGGGCCGTGCAGGCCGGATCTCCAGGACGGGTTGCGCGACGATGCCGACCGCAGCCGCCGGTTCGAGCTCATGCACGATGACATCGGTAACAGCGAAGCCCTCGGCCCGGAGGACCTCGGTGAACGTGGAGGCGAACTGGTCGGGCGGCTCTCTCCACGCGGGCGGCTGGTGGAACAGGTAGAACTTGCCCGCCGGCTCGAGGAGCTGTCTGACCGCAGCGAGCGCGTGCGCCGGCTGCTTCCAGAAGGCGCTGACATTGAAGGCGAAGACCTTGTCGAAGCGCTCGTCGCCGAAGTCGGCCCGCTCGAGCGATGTTGCATGGAAGACCGCCTTGCCCGCGTCGACGTGGTCGCGATTCTTCTCCGCGGCTCGCTCGATCATGGCCCGCGACCGGTCGATCGCCGTGATCGTCCCGCTCGTCAAGCGCTCGCAGATCAACGAGGCCGCAATCCCGTTCCCGCAGCCGATCTCGAGGAGACGATCGTCCGGCTTCACAGCCAGCGTCTCGACTGACCACCGGTGCCGGTTCATCGGAAAAACTCGACGAGCAGCTCGTTGACTCGTTCCGGCGCGTCGAGCTGGAGCCAGTGGCCGGCGCCCTCGATGCGCTCGTAGCGCCATGGGCCGGTGACGTGCTCCTCTGAGCCGAGCATGCCCTCTTCGGTCAGGTAGTTGTCGCCGCTGCTCCAGATGCCGAGCGTGGGGGCGGCAACGGCGGGGAACGGTTGCACGCGCTCGAGCTCCTGCTCCGGTCTGGCGTTGGCGCGGTACCAGTTGAGGCCGGCCGTGAGCGCGCCCGGCCGTGCGAGGTCGGCGAGGTACTGATCGCGATCCCGAGCGTCTCCCAGCATCTCCCGGAACAGTTTCCAGTCGTCGCGCTGGATCAGCGCCTCCGCGACGCCGTCGAACTGGTAGAGCAGCTGATACCAGCCCTTCTCCCGCTGTTCGATCGACGGGTTGCGAAGCGTGTTCGGGTGTCCTACCGACATGACGACGAGCCGGTCGACCCGATCCGGGAGGAAGGCGGCAAGCGCCCAGGCGAGGCCGGCACCCCAGTCGTGGCCGACCACGTGTGCGCGCTCGACGCCGAGCGCGTCGAGGACGGCGGTCATGTCCGCGACGCTGCGTCCGATCGAGTAGTCCTCGACCGCCTCCGGCCGGTCCGACTCTCCGAAGCCGCGCAGGTCCGGTGCGATTGCCCGCAACCCGGCGTCGACGAGCGCGGGCACCTGGTGGCGCCACAGGCGCGACGAGTCGGGAAACCCGTGGAGGAGCAGCACCGCCGGACCGGTTCCCTCGTCCAGCACCGCGAGGGTGACCCCGTGTGCTGCAATCCTTTGCATCGGCCTCAGGTTAGGGATCGTCGAGCTCAGGCAGTACACGCTCCAGCCAGGACGGCGAGACGTCCTGATCGACCTCTTCGTGCGCGAGCTCGTCGTCGGTCAGGAGGCTCTCGGGATGACGATTCTTGGTCAGTTTCGCGATCTCAACGATCCTGATCGTTTCGTCTGGGTCCGCGGTTTTCCCGACATGGCCACTCGCCCCGGCGCGTTGGAGGCGTTCTACACCGGGCCGGTCTGGAAGCAGCACGGCAAGGTGGCCAACGCAACCATGATCGACTCGGACGACGTCCTGCTCCTGCGGCCGGCGCGTCCGGAGCCGCCCGAGGACTTCATGGCCCCGGGGCACGTTGTCGCGGGCATCCATCACTTCGACCAGCCGGTCGAGGACGGCTTCGTAAAGCGGTTCCAGCGCGAGCTCGAGCCCGAGCTCACCACGGCCGGCGCGTCGATCCTTGGGTCGTACGTGACCGAGCAGAGCGAGAACAACTTTCCGGCGCTGCCGATACGAGAGGATGAGAACGTCTTCGTCTGGTTCGCGCGCTTCCCGGAGCGATTGCCGGCCGAGCTCCCGCTCGACGGGAATGTCGAGCTACTCGAGCTCGCTCCGGCCCTGCGCTGATGGAGCGGCTCAACCCCACCCTGAAGGCGGTCAGCGACGCCGTGCTCGCAGTGGCGGCCGAGGTCTCGGTCGACGAGGTACTCCAGCGGCTGGTCGACAGCTCGCGTGACCTCGCCGGCGCGCACTACGCGGCGCTCGGGCTTCCCGACGGGGACGGCGGCTTCCGGCGCTTCCTCACCTCGGGCATGAGCGACGGGCTGATCGCCTCGTTCGGGCCTCTTCCGCGGCAGCACGGCGTGCTCGGCGCGATGCTCGAAACCCAGTCGCCGTATCGCACCGCCGACATTCACTCGCATCCACGCTTCCGGGGCTGGTGGCCGACCGGCCACCCCGACATGCGGTCGTTCCTGGGAGTGCCGATCGTCTCGCCGGAGGGCGTGATCGGCGCCTTCTATCTCACCGAGAAGATCGGCGCGCCGGATTTCAGCGACGAGGACGAGGAGCTGATCCGGCTCCTCGCCGCGCATGCAGCGATCGCGATCACGAACGCCCGCCTCTACGAGCAGAGCCGTGAGCTGTCGATCGTCGCCGAACGCAATCGTCTGGCGCTCGAGCTTCACGACGCCGTGAGCCAGAAGCTCTTCGGCCTCGTCCTCAGTGCGGAGGCGGCTGGGACGCTCCTGGAGCGAGATTCGGGGGCAGCCGCCGAACAGGTGACGAAGCTGCGGACGCTCGCGCAGGAGGCGCACGACGAGCTTCGCTCGCTCGTCTTCGAGCTGCGCCCGCCGGATCTCGAGCGCGACGGGCTCGGCGGCGCGCTGCGCAAGCACGTCGACTTGCTCCGCAGGCTCGGGCAGCAGGAGATCGAGCTCGAGCTGGACGGCGAGCTGCCCACCGACGCGATACGCGACCGCGAGATCCTCCGCATCGCCCAGGAGGCGCTCCAGAACGCGCTGCGGCATGCTCGCGCGGACCACATCGCTGTCAGGGTGAGCGGCGCCGACGGGCGGGTGCTGCTCGAGGTCGAGGACGACGGTCTCGGCTTCGACTCGGACGCTGTGGATGCCCGCTCGCGGAGGCTCGGGTTGACATCGATGGAGGAGCGGGCGCGGCGGCTGGGCGGCACGCTGGAGATCCGCTCGGCTCCCGGCGCCGGTACGACCATCCGTCTCGAGGCCGGCAGTGGCTGAGCCGATCCGTGTGCTGATCGTCGACGACCACTCCGTCGTCCGCGAGGGTCTGCGGACGTTTCTCGAGCTGCAGGACGGGCTGGAGGTCGTCGGCGAGGCGGCCGACGGCGAAGAGGCGATCGAGGCGGCGACGCGGCTCCGCCCAGACGTGATCCTCATGGATCTGGTCATGCCCCAGCTCGGCGGCGTCGCGGCAATGCGGAGGCTCCGCGAGCAGTTGCCGGACGCCCGCATCATCGTCCTCACGAGCTTCCTCGACGACGACAAGCTGCTGCCGGCGCTGCGGGCCGGCGCTGCCGGCTACCTGCTGAAGAATGCGGAGCCGCACGAGATCGCGCGGGCGGTGCGCGCCGCGCATGCCGGCGAGGCGCTGCTCGACCCGGTGGTTGCCGCCCGCCTCGTCGAGACGCTCGCGGCAGACGACGGCCAGGAGCCGCTCGACCGACTCACGCCCCGCGAGCGCGAGGTGCTCATCCTGATCGGCCGCGGCTTTTCGAACAAGCGCATCGCAGGTGAGCTCGAACTGTCGGAGAAAACCGTGAAGACACACGTCGGCCATGTGCTCGCAAAGCTCGGCGTCAGCGACCGGACGCAGGCAGCCGTTGTCGCCGTCCGGGCCGGGATCGTCAGTCCCAGGTCCTAGGACCAATTGCCGCTGGCGGTTCGGACCCGCCCGGCTCGTAGGTTGCAGACATGCGCGGAATCGTCACCGGGGCATCGCGCGGGCTCGGGCTTGCGCTCACGCGGGCGCTCGTCGAGCGCGGCTGGCGAATCGCCGTCGACGCTCGCGACGCCGACGCGCTCGCGGCGGCCTGGCCGGACGCTCCGCAGGACGTGCTCATTCCCGGCGATGTCGCCGACGCGGAGCACCGGCGAGCGCTGGTGGACGCCGCCGGCGAACCGATCGATCTCCTCGTCAACAATGCGAGTCTCCTCGGGCCGAGCCCGCTGCCGCCGCTCGCGAGTTACCCGCTCGACGAGCTGCGCCGGGTCTACGAGGCGAACGTGCTTGCGGCGCTCGCTCTCGTCCAGCTCGCACTTCCGCGCTTCAGCAAGGGCGCGCGCGTCATCAACGTCACTTCCGACGCCGCCTTCGAGGCTTACGAGACCTGGGGCGGCTACGGCTCCTCGAAGGCGGCGCTCGCGCAGATCACCGCCGTCCTCGCAGCGGAGCATCCCGAGCTCCGCGTCTATGCGGTCGATCCGGGCGACATGCGCACGCAGATGCAGCAGGACGCGTTTCCGGGCGAGGACATCTCCGACCGCCCGCCGCCGGAGGACAGCGTCCCGGGGCTTCTCGCGTTGATCGAGGGGGACCTGCCGAGCGGGTCGTACCGGGCTCGTGAGCCGGTGGCGGTGTCGGCGTGAGCACCCTCGCCTTCGAGCTCCCTGCCCGCCTCGAGGCCGAGCGCCCGCCCAAGGTACGCGACGACGTCCGTCTGCTCGTCTCTGACCGCTCGGACGGCAGCATCGTGCACAGCCGCTTTCGGGAGCTGCCGCGCTTCCTCGCTCCCGGCGATCTTCTGGTCGTCAACACCTCCGCAACGCTTCCGGCTGCACTTGCTGCCGAACGGGCGGATGGGACCGTGTTGGAGCTCAGGCTCTCGACGCCGGCCCGTGGTCTCGCTCAGCATTGGATCGTCGAGCTGCGTCGCGGCGATGCTCAGTTCACGGGTGGTGAGATCGGCGAGGAGCTAAAACTCCCGGCCGGCGCGATGGCCTCGATCGTGGCTCCGTATGCGGTCCCGCGCCTCTGGCTGGCCGAGCTCAATCTGCCTGAGCCGCTCGAGGGCTACCTCGCCGAGCACGGCCGTCCGATCCGATACCGCTACGTGCCGCGGGACTGGCCACTGTCGGCGTACCAGAACGTCTATGCGGTCGAACCGGGTAGCGCGGAAATGCCGAGCGCGGGTCGTCCGTTTACACACGAGATGGTCACGCAGCTCGTCGCCCAGGGCGTGCTCGTCGCGCCGATCACGCTGCACACCGGCGTCTCCTCACAGGAGCGCCACGAGCGGCCGTACGCCGAGCGTTATAGCGTGCCCGAGCACACTGCCGGGCTCGTGAACGCCGTCCGTGGGTGGGGCGGGCGGGTGATCGCCACGGGAACGACGGTCGTCCGCGCCATCGAGACGGTCGCCCGGCCCGACGGCTCGGTCGCTATCGGCGAGGGCTGGACGAATCTGGTCGTAACGCCCGAGCGCGGCCTGTGGGCGATCGACGCCCTGCTCACCGGCCTGCACGAGCCCACCTCGTCGCACGTCGACGTCCTCCGCGCGGCCGCCGGGGACGAACTGCTCGCTGACAGCTACGACGCGGCCCTTCAGAACGGCTACCACTGGCACGAGTTCGGCGACAGCCACCTGATCCTCGGCATCCAGGAGTGCGTATGAGCCTCGACGAGCACAGGCGCTGGCTCGCTCTCCTCGTGCTCTGCCTCGGCGATCTCATGATCGTCCTCGACTCGACGATCGTGAACGTCGCTCTGCCGTCGATCCGTGAGGACCTCGGGTTCAGCGCGGAGTCGCTCGCCTGGGTGGTCAACGCGTACCTGCTGACGTTCGGCGGCTTCCTCCTGCTCGGAGGCCGTCTCGGCGACCTCTACGGCCAGCGCCGGCTCTTCCTGGGAGGCATCACCCTGTTCACCTTGGCCTCGCTCGCCTGCGGCCTCGCGACGACGCAGGAGTTCCTCGTCGGCGCGCGTGCGGTCCAGGGCGTCGGCGGCGCGGTCGTCTCTGCCGTCGCTCTCTCGCTGATCATGACCCTCTTCACGTCGCCGGCCGAACGGGCCAAGGCGATGGGCATCTTCGGCTTCGTCCTATCAGGCGGCGGGACGATCGGTGTGCTGCTCGGCGGGGTGCTGACGGACGTCCTCAGCTGGCACTGGATCTTCCTCGTCAACCTCCCCGTGGGCATCGCCGTCTTTGCGCTCACCCTCTCGCTGCTGCCCTCGAGCCCCGGACGGGCGGCGGCGGGCCGGCTCGACATCGCCGGCGCGATCACGGTGACGGCCTCACTGATGCTCGCGGTTTACGCGATCGTCAACGGGAACGACACGGGTTGGACCTCCGGCCGGACGCTGGGCCTGCTTGGCGCCGCGGTGGCGCTTCTGGCTGCGTTCCTCGTCATCGAGGCGAAGGTGCGAGCACCGCTCGTTCCGCTGGGACTGTTCCGGAGCCGCAACATTGCGACCTCGAACGTCGTCGGCGTGCTGATGGCCGGCGGGATGTTCGCCTGGTTCTTCCTCTCTGCGCTCTACCTGCAGCTGATCCTCGGTTACAGCCCGCTCGAGGTCGGACTTGCCTACCTGCCGTCGACGGTGATCTGGGGAGCCTCCTCGCTGCTGCTCTCCGACCGGCTCGTCATGCGGTTCGGGATCAAGGTGCCGCTCGTTGCCGGACTGTCGCTGATGGTCGCGGCGCTCCTCCTGTTTGCGCGGGTGCCGGTTGACGGAAACGTGCTCGTGGACGTGCTCCCGGGATCGGTCATCCTCGGCCTCGGCGCGGGCATCGCGTTCAACCCGATCCTGCTCGCTGCCATGAGCGGCGTCGCGCCGACGGAGTCAGGGCTCGCCTCGGGCGTCGTCAACACGGCGTTCATGATGGGCGGCGCGCTCGGGCTCGCCGTCCTGGCGAGCCTGGCCGCCGCGAGGACGGACGCCCTGGCCGCCTCGGGCGACGGACGGCTGGAGGCGCTGACAGGCGGGTACCACGCCGCGTTCCTCGCCGGTGCACTCTTCCTCGTTGCGGCCGCCGTGATCAGCGGAACACTCCTCCGGGCCGGCGTTCCTGCAGCCGGCCACGACGAGGAAGCGATCGGAGCCCCGGCTACCGAGACCGACTACTAGCCGCCCCGCCTCGCTCGAGGGGCAGGCGGGCCTCTACCCAGTCGCGCTTGCCCTCGACGTAATGCCGGACGTTTCTGTAGCCGAGCTCGACAAGCCGCTCGCCGACCTGGGCCGAGCTGTCGCAGGTGGAGCTCGAGCAGTACACGACGATCTCGGCGTTCCGGTCCGGAAGCCGCGACGGCCCACGCTCGTCCACCCACTCTGGCGGCAGGTTGATCGCACCAGGCAGGTGCGAGTGGGCGAAGGACATCGGCGCGAGCGCGTCGACGACCACGAGGCCGTCCTCGGCCTGGATCTTATGCCAGAGCTCTTCCCGGCTGATGTGGGCGAGCGTGGTGGCGATGCTCCCAGCTTGCCAGGACTAAGGTGACCCGCGTGATGTATGCGGTTCGGCAGCATGCGCCGGGCGGTCTTTCCGGGCTCGTCTACGAGGAGATCGAGACACCGGAGCCGGGGCCGGGCGAGGCGCTGATTGAAGTCCAGGCGGCCGCAATCACGCGGGACGAGCTCGGCTGGACATCCGACCGGCTCCCGGCGACTCCGTCGTTCGAGTTCTCCGGCGTCGTGGCCGCGGTCGGGGCCAACGTTGACGATCTCGTTGTCGGCGAGTCCGTCTATGGGCTGGCCGATTTCGACCGCGAGGGCGTGGCTGCCGAATATGCGGTTGTTTCGAGCGAGCTTCTTGCCCCGAAGCCGCAAAGCATCGGCCATGTCGAGAGCGCCGCCATTCCGCTCGCGGCGCTCACCGCGTGGCAGGGGCTGTTCGACAACGGCGCCCTGACGAATGGTCAGCGGGTGCTCGTCCAGGGCGCCGCCGGCGGCGTCGGGCACTTCGCAGTCCAGCTCGCTCGTCACCGAGGCGCCTACGTGATCGGAACCACATCGGCGGGGAACGACGAAAGTGTGCGAGAGCTCGGAGCGGACGAGGTCATGACGGCGATCCCAGATGCTTTCGAGCCCGTGGACCTCGTTTTCGACACGGTCGGCGGCGAGCGGCTCGAAAGCGCGCCGGCCGTCATTCGCCCGGGCGGTCGGCTCGTGTCGGTTGCCGAGGAGCCTCCACAGACGCCGGAGATCAGCTCCACGTACTTCGTCGTCGAGCCGAGCCGCGACCAGCTGGTCGAGCTGGCGAAGCTCGTCGACGGCGGCAAGCTGCGCCCGACGATCGACGCGGTCTTCCCGTTGTCCGAAAGCCGCAACGCCTTCGAGCGAACGATGGGCGATCGCCGACGCGGCAAGGTCGTCCTCCAGGTAGTGGACGAATGAGCCTCGAGACTCACGCCGAGCGCCTTCGGTCGCTGCATGTGCCCGGGAGCCCGCTGGTGCTTCCGAACGCCTGGGACGTCGCCTCCGCGAAGGCGGTTGTCGATGCCGGCTTCCCGGTCGTCGCGACCACGAGCGGCGGGGTCGCCGCGGCGCTCGGCTTCGAAGATCACGAAGGCGCGCCGGCGGACGAGATGTTCGCCGCCGCCGCCCGCATCGCCGACGCTGTCGACGTTCCCGTGACGGTCGACGCGGAGGCGGGTTACGGGCTCGAACCTGCGGAGCTCGTCGAGGCACTGCAACAGGCGGGCGCCGCAGGCTGCAACCTCGAGGACACGAACCATTCGAGCGGCGCCCTGCGCGACCCGGACGAGCACGCCGCGTGGCTGCGGCAGGTTCGGGACGCAGCGAGTTATCCGCTCGTCATCAATGCGCGAATCGACGTCTTCGTGGCCGACCGTGAGACGCCGCAGTCACAGCTGGTACCCGAGGCGCTCGAGCGTGCGCGCGCCTACCTCGACGCCGGAGCCGACTGCGTCTACCCGATCTTCCTGCGCGAGCCTGACGCCCTCGCCACGTTCGCTTCCGAAGCGGCCGGGCCCGTCAACGTCCTGGCGATCGCGGAGGTCCCGTCGCTTGCCGAGCTTTCCGAGATGGGCGTGGCCCGAGTCAGTTACGGAAGCCTCTTGCACCGGCTGACGATGGAGGCGTTCGCGAGCACGCTCGCCTCGATTCCCGCCCATCCGGCATAGGCCCGCGGACGGAGGCGTTTGCAGAGGTAGATGGACCCCTTCGACTCACTCGTCGATCTCGTCTCTTCCTCGCCGTGGACCTACGCGGTGATCCTCGCCATTGCTGCGATCGACGCACTCATACCGCTCGTTCCGAGCGAGGCCACGGTGATCGCTGCGGGAGTCCTTGCGGGCGCCGGCGAACTGGAGCTCGGGCTCGTGATCGCCGCAGGAGCGGCGGGCGCCTACACGGGAGACACGGCCGCCTACTGGCTCGGCCGACGACTGGATCACCGAATCGACCCGTTGGTGTTCCGCGGCGCGAAAGGAGGACGTAGGAAGGCGTGGGCGGAGCGAGTCATCGCGCGCCACGGCGGGCCGCTGATCTTCGGCGCGCGCTTCGTACCCGGCGGACGCACCGCCACGACCATCACGGCGGGTGTCGTGAAGATGCGGTGGGCGGTCTTCGCTGCCTTCGCGGCGGCTGCAGGCATCGCGTGGGCTACGTATTGCAGCCTCGTCGGTTACATCGGCGGCCGCGCGTTCCAGGAGAACTTGCTCTGGGGCCTCCTCATCGGCTTCGGGTTCGCGGCGGTCTCCTTTGTGGTGATCGAGGTGGTGCGCCGGATCCGCGGCCGACTGGTCGAGCGTCAGGAAGCGGCTTCGGCCCGCAGCGACTCGAGCCCGCGAACGAGGACGTCGAGTCCGAACTCGAAACGATCGTCTGGACCTCCCTCGAAGAGCAGATCGCCGAGAGCAAGGGTGTGAGGGAAACGGTCCGGCGGGAGGGATGCCCAGTACTCCCCGAGCATCGCCAGCACCTCATCGGGCGGCAGGTGCTCGCCCGTGGGTGAGGCAAGCCCCAGGCTCTCTTCGAACGCGTAGGCGCCCACGTACAGGCCCGCGAGGTCGCCGAACAGCGCGACGGTTCGGTCCGGCAGACCGGCCCCCCGCAGCAGGGCATGCATCCACTCGACGACGAGGAGGATATTGGGCCCGGCGGGAATCGCCCCGATCGTGACCCGCGCGATGTCCCGGTGGCTCGTCAAGACCCGGCGCATCTCGCGGGCCAGG
>JBKPGE010000101.1:0-9163 GCA_046729215.1 Actinomycetota bacterium | reverse complement strand
TTCCCGCGGATCATCGACGTGGATGGTGCGGGTGTCGTCGACGGCGTCATGGTCTCGGCGCGGGCGTGGCCCGATCATCCGGCCTGGATGCGCGAGTTCGTCCGGCTGCTGAGAGAGCGGGCGCCCGTCGAGGAACGCGAGGCGGTGACCGTCTGAGGAAGGTGGCTTCGGCCGCGCTCGAGCGCGACCTCGCCTCGGTTCTTCCGCGCGAGAGCATCGTTCTCGAAGGGGGGGCGGCGTACCTCGGCGACCAAACCGAAGTGCGCGGTTTCCACGGCCGAGCAGACGCCGTCGTCCTTCCCGGCAGCACGAACGAGGTCGAACGCGTGCTCGCCTGGTGTTACGAGCACGAGGTTGCGCTCGTTCCCCGCGGCGGCGGCACCGGCTTTGCCGGCGGCGCGGTTCCAATCGACGGCGGCGTCGTGCTTGGACTCGAGCGCATGGCGCGGATCCGCGCCTTCGATCCGCTCCTGTGGCGGATCTGCGTGGAGGCAGGCGTGACGACTGCGAACGTGCGACGGCTGGCGCGCGAGAACGGTCTCGTCTTCCCCCCGGATCCCGGCGCCGCCGAGCAGTCGCAGATCGGCGGAAACATCGCCACGAATGCCGGCGGGCCGCACACGTTCAAGTACGGCACGACCGGGTCGTGGGTGACCGGGCTCGAGGCCGTCGTCCCTCCCGGCGAGATCATGAGCGTCGGCGGCCCGATTTGGAAGGACGTCGCCGGCTACGACTTGAAGGGCCTGCTCGTCGGCTCGGAAGGGACGCTCGGCATCATCACGGCCGCGTGGCTGCGCCTCATCCCCGCCCCCGAGGCCGTTCTCCCGGTCGCCGGCTTTTATGCGACAACGCAGGACGGTTGCGCCGCGATCGAGCGGGTGCTCGGGAACGGCCTCCTCGTCGCCGCGCTCGAGTACCTCGACCAGACGACGCTGGAGGCAGCCGGATCCTCGTTCCCCTCGGAGGTGGCTCAGCAGGCTTTCTTCCTCGTCATCGCGGAGGCCGACGGCTCCCACGCGGAGGCCGAGCGCCTGCGCACCGAGCTCCTCGACGTCCTCGCCGACGGAGCGGTCGCCGTCCACGCGCCTACCAACCCAAGCACGATCGCCGAGCTGTGGCGCTGGCGCGAGGGAGTCTCGATCGCCGTGACCGCGCAGCGCGGCGGCAAGGTGAGCGAAGACATCGTCGTCCCGCTCGACCGGCTTGGCGAGGCAATCGAGGAAACGCTGGCGATCGGCGCGCGGCACGGGCTCCGAGCCTGCAGCTGGGGACATGCGGGCGACGGCAATTTGCATTCGACATTCCTCATCGCTCCCGACGACGAGAACGAGCTCGCGCGAGCCGAGCTGGCCGCCGACGAGCTCTTCGCGCTGGCGACGCGCCTCGGCGGCTCGATCTCAGGCGAGCACGGAGTCGGCTGGATGAAGCGCGGTCAGCTCGTTCGCCAGTGGCCGCCCCGAGCGCTCGAGCTCCACGCGGAGATCAAGCGCGCGTTCGATCCGAAGGGGTTGCTCAACCCGGGCAAGAAGATCGCGTCACCTACCGAGCTGGAAGCGTGATCGAGAACTTGGTCTCGCCGGCGGTGTTGACGATTCCGGCCGTGAGCGTGCCGTCTCGCGCGAAGTCGAGCGTGCCGAAGTTGAGCCAGCGCTTCGCTTCCGTCCAGGTCGTGACGGCCTCGGCGGTCACTGGCCCGTAGAACGTCAGCACCTCCGGGTTGAGCGTCGAGTCGAAGTCGCGGATCGGGAAGATCCCAGCGTTCAGTGGCCCCGTCGCCAGCTCGTAGACGACGAAGTTCGGGTTCGAAGAGAACGGCCGGTAACGGAACGCCTCGGCGAAGTGCACGTCCGTCGTAATCCAGATCGTGTTGCGGATGCCGCTCCGCTCCATAAAGCCGAGGATGTCCAGCAGCTCCTGTTCGAAGCCGGTCGTCTGGTCGAAGTTCGCCCACCCGTCGCGGCCATTCGTCGCGGGGAAGCCGGTCGGAATCGACATCGGAACGCTCGAGACGATCACCTTCCAGGTCGCGTCCGAGGCGGCGAGACTGTCCTTTAGCCAGGTGAGCTGCTCTCGACCGAGCATCGTCTTCGGGCGATCGGGGCTGTCGGACGCGATGTTCGCGTCGCGGTACTGCCGCGTGTCCAGGACGAAGAGCTCCACATGCTTGCCCCAGCGCAGCGAGCGATAGAGCCGCTTGGGCGTGTTCTGGGCGACCGCGATCGGCGTGTAGTCCAGGAACGCGTCGAGCCCGATCGGGAGCAGGTGCACGCCCGGCGTGTAGGGAGGCGTCGAGCGCGTGTCGCTCAGCGGGCCGAAGTCGTTCACGACCTCGTGGTCGTCCCAGACCCCGACGTAGCCGGTGCTCGCGAGCAGGCGCTGCGAGGCGGTGTCGGCGCGGTTGTAGCGCCAGTGGCTCCAGAAGCCGGGGAGATCCGTGGCGGGCCCGAACCCGCCGGGCAGCTGGGCGTTGCCGTAGCGCCCGACAGGGTCGCAGGCGTTGTCTGCGTAGATCATGTCGCCGAGGCCGACGAAGACGTCGGGCTTTGCGCGGCGGATCGTGTCCATGATCGGGAAGCCTTCGTTTGCGTCGCGGCAGACGTTCTGGCCGGCGACGTCGCCGCCGAAGGCGAGCCGAATGTCCTCGGCGTCGCTTGCTTTCGGCGCGGTCTCGAAGCTGCCGCGTATCGAGCCGACCTTGTAGCGATACGTCGTGTCGGGCCGCAGACCATTGAGGACGACCTGTCCGGTGTAGTCGTCGGCGGCGCTGAATCGCAGCCGGGCGGCGCTTTTGTGCTTTCCGCCCGATAGGTGAACGGCGAGCGTGCCTTCGCGTTCTGCGCGCGCCCAGAATACGGCCGAATGCGCCGTGACATCACCCACGACGACCCCGTGGGTCAGCTTCGGGCCGCCGCTTTGGGCAGCAGCGACAGATCCGGAAAGAGCGAAGACGGCCGCAGCGAGAATCGGGTAGAGGAGCTTGGACATGCTCGAAACCCCCTTCGTCGCGGATATGTCGTCCAGCCGGTCCTATCGCACTTGGGCGAAAGGGGCAAGTGCAGGCTCCTAGGATGAAGCCGTGCCGCCGTTCCCCGAGCCGGACTTCGAGTACGAGTACGACCTCCCCACCGAGCGCACCGCGCTCCGTTAGTGGCGGCACGACGAGCGCCACGTACCCGGCTCCCGCCTCCCGAAGTCGCCTCGCATGTGAGCGTGTCCCGGCCGTATCGGCAGTGATGCTTGAGGGTTCACACCCGCTTTCTGAGGAAATCTCCGAGTCTGGATCCTGGACGTCCCAGCTCCCGGAGATGGAGAACGTCGGACGCATGACCGCGTGGAAGTTCATCGCGGTCATGTAGTAGTCAGCGCCGGCGATCGACGGCGGATCCGCCGCCAGAATCGCGGGCTCGTAGTTCCCCATGAGCCCGACCACCTGATCGGCCGTCCCCGGATCCAGTCGGTGAAAACCCGTCCGCACCGAGCGGCGGATTGCCTGCTCTGGCGCGGACCCTCCTATGCTCCCACCCTGACGATTCCCGTCTAGCGAGTCGACCTGCCTTGATCGAGGAACTTCGCGTCCAGCCCGGCCAGCCCGCCGGCCTTTCGACGCGCGATACGCGCGAGACTTTCGGTCTCGACAAGGCGGCCGGCAAGGCGAGGAAGGCGGAACTCGTCGAGCGGCTGAACCTCCTGCAGCAGCGCCTCTATGCCGAGCAGGCGCAGAGCCTCTTGTTGGTTCTCCAGGGCCTCGATGCCTCGGGTAAGGACGGTGTGATCCGCGATGTCTTCACGGGCGTCAACCCCCAGGGCTGCCGGGCGGTTTCGTTCAAAGCCCCTACGGCGACCGAGCTCTCACACGACTTCCTCTGGCGAATCCACGCGGCGCTGCCAGAGCGCGGCCAGATCGGCATCTTCAACCGCTCCCATTACGAGGACATCGTCACCGTCCGGATGCTCGGTCTCATGCCCGAGGAGGTCTGGAAGCGCCGTCCGCGCGACGTGAACGACTTCGAGCAAACGCTCGTCGACGAGGGAACGACGATCGTCAAGGTCTTCCTCAACGTCTCGAAGGAAGAGCAGGCGCAACGCCTTCAAGAGCGGCTCGACAATCCCGAGAAACGGTGGAAGTTCCGGAAGGGCGACCTCGACACTCGGACGCACTGGGACGAGTACCTGAGTGCGTACGACGAGGCGATCACGGTCACGTCCAAGCGCTGGGCGCCCTGGCACGTCGTCCCGGCCGACCGCAACTGGGTCAAGAGTCTCGCCGTCGCCACGCTGCTCGTGGATGCGCTCGAGCGCATGGATCCGAAGCTGCCCGACCCCGAGCCGGGGATCGAGGAGATCAAGATCGTCTAGGCGGGCCCCGCGGCCCGATGGGCGCTTGCGACAATCGCCGGATGCAGCGGGTTCTCTCGCCCGTGCTGGTCGGCCGGCAGGAGGAGCTGTCGCAGCTCGAAGACGCGCTCCTCAGCGCCAATCGAAGCGACGGACGGTTCGTCCTCCTCGCCGGCGAGGCGGGGATCGGCAAGACGCGGCTCGCCAACGAGCTAACCCGGCGAGCGCGCAAGCTCGGATGCACCGCCCTGTGGGGAAGCTGCTCCGAGGCCGAGTTGTCGCTTCCATACCTGCCCTTCGTCGAGGCGATCGGAAACCAGCTCGGCGAGCACGATCTTGCGCAGGTGAGGGCCGAGCTCGGGCCGATGAGCGGGGAGCTTGCGCAGCTCTTCCCGCAGCTCGGGAACGGCGCTCAGCCCTCCGCCTCCGGGGATCCCGCCCAGGCGAAGCTTCGGATGTTCGAGTCGGTCGTCACGCTGCTCGACTTGTGGGCCCGTGGACGCGGGCTGCTCCTGGTCCTCGAAGACGTCCACTGGGCCGACAGCTCGACGCGCCATTTGCTCGACTACGTCGCGCGTCGGATGGCGTCGAGCAGGGTGATGGTGCTCGCCACCTATCGAAGCGACGAGCTCGACCGGCGCCACCCACTGACACGCATGGTTCAGGTCTGGCAGCGAACCGGGGCCGCCGAGACGGTCACCGTCGACGCGATGACGCCTGGACAGGTGACCGAGATGATCGCCGCAATCCTCGACGCGGAGAGCGTGAGCGCCGAGCTCGGGACACTTGTCCACGCCCGCTCCGAGGGCAACCCGTTCGTACTGGAGGAGTTCTTGCGCGAGGCACTCGACCGCCGGGAGATCGTTCGAACGGACACCGGCTGGGAGCGGCCGCCGCTCGACGCCCTGCGCCTGCCGGAGACGGTGCGTGAGGCAGTGCTTCTCCGGGTCGGGCGGCTCGATCCCGTCCACGTCGACGTGCTGCGGGCCGGGGCGGTTCTCGGCAGATCGTTCGACTACGGCTTGCTCGTCGAGGTGGCCGACGCCGACGAGGGAGCGGTACTCACAGCTCTGGAGGAGGCGATCGCTCAGCAGCTCCTCGAACAGGAAGGGGCGGGCGATCGCTACACGTGGCGACACGCGCTCACGCAGGAGGCGATCGCGAGCGACACCGTCTTGCCGAAGCGGCAGCGGATCCATTCACGGGCCGCCGATGCGCTCGAGCGTCGCGGCGGAAGCGCCATGGCCGTCGCGAGCCATCTGCTGAACGCCGGACGGGCGAACGAGGCCGCCGGTGCCTGTCTACGCGCCGCCGAGGAGGCCGAGCGCTCGGTTGCATTCAGGGAGGCGGCGGAACTGCTCGAACACGTCCTCCCGCACGTCGGCGATCCCCACGAGCGCGCTTTGCTCCTCTCCCGCATGGGTCGCCTTCGCTGGTACAACGGCGAACCGGCTGCCGCCGAGCAGCTCCTCGTCGAGGCCGTCGACCAGCTCAGTGACCTCGGCTACCCGATCGAGGCGGCGCAGGCTCGAATCCACCTCGGCCGTAGTCAGTGGGAGCTCGACCAGTCGCAGGCCGCGATGGAGCAGTTCGAGCACGCGCGAACGGCGCTCGAGAACGAGGGCCCCTCCGCCGACCTGGCACTCGTGTACGTGCGAATCGCAGGCATCCATGCGTTCCAGCTGGACTACGACAAGTGCCTGGAGGCCGCGGAACGCGCCGTGGAGATCGCCGAGCAGGCGTCGGCCGACTTCGAGCGGCTCTGGGCTCTCAGCTTCGTCGGGGTCGGAAACTACACCACGGCCCGGGAGTTCGCCTTGCTGGATCAGTGTTTCCGGGAGGCTTTTGCCAAGGGCTACGCGATCATCGCCTCGAACACGCTCTACAACGAGATCTGGGACCGCGTCCACAGCGTTGCCGGCGGCTTCGCCGGCGCTCTGGAGAAGCAGGAGCTAATGATCTTCCAGACTTGGGTTACGGCGGGCGGCGAGATTGCGAAGAGCTGGGCTTTGATCGAGCGCGGAGACCTGAGCGAGGCGCTCGAGCAGGGACGTCGAGCAGCGGAGCGGCACAAGGGCCTCGGTGCGCCGAAGTTCGAGTGGCGCGGCCGTCTCGCCGCGACCGAGGCGCTCGTCGAGCTCGGCCGCACGTCGGAGGCTGAAGTCGAGCTCCCGCCTCCTTCGCCGGCCGAGGAGCTTCAAGACATCGTCTACGACACCCCAGCGCGTGTACGAGTCGCGCTGGCACTCGGTCGTATGGACGATGCGCTCGAGCTCGGGCGCCGGGTCGCAGCCCACGATGCCGTGCTGATCTTTCCGAAAGCCGTGGCGCTCGGGGTCGAAGCGCTCGTCGCCGGCGGTGCTACCGACGAGGCAGCGGCGCTTCTGCGCCGTGCCAAGCAGGCAGCAACCGAGCTCGGGCAGGCGGCGCTCGCGATCGCCGAAGCCCGAATCCTGCTCGCCTCAGGGAAAGTGAGCGAGGCCCAGCCGCTGCTGGAGGGCGCGTTGCGCGAACTGGAAAGCTCCGATCTGCGGATCTGGACGTGGCAGGCCCGCACGCTCACCGCCGAGGCAGCTGCGGCAACCGGAGACCGAGACGCGGCGCGCTCGCTGCTCGAGTCGTGCATTCGCGACGCTCATCAGGCAGGCGCTGCTCGCGTTCGCGACGAGGCGCGGGCCGCAGCGGAGCGCTTGGGTCTCGACATGCCGCCGCTCGTCGAAGAGCCGGCCGCGCAGGCCAGCGAGCCTTCCGTCCTCCCGGCCGGCGAACGGCTCGTGACCTCGATGTTCGCCGACGTCCGCGGCTACACGCCGCTGGCTTCCGCCAGCGCGCCGGAGGAGCTCGCGGACCGCATGCTGACCCTGCACCGTTGGGCGGCCGCCGAAGTTGGCCGGCGGAGCGGCATCGTGGACAAGTTCGCGGGCGACGCGGTGATGGCAACCTTCAACGTGGCCGGCTCGCGGGTCGATCATGCCGTACTGGCCCTCGAGGCGGCGTTGGCTCTCCGCGACAAGGCGGCGCTCATGGATCTCCCGGTCGGGATTGGCATCGCCGTCGGTCCGGCCGTGGTCTCGCGGTCCGTCGACGCAGCGAACGTCAGCGTTCTCGGGCCGGCGACGAACCTCGCCGCCCGGCTCCAGCAGGCCGCGGACGGCGGTGAGATCCTCCTCAGCGACGAAGCGTTTCGTCGCGTGTCGTCATGGCTCACGGAACGGGGGATGACCGCGGAGCCGCAGGAGCTCGAGCTGAAGGGCTTCGACGGAACTCAGCCGGCCTATCGGCTGCCCGCGTCGGTGCCTGTAGCTGGCTGAGCGGCGGCGCGCGCGAACCCGCGCCGCCGCGACTGTCTCAGCCTGCGGTGATCGACCCGAAGAGCCCGTGGGTCTCTTCGTCCGGGCCCGCCGTGAAGAACAGCGTTCCCGTCGGCCCCGCGTTACCCCCGTTGCCAAACTGGAGCGCCCAGAGCCCGTCGATCGCGAGCGGCTTGCCGTCCGAGCCGCGCAGCTCGCCGCGATGCTCGAAGCGTCCGTTCGGGAGTTCCTCGTAAGCGTTGATCTGCCCATCGCCGAAGTTGCCGACGAGCAGGTCGCCGCCGAAGCGGCCGAAGCTCTCCGGCGCCGTGGCGAGGCCCCACGGAGCGTTCAGCTGGCCGTGCATCGCGACCCTGGCGTCGAGGAGGCCGGTGGCCGCGTAGAAGGCGTCGACGAACCCGAGCCCCTGTCCATGGGCCTCGTCGTCGCTCCCGGCTTGCGTCTTTGCGTAGGTAACGAAGATCTGCGAGCCGATCGCCTGGATGCCGAACGGCGCGTAGTCGGAGGGGATAGTCGGATCGAAGAACTGGAACGGCATGTTGACGGGCTGCCAGGAGCCGTCGAAGACGTCGACCTGCCCGTTGTGGAAGTCGGTCGCGTACAGCCGCGGGCCGGCGGTCGTCTCTGCGATGGCGAGCCCCTTGAAGACGGCTCCCGGGACGGTGACCTCCGGCTCAGCGGTGGTTCCGAGCGAGCCGTTCCAGGCGCTGATCACGCCGGCTTCGCTGTCGAACAGGAACAGCGCCGGGCCGGCGTTTCCGCCCGTGACGTTGAAAGCCGTCGTTCCGTTGAAGACGAGGCCGGTCGGCGCCTCGCCGACCTGGAAGACCCGCGGGATCACGGCCCCGGCGCCCGTATAGAGCGTCGCGACGTTCATGCCGTTGTCCGCGACCCACCACGGGGTCAGTGGGCCGGCGTCGAGGCCCCAGGCGTTGACGAGATTCGGGTCCGGTGTCGTGCCGGGGACGCCGTTGTTCGAGACGAGCGGATGAACGACGAAGCTGTTGCCCGGCGGCGCAGCGGTCGCGCCGGTAGCCACGGAGAGCGCGAATAGGGCTCCCGCTATGGCGGCGAGCCACACAAGGCGCAAACGCATTTCTCACCTCACTTCGGTCTGAGCCCTCCGCTCCCCCGGTTCCATTACGGGCGCGGGGGCCGCCTGGTTTTGCGAGGCATCGAAACGCGTCGACGCCTGGTTCGAGTCGGCCGCCTGAGCTCCCTCAGCTGCTGAGCCCGATCCGGATGTGCTTGGGCTCCAGGCAGGCGGCGAGCCCCTCGGGGCCGAGCTCGCGGCCGAAGCCGGACTCCTTCCAGCCCCCGAACGGGGCGTGCAGTTCCGTCACGTCGTTCACGTTCACGCCGACGCCGCCCGCCTCGAGCCGCTCCGCGACGCGTAGACAGCGCTCGAGATCCCGTCCGAACACGTAGGCGGCGAGACCGTACGGGGTCGCGTTCGCGAGCTCCACGGCCTCCGCGTCGGAGCCGACGCGCGTCACGGCCATTGCGGTCGTGAGTGG
>JBKPGE010000100.1:0-4521 GCA_046729215.1 Actinomycetota bacterium | reverse complement strand
CGAGCTTCTTGAGCAGGATCCCGAGATACAGCCCGGCCGGCCCGCCGCCCACGATCTCCACAGTCATCCGACGGCCTCCACAAGGCGTTCGAGCTCCTCGACCCCCGGAGTCGTGGAGAAGAGCACCAGCTCGTCGCAGCCGGCCTCCTCGTACCCGCGGATGAAGTCCTTGATCGCGCGGACCCTGGTGAGGTGCTCGGCGACGATCCGCTCGACGAAGCCGCCGGTGAAGGCGTAGTAGTCGCGCAGGTAGGCCTCACCGCGCTCGGGGTCACACAGCGTGAAGTAGCCCTGTCCCCAGAGGCGGGGACGGCCCTCACGGCCCAGGTCGCGCCAAGCGGCCTCCGCCCGCGCGGCCGCGCCCGCGAACGCGCGCGGCGGCCCACCGTTGTGGGCGTAGCCGTCGGTGTAGCGCGCCATGCGGGAGAACGCCTGGCCGCTCAACCCGCCGGCGAGCAGCTCGATCCCGTCCCGGGTCGGCCCGACACGCTCGCCGTCGACTGCGCCCCGGATGTAGGCAAGCTGCTCGCCGAGCTTCCGCCCGCGCCCGCGGTGTTCCACGCCGGCGGCCTCGTAGTCCTCGACCCGCGCGCCCACGGCCAGGCCCAGCGTCAGACGCCCTCCGGAGAGGCCGTGCACCGACGCCGCTTGCTTCGCAAGGAGCGCGGTCGAGCGCAGCGGGCCGATGGCGATCATCGTCGCCAGGCGCACGCGGGCCGTCACTCCTGCCGCCGCCGACAGCACGGCGAACGGCTCGAAGCTGTCGTAGACGAGGCGGTCGAGGACGGCGACCGACGCGAACGGGCCGTCGTCGGCGCGTCGCGCCCACTCGAGGAGCAGCTCGCCCGTCGCGCCCGGCGTGGTGGTGGGAAGACCAACCCCGACATTCATCCCGCCTGAAGCTTCACACTTCGCCGCGGGATGAGTCAGCTGGAGGCGTCACCGTTCGACCGTCACTACGGGCTCGAGGTCGACGAGGCGGGCGATGAGCTCGTTCGTGCCCACGTTCCCGTCGTGAAACATGTCACCCAGCCGCTCGGGCTCGTACACGGCGGCGTCTACGCGTCGATCGCGGAAGCGCTCGCGTCGCTTGGGACGAACATCGGCGTCGTGCCCCGAGGCAGCGTCGGCCTCGGGATGTCGAACCACTCCAGCTTCCTGCGCCCGATCAGCCAGGGCACGATCCATGCGGTCGCCCGCCGTCGGCACCGCGGGCGGACAACGTGGGTCTGGGACGTCGAGCTGACCGACGACGAGGAACGACTTTGCGCGGTCAGCCGCGTGACGATCGCGGTTCGGCCCGCGTAACCTCCGGCCCGTCGTCGTAGACCACCACCGTGCCGGCGAGGAAGTCGGCCAGGCCACGGCGGCGGTCATCGAACAGCACGGGGAGATACCCGGCGAACAGCGGAATGATCGCGATCGCCGTCCCGACTGAACGGACCAGCGACCGCACAAGCGAGGGAGGATCACCGTGCGGGCCCCATAGCCGAAGCCCAAGCAGCCGCATTCCGGGCGTCTGCCCGGCTCCGCTCCAGAACGTCACGAAGTAGATGCCGGCGACGAGCGTGAGCCCGGCGCCGAGCAGCAGGGCCGCCAGCCATGCAGGTCGTAGCTCGCCCACCAGCGAGGAGGCAACGGCGATCAGGGCGGAAAGCGAGGCGTAGATCACGATGACCAAGGCGACGTCGATCGCAAATGCAACCGCGCGCGTCGCGATGCCGGCGAATGGTGCAGCCGCCACGGGCCGACGACGCCCGATTCGGTCGTCCAGCCGGACTGCGCGTGCCCGGATGCCGGTGACGAGCTCGCCGGCGAACCCCACCGTCTGAGTCGTCAGCGCGGCTCGCACCTCTGGGCTCTCGACGACTTCCTTGATCGCCAGCCGCATCTGATCGCTGCGGACGATGCGATCGGTCAGTTCCGTCGTGCGGGGGCTTGCGAGAGCGTCGTTCACGGCCCGATCCAAGGCTCCGCTCTTGACGAGCTCCGCGATCACACGCTCGATCACGTCGTGCTTCACAGCCGACTGGACGACCTCCTCGGGCAGCGTGCTCGCGAAGGCACGGTCGAGCAGTCGGTCGAACCCCGGGATCAGCACTAGCCGGCGGTGGGGGAGGCGACCGGTGGACCCTCGGGAGCGGTTTCTGCGGCAACTGCCGCTCGCGCGAGCGCCAGATCGCGGCCGATGTGCACCGCCGCGGACGCGATCGGCGCCGCGAGCACCATCCCGATCATCCCGAAGAGACTGCCCGCGCCGATGGTGACGATCAGCACCGCGAGCGGGTTGAGATCCAGCGTGGCGCCGAAGGCCACAGGCTGGACGATGTTCTGCAGCATCCCGTTGGCCAGGATCACGACGATAAGCATCGCGATCGCGACGGCGGTTCCCTCCGAGGCAATGGCGAGGGTGACCGCAAATGCGCCCGCGACGAACGCACCGACGAACGGCACGTAGGCCGTCACGAATGTGACGACCGCGATCGTCCCCGCAAGCGGAACGCCGAGAATGAGAGCGGCTAGCCCGACGACGACCGCGTTGAAGGCGGCGACGATCGTGACGCCGAGGAAGTACCGCCGTAGCGAGGTGAGCATGTTCCCGGTCACAACACTCGCCACCGAAACGGGAACCCCGAGGTGGCGGTCGACGAAGCGGCGGATCGTCGGCCCATCCTTGAGCAGGAAGAACGTGCTGAAGAGCGTGAAGGAGAGGAAGAAGGCGAGCGACGTGAGCCCTGCGACCCCGCTGGCGACCCCCGTCAGGAGCGTCTCACCGATGTTCGGCACCGCGTGCTTCACGGCCTCCGTCGAGCTCGAGGTGCCGTCGGCTCCCGCGTCGTTCGCCCACCCCTCGACCTTGTCCGCGGCCTGCGACGCCAGGGATCTGATCTCATCGCCGTTGGCGACGATCCCGTGGACGACGAGCAGGAACACGATCACGGCGAGCGCCAGCAGGGCGAGCAGGACGAGCGCCGCGCCGGCCGCCCGAGGAAGCCCGCGACGCTGCAACCAGGAAACGGCGGGCCCGGCCACTGCGGCCACGATCGTCCCCGTAACGACCGGCATCACGATCGTGGAGGTCTGGCCGAGGAGCCAGATCGCCCCGAAGAGAACGAGGCCGAGCCCCACGAGGCACCACGCGACCAGGCCGAGATCCTGGAGCCAGCTCGGGGCTGCAAACATCCTCGACAGCTCGCGCGTGTCGACCTGGGTGGTGCCGTCGTCCTGAGCCGTCTCCCGCCGGTGCCGCTGGAAGCGCGGGCGGTTCATGGAGACGACGCTACACGCGGCGCGTGACGGCGCCTACGCCCGAAGAGGATGATGCGAAGTGGTTACGGCTTGTCCCCCCGGTCGGTCGGCCCGTACGCTATGTGCGCATCTGCTCACACGGAAGCTTGGGTCGGCCTCCGTCACCACGGTCGAGGAGGAGCAAGTAGGCGGTCGGAGCAACCCAGCAGCGCGCGCCCCCGGCGCATGAGGTTCGAAGAGATAGCACCGCGCCGGCCCGCACAGCCGCCCGCGCGAAACGGGGCCGCCTTCGAGATCCTTCAATCGAAGCTTGCGTTGCCGTTCCTGCGTCCGGGGCTCGTGCGGCGTGCGGGCCTCGTAAACCGGCTCCGGCGCGCTTCGAACGCACGCGTTGTGAGCGTCATCGCGCCCGCTGGATACGGCAAGACAACGCTGCTCGCCCAGTGGGCCGCTCGCGACGATCGACCCTTCGCCTGGGTCTCGCTCGAACGCCGTGACAACGATCCGGTCGCGCTTCTCACCTACGTCGCGGCAGCTCTCGACGGAATCGACCCGGTCGATCCGGGCGTCTTCCGGGCCGCTGCGTCGGCAAGCGACGCGATGTGGTCGACCAGCGTTCCGCGTCTCGGCGCTGCACTGGCGTCCATGCCCGAGCCGATCGTGCTCGTCCTCGACGACATCCACGTCCTTGAGGACCGGGACTGTGTGGACGTCCTCGAGCCGCTTGCCAAGAACCTCTCCTGCGGGTCGCAACTCGTGCTTTCCGGGCGTGCCGAGAACGGGCTGCCATTGCCCCGGCTGCGCGCTGCCGCGAAGCTGTTCGAGATCCGCCACGCGGACCTCGCTCTGAGCGACTCGGAGGCGCAAACGCTCCTGGCTTCGGCCGGCGCGAAGGTGTCGAAAGCGGAGGCGCATGAGCTGAACGAGCGGGCCGAGGGGTGGGCCGCCGGTCTCTACCTCGCGGCTCTCTTCGTCCAGGCGTGTGGGGACCCGGGCGCGATCGAGTCCTTCCACGGGGACGACAGGTTCGTCGCCGATTACTTGCGTACGGAGCATCTCTCGCGCCTCAAACGCTCCGACCGGGAGTTCCTGGTGCGAACCTCGGTGCTGGACCGGATGTGCGGGCCGCTCTGCGATCAGCTGCTCGGTCGGAACGACTCCGCGCGCCGCCTTCAGGCCCTGGAGGAGGAGAACTTCTTCGTCGTTCCCCTCGACCACCACCGGGAGTGGTACAGGTATCACCACCTGTTCCGGGACATGCTCCGGTCCGAG